>JAAFJS010000088.1 GCA_013298985.1 Cytophagales bacterium
GCAACAGGAATATTGCTGGACAGAAATTCAGCGAGAGCAAGCCGTAATGCGTATGGGTGGAGGCAAAGATGACAGCGTAAATATCCAACGCTACAAAGGTCTGGGCGAGATGAACCCCGAACAACTTTGGGAAACCACCATGAACCCCGAACAGCGCAGTTTGAAACGCGTAGATATCGAGTCTGCCGCCGAAGCTGACCATCTTTTCTCAATGCTCATGGGTGATGAAGTCGCGCCAAGACGTGCCTTTATCGAGAAAAATGCAAGGTACGCAAGGGTTGATGTATAATTGGAATACAATGCTTTAAGTAGTTATGAGTTATAAATTATGAGTTAGCTCAATTAATTGATAGCCAATGTTTTATATAATAATTATGATACAAACTAATTTTGTGTAGCTGCTTGATTAGTAAAAACAGCATGAAAAAGTCTTGTTAGCAGTTCCACTGTGGGGGCGAAACTAAGATAATAGCAAAGAGTATTAAGTCTTTTCAGCACCTTGCTGTTACAAGATTTGATACTCTTCTATTTTTATAGTATCTTTTTAGATTTCAAAAACTAAATCTTAATTCCCATTTCCGTACATTTTTATCCGAAAATGAACAAATAACTACCCCATAATTAGCTTTAACTATTTGATAATGAATTGATTGTGTTTTTGGTATTATCTTTGAAATTGATAAAGAAAATTATACCAAAATGGATTTTTTTTGCATAAAAAACACTACTTCCCATTACCCCAGTTGTACTGCGCCCTACAAGGGGGAGAAAATACAGAAATGCTGTTTTCCCCCTTTGGAGGGGGTAGGGGAGAGGTTGAAGTTTATACGCATTTCATCTTTTATTTTGGTATAATAAAAAAAACTTTGCAACAGCTTAGTTCATCAGACTAACCAAAAAAATTCAAAACACATGAAAAAACTTATCTTTACCATTTTCTGCGCGCTAACGCTTGTGATTTTGGTTCACAGCGCACCTTGGGCGCAAAAGAGAGAGCATAGAAGTTCCTCTTCTTCGTATTCGATGACTTCTGACATCGAAGGGAGAAATAGCAGAAGCATGACTTTTGTCAATGATGGCATTTCCCTCAAAATTGAGTATGAAGGAAAAATAGTTTTTAACGAAGACGAAACAGCAATCCAAAGCCTTTCGCCCAATGGCTATTTGAAATACAAGAAAAATGGCAAAAAAATCATCGCGGAGAGCAATTCCAGAGGCGAAATCACCTACGAATTGTATGATGACGGCGAAAAATTGCCTTTTAATGAAAGTGGCAAAAAATTCTTGGCTACGGCAATCAAAGAAATGATAGGCTACGGCATTGATGCTGAAAACAGGGTGGCGCGTATCTACAAAAAAGGCGGCGTGAGTGCTGTAATCAGCGAAGTGGAAGATTTACAAAGCGATTTTGTCAAGAGTATTTACTTGGATTACTTGCTATCGAGCAGTGGAATTTCTGAAAATCAAATGACAGAAATTGCTCAAAAAATAGGTAAAATGGTACACTCTGATTTTGAAAAAGCTAAATTACTCGGCAAATTTTCTGCTGAATACCTGAAAAATCCGCAAACAGCAAAGGCTTATTTGGACGCAGTGGCAGACATCAACTCGGACTTTGAAAAGGCAAATGCGCTCAAAAATATGTTGAAGCAATCGCTTAATAATGACCAGTTTATACAAGTAATGCGTGCGACAAACTCTATTCATTCAGATTTTGAAAAGGCAAATATTCTAAAAAGTGTATTGAAAAACAATAAAATTTCTGGGGTGCAGTATTCCGAAGTCCTCAAAACAATCGCCACGATTCACTCTGATTTCGAAAAGGCGAATGTCTTGAAAAATGCACTGGGAGATGCGTCGCTTTCCGAAAGTCAATTCAATGAAACGCTGACCGTTATCAATGAAATTAATTCAGATTTTGAAAGGGCAAATGTATTGAAATATTTGATGGAAAAGGGAGTTTTTGCGGGAGAAAGTTTTGATAAACTATTGGGTTTGGTCAGTGACATGGGGTCTGATTTTGAGCAAGCCAATGTACTTAAAAGGCTGATAGACAAAGATATAAAATCAGATGAGCAATGGATTAGCCTCATCGATGCTACCTCAAAAATGGATTCTGATTTCGAGAAAAGTAATGTATTGGTGCAGATTGGCAGAAAAATGCCGCGAAGCGAGAAGGTCAAAAATACCTACCTCAAAGTTGCCAAAACCATCAGTTCTGATAGCGAATACGGCAAAGTAATGAGGGCAATGGAGTAAAACTACCCCCCAATGGTGGACATAGATTCCATGACGGCGATGCTGGTAGTGCGTTTTTGCTCTGCCTCATAGCCGTCTTTTGCCCTATGGCGGAAGGCATCAAGTAGTGTAGCCTTAATTTGTCCATCATCTTTGCCCTCGCGCATGAGTTTTTTGATGTCCAGCACACCTTCATCATAAAGGCAGGTTTTCAAAATTCCCTGCGCTGTAACCCTGATTCGATTACACGTCCCACAAAACGAACGCGTAAAAGCTGCAATTACGCCCACTGAGCCTTTGTAGTTGGGAATCTGATAGTTATAAGAAGTGGAGTTTTCAGCATCTGTGATTTTATAGATTTCGGGGTATGCCGATTTGAGCAAATCGACTATTTTTTTGTGCGTCCAGTGCAGGGTAGGATAGTGATTTCCCTCACCGTTGAAAGGCATTTCCTCGATAAAACGAACATCAATAGGCGCATTTTTAGAGAGTTCTGCCAAAGGAACAAGGTCATCAATATTTTTGCCTTCCATCACTACTGCATTGATTTTCACCGCTATATCATGTTTGAGGAGTTGCTCTAAGCAGTCCAATACTTTGGGAAGTTCGTCGCGGCGCGTAATTTTTTTAAAGTTTTCTCGGTCTAAGGTATCAATGCTCAGATTGACGGATTTGATGCCAATGGCTTTGAGCTGAGGCACGAGGGGCGCAGTCAGCACGCCATTGGTGGTGAGGTGAATTTGCTCTACACCACTCATTTCACTGATTTTCCACAAAAAATCCATCAAATCTCGCCTCACAAAAGGCTCTCCGCCAGTGATTCGAACTTTGCTCAATCCAAGCTCAGACATGACACGCACCAAACGTTCCATTTCTTCATAGCTAAGTAGCTCTTTCTTAGGCAGATAGTTAATCCCTTCTTCGGGCATACAGTAAAAGCATCGCAAATTGCAACGGTCTGTAACTGAAAGCCTTAGATAATTGATGGGTCTGTTGTGGTTGTCGTAAATCATATCAAAAATATCATTTTTTACAAATATACCATTTTTTTATTGTTCTACAAAACGGTTGCCTCTACAAGATTTGATTGCCTAACAATTTTTTGTAGGAAAGTTGGCATGGTGCTTATTTTACCTTTCGCCTACGACCTCACTTGCTACTGAAACGCCATGTTCGTTAAAAGCCTCGATAGCAAAATAATATTTTTGACCCACAGTTAATGCCCTCAATTCTAAGGTGTTGGGTTCGTCATTCCAAATTTGGTAGGTTTGGTAGAGCTTGTCTTTGGCGATTCCCCACAGGATATTGTAGCCGACGGCATTGGGTACTTTTTCCCAAGTAATAAACGCATTTCTTTCGTCAGTATCTCGCTTTACGGTCAGTTTGGTGGGTGTTTTTGGAGCTTTGCCTGCGCCATTGCCAAACACGCGAAAGTCGCTGATTGCCAACTGGGGCGAGGCTACGTACACGTGTTCGTACTTGATGTAGCGCGCTTTGACAGGTTTTTCTAAGGCTATATAGGCGCAGGGGCGGTCGCGCTTCGCTTGGGTGGTCAGGTCAGTAGCGAGTGTCCAATTTTTTCCGTCCAGCGAGTGAAAAAGTTTGAATTGAGTATAAACTTTTTCAGGAATATTGTCATAAATATTGGATTTGTAATCTGTATAATTGATTTGAAAAGCCTTAACCTCAAAGATTTCCTTCAAGTCCATGACAAGGTTTTCACCTGCTTTGTTTTGCTTTGCCACCCAAAAAGTACGTGGGTTTTCGTCTGTAAGTTTTTGCGTATCAAACGTATCTTTGGCGGAGGAGGCTGTTACCGTTTTTTTGTAGGAAAGTAACATCCAGCCTGTAAATAATTCGTCTTTGTTTGTCCATTTTTTGGTGGGGAGATAGTGCGGAAAATCACCAAAACGAGTATTGGCAAACATTTGGTTATCTTTATCAAAACCCGTAGGAAACATGGCGATTCGGCGTTCGAAGTTCCAGTTTACCGCAATCCAAGGCGTGCCAGTATTCCAATAATTCCCATGATTGTCTTGGAAAGTATTGCCATGCCCCGCACCTGTCATAAATCCACCAGGTTTGTAGGAAATGGGGTTGTAAGGCGCATATTTGAAGCCTTCTAATGGGTCATCGCTGACGTACGTTCCGTTGGCATAAACATTATATTCTGTGCCTGGCGCGCCGTATTGGAGAAAATACTTGCCTTTGTGCTTGGTCATCCATGCGCCCTCCGTAAAGGGTCTGATGGTATCGCGGTGATTGCGTCCAAAACGTTCCCAGCCATGATTTTTGGGGTCTAAATAAATCAAGCCTTTGTAGGCATTTAGGTCTTTGTAAGTGAGCCTTTTGCGCTTGTCCAGTTCTGCCCCAAAAAGCGGGTAGGTGTTGGACGAACCCCAGTACATAAACCAACGGTCAGTATCCTCGTCATGGAAAAGTGCAGGGTCCCAAGGTCCTATCAAAGGCGGCAATCGGGGCAACCACCGATTGTAAAAAAGTAATTTTCCTTTTTCGGGTTCGAGGCTATAAAAAATGGGACGTTGCTCAAAGGTCGATTGGAACAAATACAAGGTATCGCGCACCGAAAGCGCGGCAGGCGCGCACATATCTTCCATCGGCCACTTGTCAGGGACGATGTACTTCCATGCCAACAAATCCTTAGAGTGCCACCAACCGCCAGAAATGGTAACAAAAAGGTAATACTCGCCCTTGTGATTAATGATAACTGGGTCAGCACCAGACCGATACGAGATGCTGTCGTTCAGTTGCTCAAAATTGTACTTGTAATCGATGTCCATCGGATTACAGTAGGTTTTGGGGCTTGAGGTTTGGGCAAAAATGGGCTGGGCTACCCAAAGCAAGGCAAAAATAAAGCATAGATTTTTCATTTTCCTGTATGTTTTAGATGCAAGATATACAAAAAAATGGATTAGGGATTATATATTTTTTGGGTTTTTTAATGTCTTGTTATTTATTGAGTTGTTGGTATATCTGCAGATAATATTGATATTTAGCAGAGTCTCCTAATTTTTTATAAACCTGTACTAAATAATTAACTATCTGAATATTAGCTCTATCTTGTTGATATGCTTGTGTAAAATAAACAGCAGATTCTGGTAACTTATCAAGTTGGGCATAGCAAATGCCAATATTACCATTAATCAAAGAACTATTAGGATTTATTTGATATGCTTGGAGAAAGAAAGACAATGCCTCTTGAGGTTTCTGACCATTCAAATAAAGAATGCCCAAGTCATTATTTATCATCTCTTTCTCTTTTACTGTATTAAATTCTTTATAGGCACTTTGCAAATAAGTTAAGGCTTCGTTATAATGTTTTGTAAGCAAGTAGTTGATGCCTATTTGCCTATGTAAATACGAAATATGTGGATATATTGGGCAAAGGGAAGTCTGATAGATTCTTTCCCAATCTAAATTTTGCTGTTCTATGTAATTTACACTCCCTGTAAATCCAATATTTTTTTGATGATTATAGCGTGTAATGGCTTCTTTAAAACATAATTCTGCTTTTTTCATATCATTGTTTTCTAATAAAACCCACCCATACATTTCCCACATAGCAATATCATCAGGGGCTATTTCTGTTATTTTTTGAAAATGATGTAGAGCCAGAGGTAAAACTTCTTGTTTTCTTGCTGGATTTTGCTTTAACTCAACATAATAAGTACGTGCAAGATGACGATTGGCGATATGGCTATTGGGGGAGGTGATGACATCTGTTTTATATAAAGTAAGTTTATCTTTCCATGCTAAATTTCTGCTGTATGTTTTGATACTATATGCAAAAAAGCAAATTATCAAAATAGATAGTGCAATAGCAGATTTTGATTGGGTGAAATTTAATTTAAAAAATGACTTGAATGTGGGTAAAGAAGGAACATTTAGAAAAGAATAAAATAAATAACTTATGCTAATGCAGTACCCTAATGAAGCTGTAAAAACTAATCTTTCACCCATTGCATTACCAAAAGGAATCGCTATATGAGAAAATAAAAAAATACCAAGTAAATAAAATAATGCTCCATAAACAGCGATATTCTGTTTTGAGAAATTGCGCCAAATGAAATATGCTATCATTAGATAGGCAGAGAGTGAAATAATTGCCTGCCAATGGAAAAGCTTTATTATGGGAATATCGTTATAAAAGTAAGAAAAAGTGAGATTGTAAGGAATAAAAAGTAATTGTAAATATTTGCCTAATAGATATAACTTTGTACCATTCGCTTCACTAAAATTGGTAGCAAGTAGCAAAGGGTTTTGTAAGTGAGTAATTGCTACAAACTTATCCCCATATTTGGAAAAAACCCAAGCCCTAACTACAAGAAAACATAAAAATACCAATATAAATGGGAGCATTTGAATAGATATTTTTTTCCATTTCACATTTAAAAAATAGTAGGCTGTAAAAGGCATAATTGCTAAAAAACATACAGAAGTTTCTTTGGAAAGAAGGGATAAAAGATACAAAAATACTGCTAAAATATACTGCCACAATCGCTTCGTTTCTATAAACTGTATCCAATTATACATAGCTATTACAGCAAATGTCAAAGATAATAACTCATCACGACTTTTCAGATTGCAGACAACTTCTGTATGAATAGGGTGAATCGCAAAAATCAAGGCAATTAATAATGGAAGAAAAGGATATTTATTTTTGAATAATGTCAAAAATGTAATATAAATAAATACACAGAGTAGCGCGTAAATACCAATATTGATGGTATGACTTGCTTTCGGATTTAATTTAAAAAACTGGTATTCAATCGCAAAAGAAGCAATAGTAATAGGACGATAGGCTTTGATATTTGTTTCTACATTATATCCGTCCCACAATCTTGATGTAAATATATCTTTTAACCCAGCAAAGCCTTTATGTACAAATGTGTTATGTGTAATAGATAGGTCATCATCTAATACATATCCATGGTTATGAATATTGCTATAAATCAAACAACAGATAAAACAAATTAATAAACTGCTGTATATTTTTTCTTTTCTACTTATCATAAAAAATTAGTTTATATGATTAACTGATAGCTTTCCTTGATGCAGTTCAAGGAAAGCTATTACTCCCCCTCTACTTCAACCCCTCCAAAGCTTTTTTCAGGGCTTTGATTTTTGCTTCTGCGTCTGCTTTTTTGTTGCGCTCGGTGGCGATGATTTCGGGCTTGGCGTTCTGCACAAACTTTTCGTTGCTTAGTTTCTTGTTTACTGACTCCAAGAAGCCTTCGTTGTATTCAAGTTCCTTTTCTATCCTTGCTCTTTCTTCTGCCACATTGATTTTGAGAGGGATAAAAAACTCATCACCTTTCACTACGAAGTTGAAGGACTTAGGCATACTTTGGGACGTAAAGCTAATGGCGGAAAGGTTTGCTAACTTCCTGATAATCGGCTTGAAACGATTGTAAATTGCCTTGCTTTGCGTTTTAATGTAAAGGATTACTTCCTCTTTGGGCGACATTCCTTTGCTGTTTCGCATCTCCCTGATTTGGCGCACGATGTCAAAAGCAATTTCCCCTTCACTAATGATTTTTTCGAAAGCAACGTATTGTTTCTTCGGTTGTGGATATTCCGCTACGATAATGCACTCATTTTCAGTTCTTTCCTTCAATGCGTGCCAAAGTTCTTCGGTGATAAAAGGCATGAAAGGGTGAACTATTTTTAGTACATTTTCAAAGAAAGAAATCGTAGCCTCGTAAGTCGCTTTGTCTATCAAAGAAGGTTTGCCCTCTCCCTGATATTCAGGCTTTATCATCTCCAAATACCACGAGCAGAAGTCGTCCCACACCAGCTTGTAAACGGTCATGAGCGCATCTGACATACGATAATTGGTATAATGCTCTTCTAACTGAATGAGGGCATCGTTCATGCGTGCCTCAAACCATTTGATAGCAATGGCATTGCCTGTGTCTTCTTCCTCTGTATCAATCACTTGCCAGCCCTGAACAAGCCTAAATGCGTTCCATATTTTATTGGTAAAATTGCGCCCTTGTTCGCATAGTTTTTCGTCAAAAAGCAAGTCGTTACCCGCAGGTGAGCTAAAAAGCATACCTGTTCTCACACCGTCTGCCCCATATTTTTCCATGAGTTCGATTGGGTCAGGCGAATTGCCCAAAGATTTAGACATTTTTCTGCCTTGCTTATCTCTCACAATACCAGTGAGATAGACATTGGAATAAGGCTTGTCTTTTTTGTACTCATACCCAAACAAAATCATGCGTGCCACCCAGAAAAACAAAATTTCGGGTGCAGTTACCAAATCGTTAGTGGGGTAGTAGTAGTTAATATCTTCATTATCAGGATTTAGCAGCCCATCAAAAACGGCAATAGGCCAAAGCCCAGAAGAAAACCAAGTATCTAAAACGTCTTCGTCTTGGGTTAATTGTTCAATGGTTAAATTGCTAAATTGTTCTTTTTGGTGTGCTAATGCCAAAGCCTCTGCTACACTGTGGGCAACTACGAAAGTACCATCGGGCAAGTACCACGCAGGGATTCTGTGTCCCCACCAAAGCTGGCGAGAAATACACCAATCACGCACGTTTTCCATCCAAGAACGGTACATATTTTTGAACTTGGGCGGGTGCAATTTGATGTTGTCGTTCATCACATTTTCTAAGGCAGGTTTGGTCAAATCTGTCATTTTTACAAACCATTGCGTAGAAATTCGTGGCTCTACTACGGCATCTGTGCGCTCCGAATAGCCAATATTGGTCGTATATTCATCTATTTTCACAATCAAACCCTTTTCCTCTAATTCTTTGGCAACTAATTTACGTGCCTTGAAACGTTCCGTCCCTACAAAAACTTGCGCTGCCTCACTCAAAGTTCCGTCATCATTCAGTGTATCAATCACTTCCAAGTTGTGTTTCAACCCCAAATTGTAGTCGTTGATGTCGTGTGCGGGCGTAACTTTCAATGCCCCCGTTCCAAAAGCAATATCTACATACTCATCAAAAATCACAGGCACTTCACGATTTACCAAAGGAACAATTATCTTCTTGCCTTTGAGGTGTTTATAGCGTTCGTCATTGGGGTTTACGCAAACTGCCGTATCGCCCATGATGGTTTCAGGGCGTTGTGTGGCGATGATAACATATTCATCATCTAAACGTGTCATGTTTTGAAGACCTGTCAGGTCTTCTTCATTTTTAACTTTGTATCTAACGTAATAAAGTTTTGACTTGGTTTCCTTGTAGTTTACCTCATCATCAGAAAGGGCAGTTTTCCCTTGCGGGTCCCAGTTAATCATTCTTGCGCCACGATAGATATGTCCTTTGCGGTATAGGTCGACAAAAACTTTGATAACTTGCTCAGAAAGAGCCTCTTCCATCGTAAAGCGAGTTCTGTCCCAATCGCAGGAAGCACCCAATTTTTTCAACTGCTCCAAGATAATGCCGCCGTACTTTTCCTTCCACTCCCAAGCGTACTTCAAAAACTCCTCACGAGAAATGTCCTTTTTCTCAATGCCCTTTTCTTTGAGCATCTGCACCACTTTTGCCTCCGTAGCGATAGACGCATGGTCAGTTCCTGGCACCCAGCAAGCCTCTTTGCCCTCCATACGTGCCTTGCGAATCAAGATGTCCTGAATCGTATTGTTAAGCATGTGTCCCATGTGCAACACGCCTGTAACGTTAGGCGGGGGAATCACAATCGTGTAGGGCTGCTTGTCAGGATTGGGTTTTGATGAAAAAAACTTTTTCTCGAGCCAGTAGGCGTACCACTTGTCTTCTACCTCTTTGGGGTTATAAGTCTTTGCTAATGACGACATTTTCAGAGTTATGTATTAGATTCAGAAATAGTTGAATAGTAGAATAGTTAGATAGTTTTTTTAGCTATTCAACTATTATAACTATCAAACTATTCAATCCACAAATTTAACGATTTTTTTTGAAATGAAGAAATAATTGAGGTGAAAAAGAGAAAAAGAAAATTAATAAGGACTCATCAGATTATTAGAAAACGACCGATTGATTCGCCAAAACTGTGCAGGATTTATGTATCCCTCAAAAGTATTGCTGTAAACCAATTGATTTTTTCTACTTTCTTTACCCTTCTTGGCTTGTAGGGCAAGGCGAAATTGGGTTTTCATGCTACCTTTGAAAATTGGACATGAAAAATTCCAATACGATTTGGGGGGTAAAAAAAGTGTGTGATAACTATTGCCACATGAGCTACTTGGATAATCTTGAATGGTTATCCATTTTCCTTTTCTATCTCTTGCTTGTAAGCTGATATACAGGCGACTATCCTGTGCATCAAGCCAAGTAGTATCTTGGGTGGTGTTGCTTAGGGAAACTTTATAAGAGGCAATGTAGTGATTGCTTGTGTCCAATTGATTGTTTTGTACTGAAAGTTCTAACTTATTATCAACTGCCTGAAAATCAATAGTTTTATACATATTAGATGACCTTGACCAGCCGTTGTATCCTTCCTCATATTTTCCTTCTGACTCATCATTTTCTGAAACAGGAAAAGAATAGGCAATATAAGAGGCATTATCCTTATAATCAATGTCTAAGGTATCTAATTTTTCATTTTTCTCATATTGGTTTTTCCAAATATATTCCCCTCTGTCATTCAGATAACCATAGATACTATCCGTTTGTACAAACCAAATATTGGGAATCTTGGTATTACTTATGAAAGAAAATTGCGGTTTTGCTACCCATTTCCCTGATTTGTGGATAATGCCGTAATATTCTTTTGGACTTTCTACTTTATGTCTTGGAGCATGAAGTATAGAGTCATTAAACTTGTTCCATTCTTCCATCTCTTTTAATAGTTTCTCCCTTAATTCTCCTGTAATTGTGTCAATATGTGTTCTATGATGAGCAGTTATTAATGTTTCTTCTTCGCCTGAAAAATAAGAATAAATGGTGTCAGATTCACTTTCAGGGATTATGTTAGCCTGATTTCTAAGCCCTTCTGCTGTTTCTTTATCTTGCTGTACTATCAAAAAATCATTTTGAAAACCTGTGTCATCAACTTCATCAAACTGAGGCTCTATTACAAAATTTCCTGTGGTATCTATCACTCCCCAAAGTCCGTTTTTCCTCACAATAGCCAATCCATTATCGTCAAATGACTTTAAGGTGTTTCCATGAATTAACATATCATAATATTTACCTTTCAACAGATTGCCTTGTGTATCTACAATTCCAAGTTCCTGACTAATGATACCTTTCAATTTTTCTGATTCAAATAGCACCAATGCTTTTTCATATCGTATTGGGCTTATTTTTTGTATGAAGGATTATCTATTATAATTTTAAACGTACTATCCATAATTATTTGATAATCAATTCTATTCTCATTTATATCTGTGCGAGAGAAAGACACAACAATTGATTGTTTATTCATATTAATTTCTCCTGAATATGTATCTATTCTTAGACTATCTCCCAATTTTATTGCTCCAAGTTCTTTTCCATTTACATCTATGATACACTCATACGAAGACTTAGAAACTTTATTCTGAGATATAATAGATGAATCACGCCACGCATACGCATAACTATTTTTGAACGAATTTATAAGAAAATACTTGTTGAATGGTATTAAAAAATTTCCTTTTCTATCAATCATTGAAAAATTTTCAGAATTTCTTTTTTTTATAAACTTACTTACCACCGCACTCCCCTCCGAAAAATCCGAAATGCTGAGGTAGATAGGTTTTAAAACCTCTTTTCCTTCTTTATCAACCAAACCATATTTCCCTTTGGAACGGACAATTGCTAAACCCTCTTTGAAATTTTCTATAAAATCATATTTTTTAAACTGTTTTTGTTTTTCTCCTTTGGTGTTAATTATCAATAACTTACCATTTATCCATACTTTTGCAAAGCCCTCAGCAAAGGGTTCTGCGTAATCGTAAATCGCAGGAAGTACGTAGCTGCCCTGTGGGTTGATGAAACCATAATGCCCTTCTATGCGTGCAGGCGCAAGCCCGTCCGCAAAATCGCCCAAGCCGTTGAACTTGGCGGGAATCAAAACCCTGCCTGCTGTATCTACACAGCCAATTTTATTATTTTTGTAAAAAGGCAACAAAACCTGACTTTGGGCTGAGAAATGGAGCAAAAATGCAAAACAAATGATAAGTAAGTATTTGAAAATCATTACATTAAATAGTTTAGTAAAATAATAGTCTTTAAAATTCATAGATAAACACTATATTTTCTACTTAATAACATTTTTTGTCAAAAGTTTAACGTAAATTATCAGCTAAAAAAATGAAACGAATACATATACCACTCAAAAAAATCGCCTTTGTTGCCCTTTTTATGGTTTGCGCTTCCTTCCTCTATCTTTGGAAAAAGGAGCGAGAAAAGCCTATTTTTCACCCTTTTGGCGTAAACTGGGAGGTTACTGATGAGGCTTTGGAAGAAGCAGGGTATAATTTTGAAGTCTTTGAGGGAGGGCTGGACGTGGCTGCACTTGGTAAGAAGGTCGGAGATACTTTGATTTATTATTGTTTAGAATATGATTGTATCACCATTGATGAGAAAACAAATGAAAATGATTGCGTCTTTGAATATGCAAATAGCTTTTATACTCGAATCAAATTGCCCTACTATGATAGTATACAAGTAGTGAAAATGATAGAAGGTTATGGAGGAAAGATACTTCGAGATGATAGTTTGGTAAAAGATGACTTTTATGTTGCTAAATTTTTGATAGCCTACCCTGATACAAGTAATGTATTTTGGTGTACTATTAGCAAACCTTATAGTGAGGACAAAAATTACGATTTATATATTTCACAAAGTAACAATATCAATGACGAAATGCGCCAAAAAAGGTGGGAAAGAGGAGATGAAAACCAAAGTTCTCTCTTCTATGTTTTTAGGATTATAGGTTATCATATCCGCAAGAAACTGTGGAAAGAAGAGTGAGAAAAAATACATTCATGCTAATCAAAATAAGGCTCAAATTCCTCTCTCATTGTTTCTCTCTCTAAAACATACCAGCGTTTGAAAGCAGTAAAAGGGCTTTCCTTGCTGAGAAGCCTTCTAATTTTATGAAAGTAAGTGTTTTTTTCATCTTCTGTCAGCTCTTCCAAATAATATTCTCGTAAATCTGACTGAAAATCAAGCATTTCCTCAATCACTTTTTCTCTTATACTTAGGGCTTCGACTGTTCTGATTGGTGTGGTACTGTTATAGATTTTGTAGAGCAATTCTACTGTATTTTCTATTATCTCTTGAATATCATCTGCAACTATTCTTGCTTGGAAACTAAAATTTTCTTTTGGAAAAAAAGAAAGATGATAAACTATCCAATTGACAACTTCATGATTTGGATTAGTACAATTAAGTATTTGCTTATGACGATATTGCTTATTGAAGTCATTTTTACAGCCATTGCAATGTACGCAAGCCCAAAATAAATTATTCCAATCAAACTTTAAATCAATATTTCTACCCAAATGAGGAATAAAATGCTCAATATTGATAGAGGTAGGCTTTTTTTGCTCACACAAATAGCATTTATCCTTAAAATCAGTGACTAATGTTTTGATTACTTCTTGTGTGCGATAAGTACCATTAGATTTTAGTTTTTCAACTGCCAAAGAAGGTGGCGCAGGTTGAGATTTTTCAAAATTTACCATGTTATTTGCCTACTCTTGATAGTTCTAAATCCAAAAATTTACCAGCTAATTCAGGTGCAAGTTGCGGAGAAACGCCTTTGAGTAATTTTCTTAAACTCAATATTTCCTCTTTTTCAGACATATTTGGATTAGTCAAAGCCAATAGAGATTCATAGCGTACTACTTTTTCCTTAATTTCAGTGGAATATTTATCACTCTCAAAATACCCCTCTATAATCCCATCTACTGCATACGCACTCAAATCTTCTACTCTTATTTTCTTCTCCAAATCAAAAATCACTGCATCGGAGATGGAACTAAGCACAAAAGGTGAGTGTGTAGTTACAATAAATTGGATTTTTGGGAAGAAAGTAGTCAGGAAAGGCAAAATTTTCTTTTGTAGGTCTATGTGTAGGTGTGTTTCTATTTCGTCAATCAGCACAATGCCCTGAACGTCATAGTTTTTGACTTGCTTGTTTTCCATTCTTAAAATGAGTTCTGTAACAAGATTGAGAATAGAAGCATAACCATCAGAAAGTGTAGTCAAATCAAAAGGCTCTCTGTCTTTTGTATAAATTCGGAAATTGTATCCTTGCTCGCTTTCATAAAACTTGATTTCCAAGCTATCGTCTCCAAAAATTATTTTTAGAAAAGAAGAAAACGTGCTAAACCAATTTTCTATTTCTTGGATAGTTTTTTGGTCTTTGTCTTTGTATGCTCTTGATGATTTGTAATCTAAATCAACTAAATACTTAATAAATACAGTGTTTAACCTGTCAGACAATTGCGTTACTTTGGGAAGATTGATTTTTTCTGCATTCTTGGGAATAACGGGTTTGAAAATTCTTTGGGCAGGAAAAAACGTAATAATAAAATTATTGTGTGTATAATGGTAATACAAGTAAGTATCATCACTTATTTCAAATGTTACCATACTTGTATATTTATCAATTATATTTTGAAAATTATCTCTATTTCGTTCCTCATTACTTATTTCAAATCGAGTATTTCCATAATCTTCACTTTGCTTATCAATATTTTTTAATTTTATATTTAACTCATCTATATTTTTTTGATATTTCTCTACTTGTTTTTGCAAGTTAGAAAAATTATTAAATTCTCCATTCTCCACTGCCTTCAAAAAATCTCTAATACCTTCTAACACAGAGGTTTTCCCACTTCCGTTCTTGCCTGTCAAGATGAGGTGCTTGCGTTCCTTGTCATCTATGCTGATGTCTATATTTTCTAAGTGCCTGACTTTGCCAATGTGTATTTTCTGAATAAAAATATCTTCCATGTTGTTTTTGCTATTTTGCTTCTAACAAAATTATGAAATTTGGGGTGAAAAGTAGAAAGAATAGTCTTAATTTTATGAAATAACCATTTTTGTAGATGATACCACTCAAAAAAATCGCTTTTGCTGCTCTTTTTATGGTTTGTACTTCCTTTCTCTATCTCTGGAAAAAGGAGCGAGAAAAGCCTATTTTTCACCCTTTTGGCGCAAATTGGGAAGTTACAGATGAGGCTTTGGAAGAAGCAGGATATAAAAAACTCCCTGAACATGGACATTTACTTGGTAAAGAAGTAAACGACACCCTCATTTATTATGGTTTGTCCTATGATTGCATTACTATTGATGAGAAAACAAACGAAAGTGATTGCGTCTTTGAATATGCGAATAGTTTTTATACTTTAATCAAATTGCCTCATTATGATAGTATGCAAGTAGTGAAAATGATAGAAGGTTATGGAGGTAAAATATTGATTGATAATAGTTTAGAAAAGTCAAAGTATGATACTGCTAAATTTTTAATAGCCTACCCTGATACAAGTAACGTATTCTGGTGTACCATCAGCAAGCCTTACGATAACAAAAATTACGATTTATATATTGGGCAATCCAATCCCGTTTATTTGGAAATGCGTGAAAAAGGTAGGAAAAGAGGAGATGAAAACCAAGGTTCTTTCCTCTATATTTTTAGGATTATAGGTTATCGTATCCACAAGAAACTGTGGAAAGAGGATTGAGAGAGGAAATTATCAATTTTTTTGCTTCCAACAAAATGATGAAATTTGGGGTGAAAAGTGAAAGGAATTACTTTTTTTATTAATTTTGGTTTACATACAAAAATAATAAAATGATGAATCCAGACGAAAATTTTGAGAAATTGAACCTCGCCTTGCCGCCCGCCCCCAAGCCTTTGGGCGTGTATAAACCATTTTTGATAGTGGGCAATTTAGCCTACGTTTCAGGACATGGCACTTTCAAGACTGACGGCTCGCTGATTATTGGCAAGGTAGGGCAGGATATGGACATGGACGAAGCCAAATTAGCCGCAAGGCAAGTTGGCTTGGCTATCTTAGCCACTTTGAAGGCAAATTTGGGTAGTTTTAATCGTATCCATCGGGTAATCAAGGTCTTAGGCATGGTCAATGCTACGCCTGATTTTGAACGGCATCCTTATGTAATTAATGGGTGCAGCGAACTTTTTGCTCAGATTTGGGGAGAACATAGAGGCGTGGGCGTGCGTAGTGCAGTGGGTATGGGTTCTTTGCCTGATAATATTCCTGTGGAAATCGAGGCTATTTTTGAGCTAAATGCTTAAAACTGTAAAACAAATAAAAAATAAAATCTCACAACAAATGAATGATGTGAGATTTTATTGTTGGCTAAAATTGAGTTTTAAAACTGGTTTTTGATTAGCTATTTTTCTTTGCTGCTGCTTCCCTTTTGATGCGTGCATCTCTGAAACTCTTGATATACAGCACCATAGCAAAAATGCCTGCCAAAAGCATGAGGACGATGCGACCAACCGCCAGCATATTGCCGCGGTCAAGTGAGCCTTTTAAGGGCATAAAAAGAGAAAGTACAAAAACCAGTGTGAGTACCACCGCCACGTGCGCGATTACCTTATTTTCAGTCTTTATCCCATTGTGGCAAGCCAACAATACCGCCCCAAAAATGGAAGGAATCAAGGCAGTAAACGAGGGTGTTTCTGAGGAAAAATAAGACCATATCCCAAAAACTAAGGCGAGGACAGCAAGTATCAAATTTGCCTGAAAAGGTTTCATTATCAATGAGTTTAAGCGTTAAAATGATTGAATAGAACGAAATAAGAAAGCGAAATTACCAAAATTATTTGATATTTTCTGAAGTTACTGCTATAATTTTGTGATAATACTATCTGCCAAATGCTGACTACTACTTTAATAGACCCATTTCAGCACCCTGTCCCAGCGAATACTGAAAACACCATCCTCGTGGTGGTAAGAATAGCCGACCATCATGGGCTTGCCCACAATGTGGTCTTCGGGAACAAGTCCCCAAAAGCGAGAATCGTAAGAATTGTGGCGGTTGTCGCCCAGCGTGAAGTAATAATTTTGCTGAAAAGTGTATTGGAAAAACTCCTTGCCGCCAATAAAAAGGCGTTTATTCTCTATTTTTACGTCTTTCAGCCCCTCGTAGTTCAAAATAATTTGTTGGTACAGTGCCAGATTTTCGGGCGTAGTCTGGATAGTGAGGTTTTTGTATGGAATCAGTAGCTTGCCAAAGTTATCCCTATTCCAACGAAAAGCGGCAGCAGGCGGGTGAATGTACGTGCCTTTCATGCCTTTGGGGTGAACGTTAGGCTGTACGATAGCAACTGAGCGCAAGGCAGTTGCCAATTTTTTTGCTTTTGCGTCCGAAGCATAAATCATGTAGCCATAGCTTTTTCGGCTGACCTCTTTGATGTCAAACTGGGTGAAAACCTGCTCGTCTATGTAGGCTTTGGTTTTAATCAAAAAAGTAAATTTGGGCTGATAAGGCTCTTCCAAAAGCGTATTGTTGATGTATATTTTTTTATCTCTAATCTCAAACGTGTCAGCAGGAATCGCCACACAACGCTTGATAAAGTGCTTTTTCTGCGCGATGGAGTGTTCGGTATCCACAGGAAAATTAAAAACGAGCATATCATTTCGCTTTACCTCACCCAATCCCCACAGCCTGAAATAATCGGGAAAAAGCTGGTGGTAAATGGCATTTTTGTCTTTATAAAACAGAGGAATTTGAAACGGAAAAAGAAAGCGTTTTCCGTAGTGTAAATTACTACAAATCACTTGGTCGCCTTTGATAAGCGTACTTTCCATAGACGAGCTGGGGATAGAAAAAGTATCTATCACAAAGGTCTGGAAAATATAAAACAAAATGATAATGTAAAGAATAGAACAAGTGGCTCTTGAAACACGTAGCGGTGGAGTTTTGATAGGTGCTTGTAGCTTATTCTTTGTCGATAATTTACTCTTCATGTCCAGTGGTGTAGTTTTTTTAATCTTTAACCTAATTACAATACGCGTGCCACAATAAAGAGTGAGTAAAAAGCCTTTTTAAGCTACTGAATTACACTGATTTGCGAGTTTTTAAATATTTTTGCTTCAAATTTTGAAAGAAAATATAATAAACATCTGCATCAAATAATCGTGAATCGTTGCGTGCTTGGCGCAGGAAAAACAAGCCAAACAAACACAAAATAAAGTTTGCCATCCACGCGCCCTCTGGTACGCCTGTAACTTCTTCTTTGGCGTATTTTTCACCTGTAATGGTCAGTACGTAAAACAAGATAAAAAAGATGATAGAAATAAGTACAGGCAAGCCAAAACCGCCTTTTTTGATGATAGCACCCAAAGGCGCACCTATCAAAAACATGATGAAACAGGCAACTGAAAAAGTGATTTTTTGGAACATTGCCAGCCGATAGGTGCGTTCGTCTTTCTCCATCATGTCCATGCGCTCGCGCGAGGAAACGACCAAGTTTTTCAGGTTGCGCGTTTTGTTGATTGCCTTGTCCAAGTACATTGCCATGTCTTCAGGATTAATCACTTTTTTGAAGTCAGCATAGCGCGTAGGCAGGGTGTCCAAACCTATTTTGCGTAGCGTATCGGGGGTGAAAACTGTGTTAGAAAACTGATAGTCATAATACGATTTGGAGGCAAAAGGTACATTTACTAACTGTTTGGACGATTCCTTCAGCAGTGAATCTGCGGTTGTTTTGAGTTCGGAAACGGTCATCATCACGCGATGCGATTTAAACAGTTCCTCTGGCGTGCGGTTCATGCCCAACGCCTCTAAGGAAAAAACGAATTTGGCTTTGGTAAAATTGTCGCGGACAAACTCGCGTTTATACGTATTGTCAGTGCTGGGTTCGGAAAAGCGCGCACCTGTTTGCAGTTCCATCACCAAGTAATTGTTGTCCAAAATGGTGTACATCTTGCCCGTATCGGCTATAATGAGGTCTTTATTGCCTAGTTTGGACGAATGGTCATAAATCATTACGCCGTAAATGCCATTGCCACCGTCGCGGTCTTTTTTCTCAATCCTGATGCGGTGATTGGGCAAATCATTATAAAAACCGCCTTCTTTGAACTCCAAAGCGGGTTTTTTTTGTTTGATGTCGTAAATGAGGCTGTATGCGCGCAAGTTTGCTTCGGGAACTACGTAGTTGTTAATCAGAAACGCCATGATGGAAATAACGACAGCAAAAAAACTAATGGGAAACAAAATACGCAACAGCGAAACGCCAGAGCCTTTGATTGCGGTCAGTTCGCTATGCTCGCCCAAGTTGCCAAAAGCCATCAAAGCCGCCAGCAAGGTAGCCAAGGGAAAGGTCATGGGCGTGAGGGTGAGTGCAAAATAAAAAAATACCCGCGCATAAATATCCCAGCCCAAGTCCTTGCCCACCAAGTCTTCGAGATACTGAGAAATAAAAACAGTAAATAAAATAAAAAGCACCACAAAAAAGGTGAGGAAAAAGGTAGGCACAAATGCCTTAGATACGAGCTTGTCTATTTTTGTGAACATCTTTTCTTGATTATTTGCCACAAAACTAACAGTTGGCGATTGAATAGGCGTGACTTCGCCGTTAATTATTCTTAAAAAGGAATAATAAAGGTGAAAGAAATGCTTGATTTAGCGTTTCTTTCTTACTTTTGACAATTTAAGTTAAATAATGAGTATTAACCTCCCCAACCATTTGCCTCTCCTTTTCCAGATAGGTTTTTTAGAAATCGCCTGGGTAGATATGATTGATATTGCCTTAGTGAGTGTGTTGCTCTACCAGCTCTACAAGCTGGCAAAGGGGACAGTTGCCCTAAAAATTTTTATAGGTTTTTTGGTGCTTTACCTTATTTTTCTCATTGTTCAGGCAACCCAAATGAAGCTATTGACCGCCATTTTAGACCAGTTCATGGGCGTGGGAATGTTGGCGGCACTGATTCTTTTCCAGCAAGAAATCCGCAATTTTCTGCTGTTCATTGGCAGGTCGGCTGACCTCAAAGGTGTAGATTTTTTTAGCTGGGCAAGGGATAAGAAAGAGGTTAATTTTAAGGTTACGCCCATTGCTGATGCACTAAAAACCATGAGTGAAACAAATACAGGCGCGCTCATCGTCCTTTCCAAAAACTCTGCCCTCAGCAATTATGCTGATACGGGCGACCTGATAGATGCCGAAATTTCTAAGCGACTCCTACTGGCGATTTTTAACAAGGAAAGTCCCCTGCATGATGGCGCAGTGCTGATTGTGGAGGGACGTATCAGGTCAGCAAGGTGCATCATGCCTGTTTCGCAAAACCCCAATCTGCCCGCTATCATGGGCTTGCGGCATCGCGCTGCGCTGGGTATTTCTGAGGTTACGGACGTATTGGTATTGGTCGTTTCTGAGCAAACAGGGCAAATTTCTATTGTTCAGCATGGCAAAATAGACACAGACCTTTCTATGCCCATGATTCGCCAACAAATCAATGCCTATATTGCTATGGGAAATGATTAATGATTGAGCAATAAATTATTTAGTAGGACTTGTTTAGTTTAAGAAGTTATCATGTCTTTGCACACAGATAACACAGATTTTACGTAGGATTTGAAATTTTTTTTGAAAAATTAAAAAAAAAGAGCAGATTGCTGTCCATTTTTTAAAAGCTCATTCGTCATGGAGTTGAATTTAAAAAATTTAATCATTCACAATTTTAATCTTTATTTTAATGACAACTTTAAAAATCGTAGGATTCATCTTTTTAGGACTTTTTATTATCTTGGCTATCTTAGCTTTTGTTGCCCCCAGCCAAATCAAGGTGCGTAGCGAGGTTCTCATCAATGCGCCCAAGGCAAGTGTGCTTGACCAAGTGCGTTTTTTCAAACAATACCCCACTTGGTCGCCATGGTTAGATACTGACCCCGAGCAAAAAAATGAGGTCAAAGGCACAGATGGACAGGTAGGCGCGCAGTTCCACTGGGTAGGGGTGAAGGAAGAAGGCAAAGGCTATCAGGAACTTACCCAATTCAGTGAAAATGAAATCAAGATTAAATGCCATATCCAAGAACCTTTCCAATCTGAGCCTGACTTTCTCTATACTTTTACCGAAACGCCACAGGGTACAAAGGTCGTCTATGAGTTTGAAACGGCAATGCCTATGCCTATGAATGTGATAGGTATGCTCATGGGCTTGAAAGATGAAATCCAAAAAGTCAATGATAGGGGCTTGGCAAACCTCAAAAAGGTGTGCGAGAA
>JAAFJS010000089.1 GCA_013298985.1 Cytophagales bacterium
CCGCAAGTCGCGTAGAAGCAGAAAATTATTTTTTGAAAGCACTGGAAATCAGAAAACTACAAAAATTTGTAGATGGGCAGGTGTGGGCTTATCAGCGATTGGCGGCACTCGCAAAAGATGGAAATGACTGGGACAAGGCAGAAAAATACTACTTAGAAATCATCAAAATTAGGGAAAACGAGTGGAACGTAAATAAGGGAGAAATCACCGCTTTGAGGTATAATTTATTGAGTCTGGGAGATTTTTATTTTGCGCGTTATCAGCGCGAAAAAGCACCCAGCGAACGCAATTATTTCCTCCAAAAAGAAGAGGAAACCCGCAATAAATTCTTGGATTGGGTAGAAAAAACCACAAGTAAAGCCAATTTTCAGACAGAAATGCTTAATACAGTGCGTTTTTATTGGCAGACAAGAAAGCAAGTAGGTCGCGCTGAAAAGTATTTGAAAAAGGCAATGACCTCTTTTGACGGAAACTCAAAACAGTTCCTTTTTCCAGTTGCTACCGAATTTTATAAGGAGCAAGGGAAAACCTATTTTAATCAAGCCGATTTTGAAAAGGCAGAACAGTTTTTCAAGAGTTATACCCAAGCAACTGAGCAACATTTTAACAAAATGGACACTACTTCTTACAACGAGATAGCCAATAGCTACTTTTTGGTCGCAGATTTTTACAGAAAAAAGGGAAATACGATTGGCAGCGACATTTATACTTTCAAAGGCGCGCAGGCAAGGCTCAAACAAAATAATACAGAAAAGTTAAATTGGTTGAAAAATAGGCTAACAATGGTCAATCCTTATTCGCCACTCATCATGGAAAATAAATTAGACAATGAAAAGTTGGAGTTTTCCTTCAAAGACTTGACCAAAGAGCTTTACAAGGAAGATTTTAAGGCAATACTTACCCAGCTTCCTTTGGTCAATAATTTAGTTATCAAGAAGTTAATGGTGCAGAAAGCGGTGAACTTGGGCGCGATAATTGGCGAAAATACGCAAATGATTGCTTTTTATGCTGACCTCTTGCAAAGCAAAAACTTGGACGCAGATACAAAGCTGGATTTGCATTTGAAACTGGCGAAAGTCAATGAAAATCAAGGGAATACAGCCCAAGCCGCTAATCATTACAGACAGATAATTCAAGTAGCTGAAAAAACAGACCTGAGTAATAATATTTCCTTGCTCTATTTGGCGAAGGCGCATAAAGCACTGAATAACAAGCAGAAAGCCATAGATTATGCTTGGAAAGCACTTAAAAATGCGGCGATTCCTTCTCAAAAAACAGATAAAACGGAAAAAGTAGCTTTCCTGAGCGCGGAAATGAGGCAGGAAGCAAGGGATATACTATCCGAGTTACTCAAATTTGACGAAGTTGCGGATACTACTTTTATCGTGCATACCGTCGAAAAAGGAGAGGGACTAAACGACATTCAGCGATTGTATGATGTCAGTGAAATATGTTTGCAAGAGTGGAACTTTTTGGAAAACAATGAGTTAGTAGAAGGAATGAAAATCAAAGTTTGCAAAAAAATAGATTGGGTCAGGGGCAGAAAAGAGAACGAGGCACTGCCTACAAATACTTATTTTTACCATATTTTGAATCAGGGAGAAACATTGCAGAGCATCGCCCAACGCTACCAAAAAACTGTTGCACAAATCCAAGCAGAAAATAATAATGCGCTCACTCACCTGAGCATTGGTCAGAAAATCTGGATAGGAAAATATTTTATGCAGTGCAGCTGTGAGGAATAGACCTTTTGCAGATTAAAAACGCCGTTGATTTTTGATATTGGCAATAAATAACTGATAATCATTATATTAAAAACTCCATTAGCCTCGTGCTATAAAAACGATTAATCAGTTGAAGTCCTGTTAAGGACTTAATGTTGGTAAGTAATTCATTTGAGCATTTCTAAACTCCGTTAGGAGTTTCATGTTAAACTATTCATACAACTCCTAAAGGAGTAGGAATACATTTGTATTAATTTTTTTACTACCAATATTTAACACCTAACGGTGTATAATAATTTATAGCACGAGTCTATAGAAGTTCAATATTAAGGTGCTACGAGGTTTATGAAATGAGAAAATGTTTGGTTCTTCTAATCTTTTAGCGCATTGTAATTCATCAGTTCCACTGCGGGTGAACACATGAATTATTGACAGAGCGTTTTTTCACGTGTTATCTCTCGGTACGAAGTACGTGAAAAACCCATTTTTCCGCTATAACTTTTTATGAACCATTTATTTTTTTCCCAGATTAAACCTTTGCCCAAGATAAACGTCAAATCATTATAAAAAACGTTTAAAAATTTATAACATTTAACACAAGATTATGAAAAAGTTGTTTTTTGCAAAGGTATTGATAGGTTGTATCGCTTTGATGATGTTTAGCTTGGTAGGGTTTGCCCAAAAAGTGGAGAAACAGGTAGAAAAATTAAAAACGGAACTCCAACTTTCTGACGACCAAACGGCTAAGGTGCAAGCCGCCAGCCAGAAGCGCGCAGACCAAATCAAAACCATACGCGACGGCAGTAAAGAAAGAAAAGGCGAAAATAGAGGCAAACTCAAAACCATGATGGACGAGTATGATGCTGAAATGAAGGCAATTCTCACGCCTGAGCAATATACAAAGTTTGAGGAAATTCGCGAGGACAAAAAAGAGAAAATAAAGGAAAGAAGGAGAAATAAAAAAGGAAATAACTAAGTTTGCGCTTGTCCTAAACTTATGTTTTAGTAGCAAACGGTGCAAAAAGCATGATAGCATAAGTGGCAATCATGTTTTTTGTACCGTTTTTTTACATTGAATACGGGCTACGCGGAAAGTAAATTGACAATACGTGTTTGGGAAATGAGATAAAAAAGCAAAGTATACAAAAATTTTATGAAAGACAAAGTAGTAATTATCACAGGAGGCAATTCGGGTATTGGCAAGGCGTTGGCGTTTGAGTTTGGCGCGCAAGGCTCAAAAATTGTGATTACAGGACGCAACCAGCAGGCACTCGCCGAAACAGAAAATGAACTCAAAGCAAAAAATATCGCAGTGCTTTCCATTCAGGCTGATGTTACGCAAATGGCTGATAATCAGCGCATGGTTACAGAAACTTTGGCGCATTTTGGGAAAATAGACGTGCTGATAAATAATGCAGGAATCTCTATGCGCGCTTTCTTTGAGGAAGTAGAGGTAGAGGTTATCAGGCAGGTGATGGAGATTAATTTTTTTGGAGCTATCTATGCGACCAAGTGCTGCCTGCCGCATATTATCAAGCAAAAAGGCTCTGTGATAGGTATTTCTTCGATTGCGGGTTATCGCGGCTTGCCTGCGCGTGTGGGCTATTCTGGGTCTAAGTTTGCCTTGCAAGGTTTTTTGGAATCCCTGCGCGCTGAGATGCTGGAAAAAGACGTTCATGTACTTACCGCCTGCCCGTACTACACCACCTCGAACATTCGTTTTCGGTCGCTGACCAAAGATGGCTCTATCCAAAACGACTCGCCAAGAGATGAAAAAGACATGATGAGCGCAGAGGAATGTGCCAGACAAATTTATAATGCGACGGTAAAGCGCAAAAAAATTCTCATTCTTACCTTCATGGGCAAGCTGACCGTTTTTCTCAATAAACTTTTTCCAAGTTTCATGGACAAAATGGTCATGAATTTTATCAAAAAGGAAGGAAAAACTAAATAATCAATCTTTTGCTTGTAGGCTTCCTACTGCCATATATTTGTCCTCATTCCAAAAACCAAGTGGCGTGTAAGCACCATTTTCCTGCAATACAAACAGGTCTAAGGGCCTACCACCGCTACACGCCAGCAGTTGCCATAGCGCAATATCTTGGTAAGGATTCACCCTAACGTATTGATTATTAATATCTTTTAAAACCCAATCGTCATTATAGCGCATTGGTGTAATCTGACTGACCAATAGGGGGAGGCGTTCTATCCAAGGGTTTTGTGAAAGTGCATCTGCCTGTAAATCAATAACTTCTGCCCAGTTTCCTAAAAATGTAGGCTTTTGCATGAGTTGGGGCGAAAAGCGATTTTTGATGATGGCGCGCTGCGGATAATTACTTCGGAAGAAAACCAGTTCTGCCTCCATTACTGTTCCCACCAGCAGCGAAATATCTTTTTGCTGGGTTTGAAAAGTAAAATTCAGCACTAAGGCGTATCGTTTTGATTGTAAGCCGTAGAGCCAATTCTTCTGTACGGTCAGCTTGTCTTCCGATTCTTCTTGCTTACCCAGTATTAGCCAACTGTCTTTGATTCCTTCTTGGGCTTTGAGTTCTTCTTGGCTTTGCGTCCAGCCCATGAGGTTTCTGAGGTCAGCTTGCAGATTTTCAGGGAGTTGCTCTATATTTTTATAGGCTTCGGTGAGCAAAAAAATCTTCATTAGTTTTTCCAAGAGTTCGCCTTGCCATTTGCCAGAGAAGAAATTAATTTCGCCAATGTTGCGAATCATGCCCGCCAATCCACCCGCCTGTGCGTCCGTCATGCGAGCCGCCGCATTTTCCCAGAAGCTATTTTCTTTTTCGGGTGCGCTAATCAATCCATTGCGAATGAGGTCTTTAAGCCACATTTGGGCTTCCTCTATTCCCGCGTTTACTTTTTTGAGGCGCGCATCTACGCGTTTGGCTTGGGCTTTTTCATCAACAGGCTTATTTTCCGTTTTTTGTTGAAGTTTTGTCGTTCGTTTGTTGAGCCAATCCGCCACCCAGTCTGCTTCTTCCTGTGTTGTAAACGCATTGCTTTGCTTTGTAAACAATAAAAACAAACCCAATCCATGCTTACAAGGGAATTTTTTGCTTGGGCAGGAGCATTTGAAGGCTACATTGGTCAGGTCAATCGCAGTGCGGTATGGGTCTTTGCCACTGCCTTGGCACTCCCCCCAGAGTGCGCGTTCACTCTGCTGAATAGTAAGCCATTTGTTAGTTTTTGCCAAATCTCTCCCTGATTTTAGGGAACTCGTATCAGGAGCAAGTGCGGTGATTTGTTCTTCTGTCCACTGCATAAAATTCAGATTTTGTGCGATTTAGATTTTTTGAGTAGCAATCAAAGATTTGTATTAAAATCTTCTTATTTCTTTTCTACTGGAATTTTGGTAACGATAATCTCTATTCTGTTCATTTCGTCGCCCACCCTGATTTCGTCCAAATATTCCAAATCGTCCTCTATGACCTTCCCAAAGCAAGTGTGGTTGCCGTTGAACATTTCCGTTTCTATGCGCCCCAAACAGATGAAAAACTGCGAACTGCCTGTATCCCTGCCGCCATGTGCCATAGAAAGCACGCCTCTGTCGTGTTCTTGTAGCTTTCCGCCCAGTTCGCACTTGATAAAATAGCCCGCGCTACCACTGCCGTCCCCTTTTGGGCAACCTGTTTGCACCAGCGTATCGGGAATGGCGCGATGAAAAATCATATTTTTATAAAAACCCTCGATAGCCAGATTGCAAAAACTTTTGACCGTAATGGGCGCGTCGTCTTCATAAAGTTCCACGTTCAGCGTACCTTTTGAGGTATAGATTTTGGCAGTGCGAATCTCGATAAATTCTTCTTCTTCTTTCTTTCCAAAAAGTCCAAAAAACATAATTTGAGGATTGATTTATAGTTTTTTCTAAAGCAATGTTGTTTCTAAAATGACCCTAAATTTTCTTAGAATCGCGATAATTTGTAATAAATCTTGCTGATTAATAGCACTTAGCGAATCCGAAATACAATATTTTTTACCTTCCATCACCATAAAATACCAATCTTTGCCAATCACATAAGCACCATACACAGGTTTTTCGTTTTTGTTCATCACTTGGGCAATGAGCATCGCCTCCAACACCTGCGCGATGGGGTCTGCGGGATTCTTTTTTGTCCTTTTATATTCATGAAAACAAAAATAAGGCACTTTCAGCACTTCCCCCACGCCTTTGGCAAGCATCAAGTCGGGTTCTGTTTTCAGGTAAATGCCTTCTACTTGTGCTTCTATTGCCCTTTCGGAATAGACCAAAAAATCAGGACTTTTGTAGTCAATAAATACTTTGAGCAAAGGAGCAATAAAAAAGAGTTCGAGTTCTTGTTCATTCCAATAATCCGTATTCTCAATGAGGTCTTTTTGGAGCATTGTCAGCAGTCCCATGTTTTCAATAGCTTGAATAGCAGGCGTATCTATCCAGTTTTCTAAGGTTGGCGTAACCTCAAAAACCCTTGTCAGCGCAAAAGTATCCCTCATTTCACTTTCTGTCCACGTTCTTAACTTTGTCTTTGCTTTTGCCATTTTTTTGTTATTTTAAAACAAATTTAGTGTTTTTTTAAGTTATTTGGTAATTTTAAACACAAAATAAAATCCGATAAAATTATGATGAAAACACTTACATTAGTATTCATTTCTCTTTTTTTTCTCAGTTATCTGTCTTATAGCCAAGAACTTAGCTATTACTTGCCTGATAGTATTACCTACAATTCAGCTATTCCCACCCCCGAATCAGTGATTGGGCATAAGGTAGGGCAGTGGCACGTAACGCACGACAAATTAGTCTATTACATGAAGGAATTGGCAAAAACGGCTGACCGCGTACGCATCGAGGAGATAGGCAAGACCTACGAAGACCGTCCACAAATCTTGCTGACGATTACCTCGCCAAAAAACCATGCAAACTTAGCGCAAATCCGCCAGCAACACTTAGATTTGTCCAATCCTGCCCAAGCGGGAAGTGCCAATATTGACAATATGCCTCTCGTGGTTTGGATGGGCTACACCATTCATGGGAACGAACCAAGTGGCGTAAATGCCGCGCTGTTAGTAGCTTACTACTTGGCGGCGGCACAGGGCAAGCAGATAGACGAACTGCTGGAAAATACGGTTATCATCATAGACCCCTGCCTCAATCCTGACGGCATGAATCGATTTGCAAGCTGGGCTAATAGCCACAAAAGCAAGCACTTAATCACTGACCCGCAGAGCAGAGAGTTCAACGAAGTGTGGCCTGGCGGCAGGTTTAACCACTATTGGTTTGACATGAACCGCGACTGGTTGCCCGCCCAAAACATTGAAAGTCAGCACCGTTTGCGAAAATTCCATGAGTGGCGACCTAATATCCTGACCGACCACCACGAAATGGGGACAAACTCTACTTTCTTTTTTCAGCCTGGTGTTCCTTCGCGCACCAACCCGCTTACGCCCGCAAAAAATCAGGAATTAACTGCTAAAATAGGGAAATACCACGCCGCTTTTTTGGATAGAATTGGCTCTCTTTATTTCACCAAAGAAGGTTTTGACGATTTTTATTACGGCAAAGGCTCAACTTATCCCGATATTCATGGAGCAGTGGGTATTTTGTTTGAGCAAGGAAGCTCGCGCGGACACGCACAGGAGAGCATCAACGGCGTTTTGACTTTCCCTTTCACCATTCGCAATCAGTTTACCACTACACTTTCTACACTGGAAGCGGCGAAAAACTTGCGTAAGGAAATGCTCAATTATCAAAAAGAATTTTATCAAACGGCTATGCAACAAGCAAACGCCTCGCCTGTCAAAGCATATATTTTTGGTGATAAAAACGACAAAGCAAAAACGTATCACTTCTTGGAAATGGTCGAACGCCACCAAATAGAAATTTATGAGCTTAAAGGCAAAATGACCGTTGATAATCAAGCGTTTGAAAGTGGTTCTGCTTTTGTAATCCCTACCAATCAGCCACAGCATAGATTGATTACCACTATTTTTCAGAAAGAAACAAAATTCAAAGACAGCCTTTTTTATGATGTTTCTGCTTGGACGATGCCGCTTGCCTTTGGGTTGCCCTACGGTGAAATCAAAACTATGAATAATACAATCTTGGGAAACAAAATTACAAAAGCAGTTTTCCCCACAGGCGAAGTAGTAGGTGGGAAAAGTGAGTATGCTTACCTGATGGAATGGGACGAATATTATGCGCCCAAAGCCCTGCTCGCCCTGCAAAATAGTGGCTTGATAAGCAAAGTAGCTACTGAGCCTTTTGAGCTACTGACCGCAAACGGCGCAGTCAAATTTGACTATGGAACGATTCTTATTTCCGCCAAAAATCAAGCAAAAAATAGTGAAGAAATTTATCAACTCATTAAAAATCAGGCAGAAAGAAATGGGTTAAAAATTTATGGAGTTCTGACAGGCTTGGCACTGGACGGCATTGATTTGGGGAGCAATAATTTTTCTGTCTTGGAAAAACCCAAAGTGGCAATGGTCGTGGGTAGTGGCGTGGCGAGCAGTGATGCGGGCGAAATTTGGCAACTGTCAGACCAGCGTTTTGAGATGCCTGTGAGTATGATTGATGCCAATAACTTTAACAATGCTAACTTAGATAAATACAATACATTGATTTTGGTAAGCGGAACTTACAACAACCTGAACAAGGAAAAAGTAAAGGCATGGGTGCAAAATGGAGGCTCTTTGTTACTCTTCGAAAATGCAATCCAGTGGGGCGCAAGTGGCATTATGTCCATCAATTTCAAAACTAAAAAAGCGGACAGCCTCAAAGTAGCAAGTTATGCAAATATGGAAGGCAATATGGGCGCACAAGAGATGGGAGGCAGTATTTTTCAGGCAAAAGTTGATGTGTCGCACCCACTTTTTTATGGTTACAACTCGCCTTTGGTCAGTTTTTTCAAGGCAAATGATGTCTATATGCAAAGAAACGCAAATCCGTACAGCACACCAGCCCAATATACCGCCAGCCCCTTGCAAAGCGGATATATTTCCAAAGAAAATGCAGAATTGGTAAAAAATGCAGCCGCCATCAACGTGAATGTACTGGGTCGCGGGCGTGTGATTTCGATAGACAACAATCCAAATTTTCGAGCATTTTGGTACGGCGGCACGAAGCTATTTATGAATTGTCTGTTTTTTGGCAAGGTCATAGATGCAAGGTCAGCAAGATAAATCTAATGTGCTTTTTTATTTTTTGCTTTTTTTGCCTTACCTTTGCGGCATGATTGCGATTAATGATATTTCGTTTTATTTTGGTAGCCGCGTAATGTACGAAAACGCCTCGCTACACATCAAACCCAAGGACAAAATCGGGCTGATAGGCGCGAACGGCACTGGGAAATCGACACTTTTGCGCCTCATTACGGGCGAATACCAACCCGACGCGGGCAATATTTCTAAGTCGAACGATTGCTCGCTTGGGTTTTTGAATCAGGACTTACTTTCTTATGATACGGGCGAAAGTATCCTTTCGGTGGCAATGGAGGCTTTCGAACGCCAAAATGAGTTACAGCACCAAATTGATGCGATTTTGCATGAAATGGAAACCAATTATGACGACAAACTGGTCGAGAAATTGGGAAAATTACAAGAGGAATTTGAGCATTTGGGCGGCTATACGATTCAGTCAGAGGCTGAGGCGATTTTAGAAGGCTTGGGCTTTACTACCAAAGATTTGCACCGCCCCTTGCGCGAGTTTTCGGGTGGCTGGCGTATGCGCGTGATGCTGGCAAAACTGCTTCTGATGAAGCCTGCCCTGCTCATGCTCGACGAACCTACCAACCACTTGGACTTGCCTTCTATCCAGTGGATTGAAGAATATTTGCAAACGTATGAAGGGGCTTACATTGTGGTTTCGCACGACAGAGAATTTTTGAATAATGTTTCTAAAAGCACCGTCGAGGTTTCGCAGGGAAGGCTAAATGTGTATGCAGGAAATTACTCGTTCTACTTGGAAGAGAGGGCGTTGCGCCGCGAAATTCAGCAGGGAGCTTACGAAAATCAGCAACAACAAATCCGCCAAATGGAACGTTTTGTGGAACGTTTTAAGGCAAAAGCATCAAAAGCTACGCAAGCGCAATCGCGCGTGAAGGCATTGGAAAAAATGGAACGTGTAGATGCTGTCGAAGATGAAAGCGCAACTGTTAATTTTCGCTTTACCTTCGACCAGCAGCCAGGACGCAGATTGATAGAAATGAAAGAAGTTTCTAAGTCTTACGGCGATTTGCACCTACTCAAAAATACGGACGCAGTGATAGAAAAGGGTGATAAAATAGCCCTGATTGGCGCAAACGGACGTGGCAAATCTACACTTTTGCGAATCATAAACGGTTCTGAAAAACACGAAGGCGAGAGCAAACTTGGTTTTAATGTGAAACTGGGCGTATATGCTCAACATCAGTTAGAGGTTTTAAATTTGGAAAATACCATTATCGACGAGTTAAAAGAAGCAGGCACACAGCGCAGTGAAACAGAACTAAGAACGATTTTGGGCTGCTTTCTTTTTACAGGAGAAGATGTTTTCAAAAAAATAAAAGTGCTTTCGGGTGGAGAAAAATCTCGCGTTGCGTTGGCTCTCACCCTGATTGGCTCTTCAAATTTCTTGCTTTTGGACGAACCTACTAATCACTTGGATATGCAATCCGTCAATATTTTGGTGCAGGCATTGCAGCAGTACGAAGGCTCTTTTGTAGTGATTTCTCACGACAGGCATTTTGTTTCGCAGGTTGCCAATAAAATATGGTGGCTTGAAAATCAGGAAATTAAAGAGTATTTGGGAACGTATGACGAGTTTAAATACTGGGACAGCCAACGCCAAAAAAATATGATAGCTACTTCACAAGAAAAGAAAGTAGAAGCAAAAACAACAGTACAACCTCAAAATAACGGAAATAACGGCAGTGCTAAAAATGGTGCAACCCAAAACGGCGCAGAAGAGGCTCGTAAAGAACTGAAAAAAGTGCAAAAGCAGTTAGAAGACATTGAAACCCAAGTTGCGACCGTAGAAAAAGAGAAAAAGAACTTGGAAAACCAGTTGTCATTGCCCGAAGTATTCAAAGATGCCAAAAAGTCAGCAAATACGAAAGAAATGCTCAAACAAACGGCTCAGAAATTAGAAAAACTGAACGCTGAATGGGAAAAATTGGCATTGCTTACTGAAGATTTGGAGGCGAAGGTGAGGTAAAAATTATAAAATTTGTAATGTCTATTTAAAGGTTATTTAAAACCCATCATTATTGGCAACCGCGCCAAAATGATGGGTTATTTTTTTCTTCCCGTGCAGTCAGTTTCTCAAAACTTCCCTTCCTTCCTCATCTATGTATATTACAAAATAGAGGTTTCTCTTTTGAATATTTGAAAGGATTGTGATTGTCTTTGCTTTCTTGTGTAAGTTTTTATGATTTTGTGTCGTTTTATTGACGTTTATACGTGATATTATCCTGATTGATAAAAATAAATCTTGTCTTTTTCTAAAACTGTACTCTAAACCCTAATTTTATAGTGCAATTTATACGCTGTTTTATACAAAATAACCTTTGATTAATCCTATTTTTTTGAAAAATTGCACTTTAACAAGATAAACATTGTACCCTACTCATACACTTTTAATGCTTTTTTATTATCAACGTAATTTTTATACTTTTTTACAAATTTATGAACCCAAAACTTGCTTTTTCACATTTTTATCCCTTATCTTTGTAATGTCAATCAGAGAGAAATAAAAATAAAGACTTCTTTGAAAAGTACAATAAATACCTCAAAAAAGTGAAATTTCTCTGAAAACAAACTTTAAACACGATTTCTCTAACACAAAATATTACACAAGATTTTTTAACTCATTAAAACTATGAAAAATATCGCAAAATTAATACTCGCTTTTATCTGTGGTCTTCTCCTTGTCAATGCTGCTAATGCGGCTGAATTTGTCGTTAAAGGCACTTACAATGGCAAAAATTTGTATCTCCACAATCCTCACAACGAAGACCAAGATTTTTGTATCACTGAGTTTTACATCAATGGCGTGCGTTTCACTGCTCCCAAATCAAGTGCGATTGATGTAGATTTATCTCACTTACTTTCTCAGACCAACGTTACTATCAAAATCGTACATACCGAAGTTTGCGAGCCTAAATTGATGAATGCGGCGGTATTGCGTCAGAATCAAGAGTTTCATTTCAGCGCAGTAGAAATCAATAAGAATCAGCTAAATTGGATTGGCAAGGGCGAGCAAAAGCATGGCGTTTACTTTTTAGAGGCTTTCAAACACGATTCTTGGAATACCGTAAAAGTAATTAATGCGAAAAATGTTTCTGTAAACAGCACACCTTATGCAGAAGAAGTTGCTTTGCACACTGGCGTTAATAAGTTCAGAGTTCGCTATGTAAACAACCATGGCAAAATGTTTTTCTCTAACGAAGTTGTTTATTTTTCAAACAAAAGCAGGGTGAGTTTTGCGCCAAACATGGTAGAAAGTAGCTTGACTTTTTCTTCAGAAGTAAAATACGAAATTCAGGACGAAAACATGAACGTCATTTTGAAGGGTGAAGGCGAGATGGTAGATTGTTCTAACTTAAAATCAGGCAGTTACTACATGGTTTATGACAATAAAACAGAAAAATTCACCAAAACAGAAGCGGTAGTTGCCGAAGGTGGAAAAACAAAAAAAGGAAATTAATTGATGCAAGCGACACGCTTGTAACAACAAAAGAAATAAGGAACAAGCGAAACGCTTGTTCCAGAAAAAGAAAAAGATAAGGCACAAGCGAAACGCTTGTTCCAGTGAGAAAATAAAGAACAAGCAATACGCTTGTTCCAGAGGAAGCGAGAAAGAAATCATAGTTAAAAAAGTTTTAGAAATCTTGGGAAACCGATTTTGCCTTTGGCGGAATCGGTTTTTTGTTGGGTGAAAAAGCACAAGCGAAACGCTTATTCCAGCGAAAAAAATAAGGCACAGGCGCGCCTGTGCCAGTGTGAAACAAAATAACAGCAAAAGCTATCGGAAAAGCAAAATAAAAAAGAGAACACTTTTTAAGCATTCTCTTTTTGAAGCATAAACTAAAAAAATTTCTTAAAAATCTTCCACCAAACTAAACTTGTGGTCAGCTTTATCACCCATTACGCCTGCTTTTTGGTACTCAGCCACGCGTTTTTCAAAGAAGTTTGTTTTCCCTTGTAGCGAAATTAATTCCATAAAATCAAAAGGATTCGTTGCGCCATAATGCTTACTACAGCCCAACTCTACCAGCAACCTATCTGCTACAAACTCAATGTATTGATTCATCAGGTCAGCATTCATGCCTATCAAGCTCACAGGCAAGGCATCAGAAACAAATTCCTGCTCTATCTTAACCGCGTCCACAATGATTGCCGTTACCTGCGCTTCAGGCAGGCGATGGATTAAGTGCTTGGTATAAAGCAAGCAAGCAAAGTCGCAATGCAAGCCTTCATCTCTGGAAATCAGTTCGTTAGAAAAACTTAGCCCTGGCATTAACCCACGCTTTTTCAGCCAGAAAATGGAGCAAAAACTGCCTGAAAAGAAAATTCCTTCCACCGCCGCAAACGCAATCAAGCGTTCTGCAAAATTGCCACTGCCAATCCAGCGCAACGCCCAGTCCGCTTTTTTGCTAACACAAGGCACTGTTTCAATCGCATTGAACAAGTAGTTTTTCTCAGTGCTATCCTTCACATACGTATCTATCAGCAAAGAATAGGTTTCAGAGTGGATATTTTCCATCATAATCTGAAAACCATAAAAACAACGTGCTTCGGGATACTGCACCTCATTGGTAAAATTGATAGCCAAGTTTTCATTTACAATCCCATCACTTGCGGCAAAAAACGCCAATACGTGCTTGATGAAATGCTTTTCATCATTGTTCATGTTTTCCCAGTCTTTCAAGTCTTGGGAAAGGTCTATTTCTTCTGCCGTCCAAAAACTCGCTTCCGCCTTCTTATACATCTGCCAAATGTCAGGGTAATGGATAGGTAAAAGCACAAAACGATTTTTATTTTCTCGTAAAAGTGGTTCTTCGACCATTGGTGAAACTTCTGCTAATGCACTCATAATTAATATTTTATATTTAATTTGATTTTTGTATTTCAAAAACAAAGGTCAGACCTTTCATGTACTATGTAACACTATTCATTAAATCAATGTTTGGAAACAATGTTTGAAAAAATATTTTTAATTTCCCGCCAATACCTGTTTATTCAATTCGCTATCAAAAATGGCTTCAATATTTACTTCAAAATCTTTGAGTGCAAAACTTTTTAAGATGCCATGTTTGGTTTTCAAAATCATTTCATACTTGTCTTTCTCAAAATGATACTGCTCCACAAATCCGCGTTCAGGGTCAACAATCCAATATTCAGGGATATGATGTGCCTCATAATCAGCAAATTTAATCATCTTGTCTATCCTTTCAGAGAAACGAGAAAGTACCTCCACTACCAAATCAGGCGCAGGATATTTGTTTTGCTTTGGGGTAAAATATTTGGTTTTTTCATTGCTAAAAAAGCAAATATCGGGAATGTAAGTATTACGCGTGAGGAATACATGAGCATTTTCTACAAACAGCGTACCGACTTGGTGTGTAGCCAAATATTTTTCAAAAAGTCGTCCAAGTTGTTGATTTACAATCTGATGCTTGTCTGAGAGTAACGAGGAAGAGGTTATCTCTCCATTGATAAATTCTACGTGCTTTTGGGCATCTATCATTTCGTAATATTGGGTGCGTGCTTCCTGCTCTTTTGCCAAAGCATCTTCTAAATCCCTCATAAATAGGTAGATATGAGGCATTTGTAAAACCTGATGAAGAAGTGTTTGTGTGTGCATATTTATTTTACTCGTTAGATGTTGATAATTCTCCCTTGTCTGAATCCTATATTTCCCATTTCCAAATCATTGAAAACTTTGGAAAACTTAAAAAATGGTATGTTTTACAAAAATAATACTTTTATGAATATAAAACGTATTTAACTGCTACACGCCAATAAAAATGACTAAACTCCGCTACATTTTTTAAAATTCTTACTAATTTTGAATCCTATTTTTAGACGTGGGTTCATTCATTTGACGCGTCGTCATTTTTTACACAAACAACACATAAAACCATGCAAGCAAAGACATTATTTGATAAAATTTGGGACAGCCATGTCGTCTATACCCAAGAAGGCTATCCCGATTTACTTTACATAGATACGCATTTCATTCACGAAGTTACCTCACCGCAAGCGTTTTCTGGACTCAAAAATAGGGATTTGCCTGTATTTCGCACCCAGCGTACACGCGCGACTGCTGACCACAATGTTCCTACCAAAAACCAGCATTTGCCCATTGGCGACGCACTTTCTCGCCTCCAAGTAGAAACGCTAACGAAAAACTGTGCCGAGTTTGGCGTGGAACTTTATGGGCTGGGACACCCCTACCAAGGAATTGTCCACGTGATTGGACCCGAATTGGGCATTACTCTACCTGCCATGACGATTGTATGTGGAGATAGCCACACCTCGACGCATGGTGCTTTTGGCACTATCGCTTTTGGTATTGGCACAAGCGAAGTTGAGCAAGTCCTTGCTACTCAGTGCATTTTGCAGTACAAACCCAAGCGCATGAAAATTGAAATCAATGGCAATCTGGGCAAAGGCGTGGTGTCCAAAGATATTATTCTTTACATCATTTCCAAGATTTCGGCAAGTGGCGGCGTAGGCTATGCCGTAGAATATGCGGGTTCTGCTATCAGAAACTTGTCCATGGAGGCGCGCATGACCATCTGCAATATGAGTATAGAGATGGGCGCAAGGTGCGGACTGATTGCCCCAGACGAAACCACTTTTGCCTACATCAAAGGGCGGGAGTTTGCCCCTAAAGGTGAGGCTTGGGAACAAGCTGTAGGCTACTGGAAAACCTTAGCTTCTGATGAAGGAGCTACTTACGACAGCGTGCTAACCTTTGAGGCTGAGGATATTACACCTATGATTACCTACGGAACAAACCCTGGCATGGGCGTAAAAATTACGGACAGAATCCCTACTTCGCGGGAACTCAAAGACATTTCGGAGGTTGCTTCTTTTCAAAAATCACTACAATACATGGGCTTAGAGGAAGGCAGTGAGATGATTGGCAAACGGGTTGATTATGTGTTTATTGGAAGTTGTACCAACTCCCGCATTGAGGATTTGAGAATGGTCGCAGATTTTGTCAAAGGCAAGAAAAAAGCCGAAGGTGTAGAAGTATTGATAATTCCTGGCTCCAAACAAGTAGAAATTCAGGCAATAAAAGAAGGACTGGACGAGGTATTCAAAGCGGCGGGTTTTGACCTTCGCGAGCCAGGCTGTTCGGCGTGCTTGGGCATGAACGAAGACAAAATTCCTGCGGGAAAGTATTGTGTTTCAACGTCTAACCGCAATTTTGAAGGTAGGCAGGGACCAGGTGCGCGTACCTTTTTGGCAAGTCCCTTGACGGCGGCAGTAGCGGCAATTACGGGCTATGTAAGTGATGTGCGCGCGTATTTGTAGCCAATTTATGCAGGTGCTTCCATATTGGGCATTTGATATCCCCCAGTTGTACGCCTCCAAAGGGGGAAACAGCCTGTATTTTCTCCTCCCTTTGGCGCAGAGGCGGCAAAGGCATCAAAATAAAGGTTATCACAAAAAGCGTGAAATAAAAAAAAGTCAGGTTTTGTAACCTGACTTTTTTTTGATACTCTGACAATTTTTGTGGAAAGTTCCCCCCGCTAAAGCGAGGGGTTAGATTAACCCCTCGCTTTAGCGGGGGGAACTCGTAGAAACTCAGTCTGCCACAAAAATTGTCAGACAACCACTTTTTTTTATTTCACTGAATATTTTTTTCTCAATTCTTCGATTTGGTCTTGCTTGAGTTTTTGAAGTTTCTTTTCTTGATTTTCTACCCACTTCATTTCTGGAAAGTTCCCGTCGGGATATTTGGTTTTATAATAAACGTATTGGATATTAAATTCCTTAAAAATGTTGTTATAAGTGTCCTCGATAACAGAAAAATTGGCGCGTACATTTTTTTTCAATTCCTGCAATTTTTTGCTTTCACTCAAAATAACAGATTCGATTCCTGCCAATTCTTTTCTCATTTCAGCCTTATTTACTTTGGTTTTCTTTACTTTGGGGCTGCTCGCAGTGGGTGGCGCGCCGTCAGTCGTGGCGAGGCTACTCATTATTTCTTTGAATGCTATATCATCAATAAAAAAATCGTCTTCTGCGTCTTTGGGTTTAATCACAAAACCAAGTACAGACTCGTTTTTAGCTAAGATATTGAGCATCAAATGCTGTTTCCAGTTGCTGATTTTGTCCAAATCATCTTTTGCCATTGCCTTCCACTCTTTGCCGTAGTAAGCTGTCCAAAGCGCAGAGTCTATGGGATTTACCTCTAATTTTGCCCATAATTCAGGTTTTTTCATAGGGTCTTTGACTTCTGCTTGGGCAAAGCAAGCCACAGCGAACATAGCAAACCAAAAAGTAAGCCACAGAGAGCTATATTTTGTAAAAAAAGAATGCTTCATTTGTGATAAATCCGATTTTGTAATACGCTTTTTAGGGAAAATTTTTACTTGATTAAAATGGTCAAATAGCAATAAACAAATATTTAACCAAAAACGAAGTAAGTAAGTTTTATGTCATAAATTTTATACGAATCTGTACTTTTAGCCCGATGAATCAATCCTCAAATCGGCTCAATTTAATTAGCTCCCAAACGAACGAGAACGGCTTGACCCGCCAAAGAAGCCACTGCTGGAGCTTCGCGGGCGTGAGGAAACTGAGTTTTTCAGCGAGGTATTGTTATTGAAAGAACGTGAATAAGATTCGGGCGAATGATAGAAATGGGAAGGCGCATTGTGGTAGTGGTGTCGCCCCAGCATATTGCCTAACGCGCTGTAATAGAGGATAGTGCTAAGACTTCCGCCGCCACTGTGGTAGTTGTAATGTGAGCTATTATTGGCATTGTATTGGTCGCTACTGATGCTCGTATTGGCAGAGGTATGGGGTGTAGCTGTTCCACTGGTCTTGCTGAGTGTATCTATCTGATTTTGAGGCACTGACACTGTAGTATCTGGCGTTTGCTGCGTCAAAAGTTGCTGTGCTTCTTCGATGGTCAGCACTTTGGTAGTGCCGTTTAGGTAATTGATATGCGCTTGCGAAACTTGGTCTTCCTCGCCTACTTCTTCATGGATTATCTGAAATTGATTGGGTTCGGTTTCTTGGATATAAGTTTGCACACTTTTGGTATAAGCCAGCTCCTGCTCGCTACTTCCGTCTTCACAGCTTTGCAACATTGCTGACCCACCTAAAAGTGTAAGAATCAATGAACTACTGATGGTGATGTCTTTGATTTTGCGAATAATTGCATTTTTTCTTTGGAGTGTCATAGATTTTAAGTATTAGAAATAAAAATGTGTAGTACAGTCGGGCAAATGTATGAATCAATTAACGATAAACGACAAAATTTTGCGATTTAAAATCAATTACTTATACTAATGTTTTACGTAATATTGGGAAATTTGTTGTTAGAATAGGTTGGTAATTTTTAAGGAAAGCCCACCAAGTAGCGGCTATTTTTGTAAATTGATGAATAGCAAAAATAATTTTATAACTTTGATATAGGAATTAGGTCAAAAATAGAATTTCATGCTCAAGCAATTCATTTTCAATCTCTTAGGAAGGAGAAACACAAAAAATCTTTATTACAAACTCGCAAGAAAAAAGCCCTATTTTTCAGAGGCAGATTTGATTATTGATTATTTTTATGCCCACCCGCGCAGAGGGGTGATGCTCGATGTGGGGGTGCATTATGGAGAAAGTTGCCTGCCGTACAGCGAGTTAGGTTGGCAGATTGTGGGGTTTGAGCCTGACCCTGAGAACCGCAAAAAAATCCCACTGATTCCCAATCTCAAATTGTACGAAGATGCCGTTTCTAACCAAGATGGCGAACTGGTTACTTTTTATGCCAGCGAGGAGTCTTCGGGCATTTCCTCTCTGTCGTCTTTTCATGCTTCGCACCGCGCCGTAGCCCAAGTGAAAACGACTACCCTGAAAACGGTGATTGAAAAAGAAAATATCCAACGCGTTGATTTTCTGAAAATTGACATTGAGGGACATGACCTTTTTGCGCTCAAAGGTTTTCCTTTTGCCAAGCTACAGCCAGAGGTTATTTTGTGCGAATTTGAGGACTACAAAACCGTTCCTGTGGGCTATACGCACAGAGATTTGGGTGATTTTTTGATGGAAAAAGGCTACGCGGTCTATCTCTCGGAGTGGAAACCCATCATCAAGTACGGCACTTCGCACGAGTGGATTAGCTTACTTCCATACCCTATCAGGCTCAAAGACGCACGCGGCTGGGGCAACTATATTGCGGTGAAAATGGAGATGAAAAAACAGTTTGAGCAAGTTTCTCAAAAATATTTACGCGGTTTTTCTGCTCAATAGACTTCTTTCAAAAGTGCAAACAATGCTATGAAAACTGCTTTCGCAAATTGTTTGAAATTTTAGTTTTTAAAATGGAAATTCAATAAAAATGCAACTTATTGATTATCAATTTAATGAAAATAGGTTTTGATGGCAAGAGATTGTCAGTGGGGATACTGAAAACAGCGCAACTTTCATACATTATATCCCTGAAATAGTATTTTAGCTTTTCAATCTTACTGCTTTGGTTTGCAACTTGCTGACTACTAAGATATAAGGTTTTTTGTTGGGTAAAAATGAATAACTGCTACAACGCTTGCAAATTAAGACCAGCAGGAAGATTTTATAACCAATCAAAAATCCTTTTTAATTCATTTGTATAAACAAAAGAAAACACGGGTAAATGATTATCTTTTATTTCTGCGTGGTCTATATACATATTTCTGAGCTCATCATTATTAAAAAAGCCTTCTTGACTAAGTTTGTCTATTTGTCGTATAATTGTCTTGCGTCTATCACATAGATAATTGCTATTCAGGTTTAGTATTGCATTTATTTCATTATCAAGGTTTTGATTATTAATAGCTATCATTAATCCTTCATAATCAAAATAAAACTTTTTCTCTAAATCATCAGTATCATTTAAAAGAGAAAAAGATAATAAATCATTTCCTTGCCTATTATTACAATGATACTCTGATTTGTTTTTTAGAGGACGATAAATAATTACCTTAACTCCTTCATTGACCATATCTTGACTGTCATAGGGTATAATATTTCTTTCTTTGATAAAAAGTTTGCCAAATTGTTGAAAGAGATTATCATAACTATCTTGATTTTTTAGCCTATATTTTTCTTGTTTTTGAGTAGCATTTTGATAATAAATAACTGATAAACCATCAAGAGTAAAAACTTCTGTGTAAACCTCTCCTGAGTCTTTATACACTTTATCTACACCATAGTTACTTGCTATATCATTCGTCCTACATTTTTGCTTATTTTGGTGTTCAATATAATTAGTACCGCCATTACATGATGCAAATAAGTTATCATAATCAAATATTAGCCTTGCTCCTTCTTGGGTTTGTTGCGGAACAAAGTGAGCTATTTCTGAATTTTGTCTATAAACTCTGCTACCACAAAAACAACAAATATGCCCTTGCTCTTTTAACAAAGAATCAGATAATGAATTTTTAGTAGGCAATGGTAAGTCTTCCCATTTTTTTGTCCCATCATCTATTGCAATTCTATTATCAATCACCCATTTATTATACTTGATAGCCTTGTTTGGTTGCTTATTTATTTGCCTCATTATTTAGGTCTTTTAAGGTTCATAATCATATTTCCACGAATAAGCATTGGGTGTTCTTCTGATAAACCATTGGCTATTAGTTCTTGTTGCTTTACCTCTGCCTCATCTAAAACAGCAGGATTATTTTTAGCTTCATTGTTTTTAATTCTTTCCAAAATCCTATTATAATCCTTAATTTTTGTATTGATTGGTTTAGGGTATTCAGGTTCATTGAAAAGTAATTTATTTGTTAATATAGAGGTGATATCCATTCCATAAATGTTTGCCTCACTCCAATCATATTCTTTAATTTTTCCGTTTGCATCTATTTTATAAATACCTAAATCAATCGTTTTAGGATTCAAATTTGACAAAACACCTGCTGAGTGTGTCGTTACTACAAACTGCAAATTCTTAAATTCTTCTACTAAAACTTTGAGGATATTTCTCTGCCACTTAGGGTGCAGGTAAGTATCTATTTCATCTATGAGAATAATACCAGCTAATTTTTCTATCTTAGTTTTTAGGGCAAAACTCTCTCGGAAAGCATATAATTTCATAATAATGCCACCTACCCAGCGAAAGATATTTTTGTACCCTTGGCTAACCAAAAGCAAATTAATTCCATTAGGGTTGTTAGGAGTACAGACAATTATCTCTTTTTCGCCTGATGGAGAGCCTAAAACTCCATCTGTTTTATACGGTCTTTTGATATGGATTTCCCCTTCTTCTATAATTTTTGAAAAAATCTCAAACAGCTTATCAACAGGCTTTGTGTCTTCTCTATCATGCACATAGTAATAAATCCATTCTACCAAATCTCCTATTACATCTTGGGCTGTATTGCTAATGAGAGGGAATAAATCTGTAACATTAGGTCGCATATCCCCTTTTGCATAAAACTGT
>JAAFJS010000009.1 GCA_013298985.1 Cytophagales bacterium
ATTAAATTCTTCAACAGCAGCATCGGACTGTACTTTAGTGCCAAAGAAAACAATATAACGCAAAATTCCGCAATATGTTTCGAGTGGAATATAAAATATACCCCCTCTTACATTTTCCATTTCCTCAAAAGATAATTTTTTCATTGAGGACGAAAACCTTGTATGTTAATGAATTCTGACATATTTTTTTATACTTTTTGCAAATATCTATTTTTTTTGAGACCCCTACAAGATTAGGCTCAAGAGGGGGTAGGAGGGAGGTTGTATTTTGTACTTTTTACTTTGCAAAGCTCCAAAGGAAAAATGAAAAGCGCAATACCCACTATTTGGTATTTTTTTGGCGTTTTTAGTTAAATTTAGTTAAAATTTATAAAACGCATCAAAACCTCCCAAAAGTTTGATGCACTTTGGAGTTAGATACGCTTTTAAAAATTTGGATATGTAAGAATACCTAACTACTTTTGGCTAAGTAAACATACCCAAGACAATGCAAAACGGCGTAAACAAACAAAAACCCGTTATTTTTCTTGCTTTTGCCAATGATAAGGAGGACAATGCACGCTACCTCCGCAATCTCCCCAAAGAGTTAGATGGACTTCGCAAGGCACTCATCCCTGCGGTGCAGGCAGACCTGTGTGAGGTAGTCGAGCGCGCCAGCGCGACGATGGAGCAGATATTGGATACTTTTCAAGAGGCTCGCTACAAAGATAGAATTGCTATTTTTCATTATGGCGGTCATGCTGACGGCTATCAGCTTCTCTTAGAGCAACTTGACGGCTCGCATGGGGTCGCGCATGGGGCGGGTTTGGTTTCTTTTTTTGCCAAACAAAAAGGATTAAAACTTGTTTTTTTTAATGGGTGCAGCACGCAGCAGCAGACCTTGGAACTGGTCGAGGCGGGCGTGCCTGCGGTGGTAGGGACTTCTTCTGCCATTGGTGATGACATCGCGACCCATCTTTCTATTCGTTTTTACAATGGAATCGCACAAGGGCTTGCCATTGATAAGGCATGGCTGGAAGCGATAGATTACATCAAAATTCAGCAAGGTTTTGACAAAGGCAAAGGCGAAGTCAATACACGCGGGCTTTACCGCAAAGATAAAAAATCAGAAGAAAATCCGCCTGACCGCCTGCCCTGGGATATGTACTACAAGCAGGGCGCAGAAATTGTCAAAGATTGGAACTTGCCCGAAGCCGTTGATAATCCGCTATTTGGCTTGCCCGACATCTGCCAGTTATTTCCTTTACCCGAAAAACCTTACCGCTTTTTAGAACGGTATAGCGAACAGCACACAGAAATATTCTTTGGACGTTCTTATTATATCCGCGACCTCTATACACGCGCCATAGACCGCAATGCCGCCCCCATTCTCTTACTTTACGGACAGTCGGGCGTGGGTAAGTCTTCCCTGCTTGATGCGGGCGTACTTCCTCGTTTAGAGCAAGTTACCAAAGTTGTCTATACTCGAAGAAACCAAGACAAAGGACTTCTGGGAACACTGAAAGAAGCACTTGGAATACAAAATACAGAATCTGGAATTGAGAATCTGGAATCTGGAATACAAAATACAGAATACAGAATCTGGAATGAAGAATCTGGAATCGTTAATAATGAACAACAAAATTATTTAGAAAATAAAGAACTATCTAACCATTCAACAATTCAACTATCTAACAATTTAACAACCAACAATCAACAAGAAACAACCCTATCCCAATTAGAAAAAATTGCAGAAACCTTGCATGGGGAAGCAAGAAACCACCTTTTGGCAAGTATTGAAGAACTAAGAATCCAAGAAAACAAAAAGGAAATATTCAAGGTTGAAATAGAGGAAAAAGACAAGGATAGCTTAAAAACTGTTTGGAAAATCAAAGAAAGAGATGCCTTACAACCTTTCATCGTGATTTTAGACCAAGCAGAAGAGGTTTTTACACGCCCTAATGATGACCTGCCTCATGAGTTGCAAGATTTTTTGCAGCAAGTACACCTGATTTTTAGCAATCCCAAAGACCGCCCTGCGGGGAAACTGATTTTGAGCTATAGAAAAGAGTACAGCGCAGAGTTTGACGAGGCATTCAAGAAATTGCAGTTGCCCAGAGAAGGTATTTTCCTCAAACACTTAGAGCGCAGGGACATTGTAGAGGTCATTACGGGATTAACCCTGACCCAAAGCCTCAAAAATCAGTACCGATTGACCATAGAATCTGAATTGCCTGTGATTATTGCTGATGACCTCCTCGAAGACAAGGACTCGCCCATTGCGCCTATTCTTCAGATTTTGCTGACTAAGATGTGGAACTTGACCGAAGACGAAGAATTGCGCTATTTTTCTGTGAAAAAATATCACCAGTTGAAAAGAGAGGGGATTTTGATGAACGATTTTTTTCAGCAACAAATGCAACTTTTTAAGCAATGGAATCAGTACGAGGAATATTCTGGTCTTGCCTTAGACATTTTGAATTTCCATACCACGCTTTTGGGGACAGCAGGGAGCAGACGCATAGAAGAAATCCAAAAACGCTATGCCCACCGCGCAGACATTGTAGAGCCTATTTTAAAAAAGTTTCAAGAATTGTATTTATTGGCGGGCTTTTCACGCACGGTTACGGGCTTGGCGCACGATACACTTGCACCTGTGATACAGAGTGAGTTCCGAAGCTCAGACCGCGAAGGGCAACGCGCCACACGAGTTTTGGACAACCGCCTTGCTGCTTTGAAAGGGAAAGAAAATTTGGAAGAAATTTTAGAAAATGATGACAAACTTGTTTTGGACGAAACTGATTTGGAAATTGTAGAAAAAGGAGCGCAAGGCATGAGGAATTGGGACAAAGAAGAAGACATATTGGTAACGGCAAGTCGTATTCGTAGAGAAAAAAATCGCAAACGAGAAAAACGTAATAAAATGATTTTGAGGGGATTAGGTGCATTAATTGCCTTGATGTTAGTGGTAGGCTTCATTTTTCAGCAAATCTATACACGAGAAATAGAAAAAGACAGAGAAAAAGCACTTGCCTCAGAAAAAAAGGCTCTTGCCTCTGAGAAAAGGGCAGAACAAGAACGCGTAGAAGCAGAAAAGCAGTCTAAAATCGCAAAAATAGAATCTCAAAAGGCAATAGCAAGCGCAGAGGAAGCAGAAAAGCAGTCTAAAATCGCAAAAATAGAATCTCAAAGAGCAATAGCAAGCGTAGAAGAGGCAAAAAAACAAACCGCAATCGCCAATTATTCCAAAGTGCAGGCAGAGCAAGAGCAAAAAAAGGCAGAAATAGCAAGTATGAATGCAATGTATCAGGAAGATGTAGCAAAATTGGCAACCCAAAGCGCGCGCCGCGATTTGTTTTGGTTCAACTCCAAAGAATTGGCGGTCAAGTCTAAGGAAATTCAGACCGAGGAGGGCAAAGATTTGAAATCTCTTTTAGCTCTTTCCTCTTACGTCTTGATAGACAGTGCGTTTGCTAAGAATAGAACCAAGCAATATGCCTTAGAAACGCTCGATGCCTTACAGCAAGCAATGCTCAACTACGACAGGGAATTGGGTGATGAAAAAGGGCAACCTATCAAGGGAGAAATCAAAGCAGTTGCCTTAAATAAAGTAAATCAACAAGTTGCGTATGGCATCAAAAATAAGTTAATTATTGCCAGCATTATCGACGACAATGAAAAAGGCTATCCTCACTTACAAACTAAATTTGAGATAGAGCTTCGCGAGGGGGGAAAGCCTGAATACATCAGGGCATTGGCGTTTAGTCCTGATGGCGAAAATATCGCAGTAACTGCCACAGATGGAGATGTTTATTTCATTCCTGCAAATCCTGCACCCCAAGCGGCATTGCTTGCGTCTTCCAGGAAATTTGATAGAAAAGAAGAAAGTTCAGAGTTCAAACCCATTTATAGACACAATGAGAACGCGCTGGCAGTAAATATGCTCCAAGTCAAAGAATCTATTTATTTGATTTCGACAGGACGAGATACTGTGGTAAATGTGTGGGATTTGACTAAGAAAAAAATGGTGGCAAAGTTGCGCCCCGAAACCATTGCACGCTGCTTTACGATAGTGAATCAGCAACTTTTTGCGGGACTACGCAACGGCAGCATTCTATCTTGGGACTTGACCGACCTGAGCAAACCTCCCGTCAAACTTTATCAAGACAAGAACTATACTTTATTTGACATGGAGTTTGTGAGTAAGAAAAACTGGCTGGCAGTCGGAACGGACAAGGGTGAATTGTTACTTTTTAACCTCAACCTTCCTTCCTCACCTCCTGTGCGCCTCGAAGACGGTAAGCACGCTGGTGTCATCTACGACATAGCCCTTAGCCCCGATGGAAGGTGGATAGCCACTGCGGGATTGGATAATATGCTCAAATTGTGGGATTTAAACCAAACGAAAACAATAGATGATGCTGACCGCATTGTGCCTTTGGATATGCCAAACAAGACAGGGCAAGTGCTTTCACTCTTGTTTGATGCCAAAAGTCAGTATCTATTTTTTGGAGATAATCAAAAAATGCAAGTCAGGGCAGTAGATATTCGCACGCTATTTTACAAACTCAAAAATAACCTCAAAGACAAGCAGTTAAGCAATGAGCAGTGGAAGTTTTACATCAAAGGTGATTTGACAAAACCTGAAATTAAGTATGACAACAAAAACAAGTAAATCCATTATATTTGCAAAAAATAGCTGAAAATGATACAGAAAATAGCCATTACCAATTATAAATCCGTCGTAAACCTCGAACTCGATTTGGGTCGTATCAATGTCTTTATTGGTGAAAATGGCTGCGGGAAAACCAATATACTGGAGGCAATCGCGATGGGGAGTGCCGCAGCAGCTAATAAACTGGACAATGAGTTTTTATTTACAAGAGGAGTGAGGGTTACAGAACCAAAATTAATGTTATCTGCATTTGAAAAAGATAAACAGTCTAAAATTTTTATTAGTTTTTTTAAAGAAGATAAATATGTATTTGGAACTGAAATATCCTACAAAGATTCAGATTGGGTAGTGGGTATAAAAATTTATAAAACTGATAATAATATAATATCATCAATAAATGAATTAAAAAAAACATTAAGTGATGAGCAAAACTCACAAATATCTCAAAATGAGAAGAGAAGGCAAAATAGAACCGAAAGAAGAATAATGGAGCATCGTCGCATAATATTTGATAAATATTTTAATTTCCCACTTCCAATTTACTGCCCTGAAAACTATTTTCTTAGAAATTTTAATGATGAAGGACAAATCAGACCTTTGGGCATACGCGGCGAAGGACTTTTTAAGCATATTTTGGATTTATACAAGCAAAAACCTGAAATCTTGGAGAAAATCAGTGAAAACCTCAAACTCATAGATTGGTTTGGGGGCTTCGAGATTCCCAAAGACCTCTTTTTTACTGAAAAACGCATCAATATCAAAGACCGTTTTCTTGCCCACCTCGATTATTTTGACCAGAAAAGTGCCAATGAGGGCTTTTTATACTTACTTTTTTATTTCACTTTGTTTATCAGTGAGTTCACCCCTAAGTTTTTCTCGATTGATAACATTGACAATGCGCTGAACCCAAAACTTTGCGCCAAATTGATACAAGTTTTGGCAGGATTGACCAAAGAGCATGACAAACAAGTGATTTTGACAACACACAATCCAGCTATTCTTGATGGATTGGACTTAACAGATGACCAACAGCGATTGTTTACCATTTATAGAAATGCTGATGGTCATACGGTTGCTCGCAGAATTTTTGCACCCAAAAAAGTAAATAATCGTGAAACGGTGAGGCTTTCAGAAGCCTATATCAGAGGCTATTTGGGCGGTTTGCCTGAAAATTTCTAAGTAATGAATGAATGTGATATGATAGACAAAAGTTTTGGAATTATCAGCGAAGGGGTTACAGACCAGATAGTATTGAAAAATATTTTAGTGGGCTTTACAGGCAGTAAAGATGTGTTTGTGAAGTCTTTACAACCCAAAAAGAATGAATCAGGAAATTGGGACAAGGTTTTTAAGTATTGCCAATCTGATGACTTTAAGGGTGCTTTTGGCTTTTATGATTTTGTACTTATCCAAATAGATACAGATTTTATGTATAGAGGAGAAGTGCCTGAAAATCATAAAATTAACCTCAAAAATTTGACGGTGGATGAAACAGTAGAGGCTTTCAAAAACAAGCTAATTGAGTGGATAGGAAAAGATTTTTATCAGCAGTATTCAAACCAAATTATTTTTGCTATTTCAGTAAACGAAATAGAATGTTGGTTTCTGCCCATTTATTTCCCTAATCAGAAAGTAAAAGCCTCAAAAACAATGAATTGTATAGATACACTGAATACTATTTTACCCCAAAAAGAAGGATTTTACATAGATAGCAAGCAATTAGCTTATTATCAAACGATTAGTAAGTATTTCCAAAAGAAGCATGATTTAGAAAAATATAGCGCGAAAAACCCAAGTTTTCACTTATTCATCAAAGGACTTAGACAAAAGTTGGGCATATTTTTGTTTTTGTTCATGGCTTTTTTCTTTTTGCAAACCAATGTATGCCAAGCCCAAAAAACGGAAATCTTAGAGCTACAGTATGCCACTGCTCAGAAATATTACCAGCAGGGGAAATTAGATTCTTCAACTTTTATTTTGGAGAAAATGATTGTTTCTCCCTCATTTCCAAGACTTTATCAAGGTACAAAGGCAGATGTTTACAAACTCTTGGCAATGTCTTACATCACACTCGACCGCCTCTATGATGCAGAGAAGCCGCTCCGCAAAATGCTTGCCCTTCGTCCTTTTTACAAGCCCCAAGAGGACGACCTTGCTCGCCTTAAGTCTGCTTTGGACACCCTCAAAGCGACCTCTCTCTTTTCCTTGGGCATACGCGCAGGAGGAAATATAGCCTTTACTCGGCGTGTAGGAGATGCTATCTCAGTGATTAGTAGCTTGGACAACCCTAATTTGGGCGACGAAAAGTACAATATTGGCTTGGGTTATTACTTAGGATTTTATTTTAGATACCGTATTTTCAAGAACATAGCTATTGTATTCATGCCTTCGCTGACTAACTATGTCTTTGGCTATGAAGAAAGTTATAGTTTGCAACGTGCAGGCAAAAACGACAGGATAGCAACCAATTTTAGCTATAATTACAAGCAAAACATCAGCTATATTGAAACACCTATTAGTATTAATTATAGCATCGCCCCCAATAGTAAGCTAAGACCTTTTGTATCAGTGGGTTGGTTTCAAAGTTTCTTACTGAGCGCGACCAAGACGAGTAATGCTACTTTTGTTTCTGTTTCCCAATCCTTCCCCAATCGCGAAAATTTCATCAATGCCAATAGCGGTTTTATGCTTGGCTTTGGACTGACTTATGAGCTAAACAAGTTTGCTTTTAACATAGATGCACGCTACAAATATGGTCTTATCAACTTGACCAATAGTAGCAATCGTTTTGCCAATCCAGAAGCAGCACTTGGTTTTTACGATATTCCTAACGACATCAAAATCAACAATATAGAGCTTGGCTTTTCATTGATTTACCACCTCAATTTCAAAGTATTTTGACATGAAAAAAAAATATTATCGTCTATACCTCTTCATAATTTTTATTTCTCTCTTTGCCTGTCAAGGAGAAGAACTCAAATTTAATAGCACTTTTTATAAAATATACGATACCGAACTCTCTGGCGCAGTGAAAGGACTGCCCACTACAGACTTTGGCATACTCGTACTCGAAGCGGAAGCAAGTACCCAAATGAGTGTTGTAGGAACACCTATCTCTGTCGATGTTCCTCACCTGACCAAGTTCAGCAAAGATGGCAGCCCTGAATGGCAGTTCAAGAGTGATGATGATGCGTATTTTGCGCCCCAAGAAATACGGGAAGAAGCAACTTATTTTACACTTTTCACCTATAGTCTTTACAATACACAGGGAGTCAAAGGATTTAATTATGAGAATTTTAGTAATTTCGCAGAAGTGCAGATAGACAAAGAAACAGGCGAAGAAATCAATCGCGTTATTTACACCAATAATACACAACCCTTTTTCAACTTTAAGGTAGCAAACGAAAAATATTTGTCTTTTAATCAGCGTCAAATCGGAACATTATCCCAAAGTTTTGGTATTACTGCGAGCAATAATTGGCTGCTAAGGGGTCGCCCACAGCTAATGGAATATAGTCAGCAACATTTTTTTTTCAAACAATCAATCAATGAAAACACAGATTTGATTTTGGCGGCAAGCCAAGACCTGAATAGTATAAGTACCCTGTGTTTTAGTTCTTTGGACGCACAGTACAGCGAAGGCAATCTCATTACTAATGTTTATCCCATTAATAATGAGGAATATATATTTGTTTTGTTTTCTACGGCTGGACTGCAGCCCAGTATTTACTTTACGCCTGCGATTTCTTTGAAGTCAGAATTAGAAAGTCAAGTGCTGAAAGAACCAATTTTTAGAAACAACCTATCCCTGTGGATTCCTTCTAATTTGGGACCTCCATTAATAACGCAAGAATATATTGGGCTAAAAAATCGCTATGGAAATAGTTTTCGCGAGCCACTCCGCGCACGAGATATTTTGACCAAAGCATATGAATCAGGAGAACTTTATCGCACTTTTGACTTAGACATAAATGACAGTGAAAGTTTTATCAAAAAAGCAAAAAATAGAATATTAATTATCAGAAATTCAGGCAATTATGAAATTTTGTTGTATGAATATTTTATAGCAGAAAAGAAATACAAACTCTTGCGGACATTAGGGCGCAATATTCCCTATTATATCCAAGATGTCAGTGTCAATACCAATGGAGATTTGTTTATAGTAGGTAATACACAGATAGCCAAAGACTTAAACAGCCTTTTTGTGATAAAAATTCCGTATGAAGATATACCAAATTAGTGGAAAAATAGGTTAAAATACCAACTTTTCTGTAAAATTATACAAATTTTTTTTAGTATTGTATTTTGAACCACTATCCAAGACTCAACCCTAATGCTATGAAATCTTGTACTTTTTTTTTCCTACTATTCTTCGCTTTACTCACTCAAAACCAGCTATTTGCCGCCAAAATCAAAGGCAGAATCACCGATGAAAACAAGCAAGGGCTTCCCTTCGCTTCCGTCTATGTCGAAGGCACTACGTTTGGCTCTACTTCCAATGCTGACGGTCTGTATTTCTTGGAATTAGCTAATGGAACTTACACCATTGTTTTTCGTCATTTGGGCTATGAAACCCAGACCAAGCAAATCGTCATTGCAGGTTCAGACATAGAAATAGAAATACAAATGAAACTGCAAACGGTTCAATTAAAGGAATTTACCGTTTCCGCCAAAGACGAAGACCCCGCATATACCATCATCAGGCAGGCGCAAGCAAAGCGCAAATTTTACCTCAACCAGGTCAGCAAATACGAGGCAAATGTCTATATGAAAGCCTCTTATTACGTCAAAAATGCACCCAAGAAAATTTTGGGCAAAGAAATCGTGATTGTAGGCTTGGACAAAGACCGCAACGGAATCGTATATCTCTCAGAATCAATGTCTAAGTATTATTTCCAAGCTCCCAATAAAAGTAAGGAAATGATGCTTTCTTCCAAAGTAAGCGGTACAGAAATTGTGTTTAGCTGGAACAGGGCGGACAACTTGAATTGGGATTTTTACCAAAGTAGCGTCAATTCTATTGGCGACCGCAATTTTATCTCGCCCATTGCGCCTACCGCGATGCTTTACTACAAGTACAAACTTATTGGCGAATACAAGGACAAAGGCGTAACTGTCAATAAGATACAAGTTATTCCGCGTACCAAAGGCGCGCCACTTTACCATGGGTTTATTCATATTCAGGAGAATACTTGGCGAATCCACAGCACAGACCTTTTCCTTACCGAAGACTCAGGCATTGACTACTTAGATACGGCGCGCATCAAACAAATCTTTGTGCCTTTGACAGATTCTGTCTGGATGAAAAGCACGCAAGTATTTGATTTTAAGTTCAGTGTGGGCGCGCTGGGCTTCAAAATCAGAGGCGGCGGAACGTACATGGGCGTTTTCTCCAATTATGGACTTGCCCCCAAATTTTATGCAGTAAAAAGTGAGATGAAAGACAGCAAGCAATTAATCACTAAAAAGAAAACAGTGCCAACTAACAACAAGCAGAAAAGTAAACAACTAACAACCAACAACCAACAATTTAAAAAACAGGAAGAAAAAGAAGCGCGGAAATTTTTTGGGAGTGAGGTTCAGGTCATTGAAACTGATGCAAACAAACGAAGCCAGACCTACTGGGACAGTATTCGCCCTGTACCACTAACGGACATGGAAATCAAAGATTATACGCTAAAAGACAGCATCAAAACTATAAAAAATGCAAAATCTTACAAAGATTCTATTGATAAAATAAATAATAGATTTAAGCCAATTAATTTATTGACAGGTTATTACCATCGCAATAGCTATCGGAAACTGTCTTGGAGCATAGACCCCGTTATTAATAATATACAATTTAATACCGTAGAAGGCTGGGTGGGCGAGCTGAAAGGGAATTGGACATTTTTTAATGATACCACTTACAAAAGAACCAATGTGAATACTGCCATACGCTATGGTTTTTCAAGCAATAAATTGTATGGTAAGTTAGGCTTTTCGCACCGTTGGAACTTGATAAAGCGCAATGTGTTTAGCGTGGAGGCGGGGCGTTACGTGAGCCAGTTTAATGCGACAGAGCCAATTACGTTTCTGCAAAACACCTTGTATTCATTATTGGCAGAGCAAAATTTTATGAAGATTTATGAAAAAAATTATTTGAATATAGATTATACACAGGAAATCGTCAATGGACTTTTTGGCAGGGTTAATATGGAGTTTGCCCAAAGAAAGCCACTGCAAAATGCTGAAAATCTGCCAACTAACTTTCGCGTGGACTGGAAAAATAGAGAATTTTCGTCTAATGACCCACTTGTGCCTGACAACAATGCCAATTCCTTCGAGCAGCACAATGCTTTTATTGTAGCCTTGGGCTTGACTTATCGCCCTGCCCAAAAGTACATGACGCGCCCCAACTTGAAGGCGATTTTGCGTTCGCCCTACCCCACTTTGGGTTTTTTGTATCGCAAGGGTATGGGCGGCACAGACTTTGATTTTGTGCGCCTCAGTGTGTATGATGAGGTAAATATTGGCATTGTGGGGAGCAGTTCTTACGACCTTTCTGTGGGTGGTTTTTTGAGTAAAAACAATGTTCAATTCATGGATTATAAGCACTTTATGACTACCCAAGTCCTCTTTGCGCCCAGTACATTCCGCAGTTTTTGGAATCTGCCATACTATACTTACAGCACCACAGATACCTATTTTGAGGGGCATTTTGAGCATCACTTTAATGGATTTTTGACCAACTCAATTCCCTTATTCAAGCGACTGAATTGGCATTTGGTAGGTGGGGCGCACCTGCTTTATACGGAAAGAAGCAAAGAATATTTGGAACTGACAGTCGGCTTGGAAAAGGTATTCAAGATTGTGCGTGTAGATTTTGTGAGTTCTTTCCAACGAGCGCAGTCCGTAGGAACAGCATTGCGATTGAGGATTGGTTTTTAGATAGTTAAACTCATTAATTTGGAATCCCCAACAGCATTTTCACTACGGCCAATGCTTTTTCTGCTCTCGCAATGTCAAACTCACTTTCTTCATTATTTACAGTTGATTTCTGTGTTTGCCCCGAAGATTGAGTTTTTGCTTTTTCACCCATTTTTCGTCTTTCCACAGTAGAAAAATTGGAAAAAGTGCGGCGCAAAAGTGGTAAAATTTCCAAGAAAACGGTGGTATTTAGCGTTTTTACCCAGCCATACAAAATATTCCAAAGCGTATCGTCCAAGAGTAAAATCATGCCGCTACCCTTCAAAAAACCTTCCAACCAAGTGGCGGCTGAGTTGGGTTCACTGGAAAGTGCCTTGCTGAGTCGCGTGGCGGATTCGGCTGGCGCAAATGCTTTGGCATCAAAAAGCAAGCGCGTCGCACAGCCCACAATTAATCCATTAATCTGCTCACTGTCAGCTAATTGGCGCAAAGAATTTTGCCAATCGTGAGTCTGTTCTTCTGACTGAATCAGAGAAATAGCTTGATTTACTTGGGAGATTTGCCCAAAAAATTCCATTGCTGCCTCTGCATCTAAGGAATAGCAGGCAGGCGGAAGCCCTATGCAAACTCTTGTGATTAAGCCATTTACGACACCTTGTAGCATGGTCAAATCTGTTTTCCTGACGTTTCCATACCGACTCACATACGCAAGTGGGGGCAAGGCTTTCATCAGTTGGAGCATATCGCCTGTGAGTGCGGCTAAGGCATTGATTTTGTCTATCAAAGCGGCGGTAACTTTGGGTAAATCGGCGGGAATAGCCTTGTTTATCAGTTCGGAAACTTGGGCTAAAGCATTACTTTTTTCTGTACTGTCCATCACAAATTTAGTGGTCGCTTCTTCAATCGTATTTCCCCAAATGCCCATTTCTATCGTTTTGACCACAAGCTCAGGTTGCCACTTCAAAGACCACTTTTCCTTGAAAGTTCCTTTGCCCGAAACGTCCTCATTTTCAGCCCATGGTATTCCCAATAAGTTTAATCTGTGCAAAAGTTTACTTCTTTCTAAATCTGTATTTTCTCTCAAATCCAATATCAAATCTGTTTTTTCGGGTGTAACCTTCATTCGCAATTTTTTCTGCGCTTTTTCCAAATCTAACTGCAAAGGCACTTTGGGCGCGCCCGAAGGCACACTGCCCATACGATTGCTCACGATTAACTCCTTGCGAATCAGCTCCATCATCACACTTTCACCAAAACAAAGTACAGTTTGCGTAGCCTCATTGAGTTCGTACAAACCCACTTTGGGCAAATGGCGAATTGCCGCCAAACTTTCCGCCAAACGCACACCCTCAATCACGTGAGCAACTGAAATATCCATCTGTTTTTCTCTAAATAAACGCGCCACTTTGGAAAGCCAAAGCGCACCATTGTCAGTCGGAGAATCCCACAAATGCTGATACCAGCCAGGCGAATTGATGCCTGCACCATAACCACTTTCAAAGGTCAGGCGGTCATAAGTCCATGGAATCCACGTGCAGTCCACCTTGATTTTAGGAAGTTTTTTGAGCAATTCATCATCTTGTTTTGGCGGGGGGATAGCTGCGAGCGCGGGTGCGTGCCAAGCTCCACAAACTACTGCAATCTTCTGAAAACCATCTTTTTGTGCTGTACGAATGACCTTACGCATATATGCCTCGCGCAAGATTTCTATGTGATTTTTAGGGTCAGGAAACTGCTCTCTCAGTGCTTGCATTGCTTCCATGATTGCCTCAAATGCTTCCTCGTCAGTTTGGCGTTGCTCAAACCAATGTTCCCACCAAAGTTCGTGGTCATCATAGCCCGCCGCCTCTGCCAAATAGTCTAAGGGGTATTTAGCTATCAAATGACTGGCAGGTTCTTTGATGGGGTCGCCATCGACGGGGTCGCCATCGACGGGGTCGCCTTCAACTTCTGGTAGCGTTTTTTCATCTTCGCTGGCTTTTTTGTCATTATTAGAAGTTTCACTGACACCTTCAACTTCCATTTCCTTCAAAATCGCTAATTTGTGGGTCAAAGGCAAATCCATAAAACGAATGGGAACGTGCTGATTTTGAGCATATTTCATCGCCTGCCACTCTGGGGAAAACTCCGCAAAAGGGTAAAAACTTGCGCGATGTGGCTCATCAGGCACATAAATCAATAGGGCAACAGGTGGATTCATTTCAGCATTGCTCACCCATTCCAGCGTCTGCTCTGCGTCGGGCGGTCCCTCAATGAGAACCACGTCAGGCTGGAATTTTTCTAAGGCGGCTTTGACCTTTCTTGCCGAGCCTGCTCCATGGTGGCGAATCCCTAAAATATTGATTTGCATTGCTTGTATATCTTTTGTCCTTTAATTTGTTTTCAAAAATAAAAAAAATACGCAAAACCAATGCGTCAATTCTATAAAATTAGTGGAACGAGGAATAGAAAATAGATAAACTACTAATTTTGAGGAACTTTTTGGCACACAGATAACGCTGATTTATACGGATAAAAAAATTACTTAGAAAAATTACTTTATATTTATTTAACCTGCGTTATCCAAGTTTTTCATTAAGAAAACTCGAAAACAACTGCCTTCTCCTTCCTTACTTTCCACTTCTATCTTGCCTCCATGCGCGTGGATTACACTCGCTACATAGCTTAATCCTAAGCCGTAGCCCTTGGTATTGTGCAAGTTACCCGTAGGCACGCGAAAAAATTTATCAAATATTTTTTCCTTGTATTCTGGTGCGAAGCCAATGCCATTGTCTTTGACAGCCAGCACCACTTTATCAGCCAAATCTTGAAGATAAATATTGATGTTAGGGTTTTCCTTGCTGTATTTGAGTGCATTATCTAAGAGATTGTAAATCAGATTGGTAAGGTGAACTTCGTCAGCATTGATGATAGGTTTCTCGCTCATACTGCTGCCTTCCACTACAAAGCTGACCTCTGCTCCTTGTTTTTCAAATTGTAATTTCATAGAGCTAAGAACCTGATTTATAAGCTGTTGCAAATCAATTTTACTCAGTTTGAGCGCAATGCCTTGACTCTCAAAAGCAGACATTTTCATAATTTTATCCACCAGCATTGACAATCTGCCAAGCTCATTTTTTGATATTTCCAAATATTCTTTGGTCAAGGCAGGATTTTGAAGTGCATTAAAACTTTGCAAAGCCTCAATAGCTACGCTTACGGTCGTGATGGGCGTTTTGAGTTCGTGGGTTACATTGCTGATGAAGTCGTTTTTGAGTGCTGTAAGTTTTTGCTGTTTCTGTAAGTTGCTGTAAATGAGCAAAAACGCTCCCGAAGTCAGTACAAGGAGTATCAAAGAAAGTAAAAAGGGCGAAATCATGTTTCTAAATATAAAACTTTGATATTCAGGAAAATAGGCTTGATAAATAGGCGAAGGAGGTATGCAAACAAATGGCGCAGTAATCATTCCTTTGTCAGGTTGGAGGACTTCTTTTGCTGGTAAGATATCTGGCTGTGTTTGTAATCCGCCTTGTATTTTTTTTAGCTCAAAATCCAATGCAAAGTTTGCTTTACTCAACGCTTTCTGGTAGTTGTGCCGCACAGTCTTCTCAGAAATAGTATCTCCGTCCAACCTGATAACAAAACTTTGGGTTTGAGGTGGCAGTTGTGATTTATTTTTGATGATAGTTTTTAAAATCTGCTGGATAGAATCTTGCGGCTTATCAGAAGTTATAAATAACTGAATATTAGCATTATCCACTACTTGGATAGTATCTTTGACTAACTTACCTTTGGGCAAGATAACTGTCCTGTTTTTCTGTGTATTATTTGCAGAATCATTTGAAAACCTGAGTGTTATGCTATGCTTTGCGACTGTATGCGTCTGAATGTGTAACGCCTGCCTGCCTTTCTTATTGTTGATGCTGTCTTGCTGGAATAGCGGCGGCGGGAACTGCGAAGAAAAATCACTAAAAGAAAAATGCTTGAAATTTACGGTGCTATCGCCTATCTTTGCCGATTTGATGCTTTTTTGAATCATAGAATCTTGTAGCGAAGACATTATATCAAAGAAAAGAATATTAGTTTCTTTTTGCAGGTTGCGTTTTTCATTTTCATAGACCTGCCCAAGCCAAAAGTATTGAAAGACAAGAAGTAAGAGAATACTGCTCGTCATTAAAATCAATGATAAAATATGTTTTTTGGACTGCTTAGTCATGGTTTAGTTCGGGAAAATCAGCATACTTGTTGCAATAATTAGTTCACAAAATTACTGATAAAGAAGTTTTTTATACTGTCGCTTAACGACTATTAACAGTTTTTTTGAACTTGCGTATATAATCTATGTTTTGTATCATTGTGGTTTTATGGGACAAGTGAATATGTTAAAATCAGATTTTGAGTCGTTCAAAATCCATCAATATTGTGATAATAACCCTTTGTGTTCTTCTTGTGGTTTGGTCAATGCAGGTAATTTAATTACCCATAGCATCATTCAAGGTCAAGTTCGTTGTAAGACTTGCAAAGGCAAACCTTTTAGTGTTCGCAAAGGGACGATGTTTTTTGATTGTCGTACCCTGATGAGTGGGATAATTACCTGCTTGACTTATTTATCGACTGGCACTTGCATGAATGTGGTTTGCAAGAATGAGCAAGTAGGTAGCAAAACTTTACGTTCTTGTAGTTATGAAATACAAAATCAAATTTTTGCGAAAGAATTAACTTGTAAGTAATTGATAAACAGATAGTTAAAAGAAAAGAGTTAGCACAATTTCTTATGCTAACTCTGTTTATGTTTTGTAACTACTTGATAATTAGCAGGTTACATTTTATAGTACACGGTACGGGAATCGAACCCGTGTCTTATCCGTGAAAGGGATACGTCCTAACCCCTAGACGAACTGTGCATTTTATTTTGGTGGTGCAAAGGTAGGTAGTTTTTTAATATGTGCAAAATTTATTGGTATTTTTTTTAGAATTTTTACTGCTTTTTTTAAAGTATGCCTTCAATTTGCGCTAAATCAACGATTTCGAAGGTTACATTTTCTTGATATGCTACTTTTTGTGGGTTATAAAAAATGGAATCCATGCCTGCATTATTAGCCCCACCAATGTCAGTGGTGAGATTATCGCCAATCATTATCGCTTCTTGTACGTGGGCATTGCTCTGCTGGAGGGCAAAATCAAAAATTTCCTTGCTTGGCTTGCGCGCTGCAATGCTTTCCGAAGTTATAATGACAGAAAAATAATGCAAAATGCCACTACTTTTCATTTTTACAAGTTGGATACCCTCAAAACCATTACTAATGATGTGAAGATGATAGTTTTTTTTAGCCAAATAAGCCAAAATTTCAGCCGCGTAAGGAATGAGATGAGATTTCTTTGGGCAAAGCTCCATATATACTTCATTCAGTTGGTCAAAAATAGGGTTTGGCGGTATATTTAATGCCTGTCTAATCAATTCAAATCGCTGAGAACGAATAGTTTGCCTGTCTATTTGGTGGTGATTATACAAATCCCAAAGCTGATGGTGTATGCGCCGAAAATGCCCCATGAAGTCGTGGAAATCAAAATCTCCTAACTCATTCATTTTGAGTTCTATAAATAGTTCTTGCAGAGCCTCTTCTGAATTTTTCTCAAAATCCCAAAGTGTGTGGTCTAAGTCAAAGAAAATATGCTTATATTTTTTCATCAAGTTAAATTTTCTTTAATGCGATTTCAGCTACCGTCAAACCTATTGAAAGTGAGGAAGTTGCGGCGGGAGAAGGTGCATTACCTACATTGATAATTGCTTTGTCTTCCACTATCAGGAAATCATCTACCAGCCCGCCTGTGCGGTCGCAGGCTTGTGCGCGCACGCCTGCACCGCCATCTGCTAAGTCATCTTCTTGAATATCAGGAATTAAGCGTTGGAGTGCTTTTGTAAAGGCGGCTTTGGAAAAAGAACGATAAAACTCTCCCAGCCCTGTACGCCAATATTTGAGTGCCACTTTCTGGAAACCGCCCCAAGTGATGGATTCCCATGTTTCGCTGAGGCTGAAATCACTGCGCTTGTAACCCTCTCTTTTAAAGGCAAATACGGCATTAGGTCCTGCCTCTACGCCTCCACTTACCATGCGCGTAAAATGTACGCCCAAAAATGGAAAATTGGGGTCAGGAACAGGATAAATGAGGTTTTTGACCAAGTATTGTTTCTCTGGCTTAATCACAAAATATTCTCCACGAAAGGGAATGATGCGATAATCTACCTTGGGGCGAGTCAGTCCTGTAATCTTGTCGGAGTGCAAGCCCGCGCAGTTAATCACCAAGGAAGTTTGATAGGTTTTATTTTGGGTAATTACTTCTGAATCAGTTGTTTTCAGGTTTATTTTCTGCACTTTTTCACCAACAAAAATTTCTCCCCCCTTTTTCTTGATAACTTCTGCATATTTTTGGCTTACTTCTTTGTAATCAATAATGCCTGTTTGTGGGACAAAAATACCTTCCAAACCATTGCAATAAGGCTCTATTTCCTTGATTTCGTCTTTGGTGATTTTGCGGATTCCTTGCAGTTTATTTTCCAAACCTCGATTAAAAACATTGTTTAGTGCCTGTAATTCAGTGCTTTGTGTAGCAACTATTACTTTTCCACAAAGTTCATATCTGATGTTTTCCTCTTGGCAAAAATCCAAGAGCATATTGTAGCCTCTTATACAATTTAAGGCTTTGAGGCTGTTTGGTTTATAGTAAATTCCCGAATGGATTACACCACTATTATTGCCAGTCTGGTGTTGAGCAACTTCTTGTTCTTTTTCTAAGACACAGAGTTTGATTTGTGGGCGTAAGTCCAAGATTTTCAGGGCGGTAGCAAGCCCTACTATGCCGCCACCAATGATGGTAATGTCGTATTTCATTGTGTATTTTTAACCCGCTTTTATATGATTTTTCTTAAAACTAAAAAAATTTGATTTGCTTGCTTGTTCTGCGATTTTGACGGAATTTTCTTTACCCAAATACTGCTGAATGATGAAATGAGAAGCATACAAAATAGGAGTCATCATTATTGCTACCAAAAATTTGTAAGAATAGCCCACCAACCCCGCCGAAACGACCTGCTCGACAGACCAGCGAGGATTGCCAAAAACATAGAAAGCAATGGTGATGACCACAAAGCTATCAATAAATTGTGAAACTATGGTAGAGCCTGTCGCACGCAGCCAGATTTTTTTGCTTCCTGTTAGCTTCCTGAGCCACTGAAAGGTGCTTACATCAAGCATCTGCCCAAGAATAAATGCAAGGAGTGAGCCTATGATAATACCCATGCTTTGGCTGAATATTCGGTTGAATGACTCATTGATATTCAGAGGGTTGCCAAAAGAATCCTTATTATTAATATCAAGCCAAAACTGCGCGGGTGCAAGTGAGGTGATAGCCCAAATCATCATAAAAATATAAATGATAAAAATGACGGTCAGTGTGGAAATCTTGCGAACGCCCTCCTTGCCAAAATATTCATTGACAATATCAGTAGTGATAAAAACGACAGGCCACATCATTACGCCTGCACTCAGGTTGTAGTCAAGTATCCAATTACCCAGCATTGGGATTTGGGCAGGAGGCAGCCCAAGTGAAGCCTCCAAGGAAAAAATTTTCACACCTACGATTTCTGCTAAAATAGCATTAGTTAAAAAAACGCCGCAAAGAATAACAAAAAGATTTGTTTTTTTCTGTGCAATGGTATTTGTTTCCAAAGGTAAAAATTGGGTTAATAGTGAGTTATAACTGATGAGTTTCAGCATTTAATGAGTTGCTTGATGATTCCAATAACAGGTAAAACACGTCAAAACGCATTTTAAATCAAATTAAGTGGATAGGAACATCAAATTAAAAAATACTCATTTTGATATATTAACAAAGAGAAGAATAGAAAGGTTTTTGAATAATTGTTTTTTTGACGTTTTTATCAAAAAAGAATGAAATTATCTTAGCTTCATGTTCCTTACCTGCCCCGTTCCCGCAAATCGTATTTTAGTTCCTATGATTTGCCCAATGGAATGTTGGAAATCACCTTTGTAGACGAGTCTGTCATCAAGAAAAATTTGTGTATGGCGGTTTTTTACTTCACAGCGCACGCGCACCCAATCGCTAAAATCCACTCCAAAAGCAGACAAATCTTTGATTTTGCCTTCGATGCTTTCATTGCCCAAGACCAATTTAAGCTCACCTACGCAACCCTTGATACTCAGTGGAATAACGTGTACGCCCTCGCTACAAAGCAGTACAATTCCTGTATATTGACATACTCCGTTTCCTTGCTTAAAAGTGTTTTTTACTTCTATCTCAAATGTAAAATTATCACTTGGAACTACATTGCTTTTATTTACATTAAAGAGGCTTATCCAAGGTGTATTTTCTTGTAAATCAATATTTTGCGAAGAAAAATCTTTCTTGCTAATGCCTACTGATTCGCCTTGCTGAACCTCATTTTTAGAAAAATAAATAGGAATACTGTCCTTGTCAATCGTGCCAAGCCAGCCATCAGTTTCTATGAATACATCATGTTCTTTGACAATGGAATCATTCAAAATCAATTTTGCACGAAAATAGCCTGGATAGTAGTAAGTGCTTGTATATTCTCTTTGCTCTTTTGCCACTTTAAAGCGGCGTTGCGAGTCCCAGCTTTGTTGGATAAAAACACTGTCTGCATTGGAGTTAGAGGCATCATATTGGAAGACCACTGTATTGGGCAATCCCAAGGTTACAGGTTTACTTTCAAAAACTATATTACTGTATATCAGTGTTTTATTTTTTTTATCAAATGCCCAAAACATGAATAGTAAGCTCAAAAATGCAAATGCACTCCCTATCAATAGTATCTTTTTTGCAGGTTGTTTTGGACTATTTGAGTCTGTAATCGTGAGGAGTTGAGTATTGGGTTGTGTAACTACTTCTTTGACAGTAGTTTCCTGTGGAGTAGCATTGTCTTTTGTTAGCTCTATAGAAGTAAAAGTACGCCAATTTTCATACCCAATGAATTGAGCTAAAGTATTCAATGTAGCCAAATTAGGATTACTTTCATAACGCACCTTGCCCCATATCCGCTTAAGTGTACTGCTACTGAGTGATACTTTAGTTTCTTCAAAAATTTTTTCGCTGAGTGCTTCAAAGTCTTGGTTTTGCCACTGTTCACTATTGCCCCAAGAGAGTTTTTGCTCTATCTGAGATTTACACTGGGCAATATAAAAATCATTATTTTCCATCAAAATCAATTGATAATATACAGATATTCAATAAATTAAGAATAAAAAAAAGAAAAATATTATTACTTCAACTTCTTTTTCAACTCTTCTAATTCTTTCAAAAGCATTTCTTTTTGCCTTCTCTCTTCTTCTTTTTGTCTTCTCTCTTCTTCTATTGTCTTCTCTTTTTCTTCTATTGTCTTCTCTTTTTCCTCAATTGTCTTTTCCTTCTCCTCAATCTGCAATTCTTGTTGCTTGATAGTTTCGTCTTTTTCTTTCAATCGCTTCTGAAATTCTCGTTCAAAAACATGGTCTATTTCGTCCTCCAAGTCCATTTGCTTGCGAATTTCATCACTTGCTACTGCCCTTGTCAGCTTGTCCAAAAGTCGTTTCGTCTTTTTCTTTCAATCGCTTCTGAAATTCTCGTTCAAAAACATGGTCTATTTCGTCCTCCAAGTCCATTTGCTTGCGAATTTCATCACTTGCTACTGCCCTTGTCAGCTTGTCCAAAAGTCGCTGCACCAAAGGCTCATTGCTATCTCCTTGAAAATTGAGTTTGTGTAAGTCAGAGGTCAAAAATTCTTGACTAAATACCTGTAAAACTTTCTCTAACTTGGTCTGCATCACTACTTTCAGGCGGGGAATCTGAATGGTATAGCTGTCGTGGGTGAGCAGTTCCACAAAGTTTTCTTTCACATTTAATATTTCTCCTGTTACTGCATTTTTATACACACGATTCACTTTGAGGATAGGGATAGGCACATTTTCTAACTTAAATCCTAAGAAATAAATCGTCAAAATGGGGAGCGCGTTCGTTTCTGCCATGCCATCTATCACCTTGCCTGTGGGGTCTTCTTCACGATAGTTTTCTCCCAAATAGCGTCTAAATCGCATCACATCAAACAAATGCTTTGCTTTTTGGAGTTCTATGAGGACTTTTTTATTTTCACCTGTTGCTGTTTTGATGACGGCTTTGAAGTCCAAGCGCAGGATTTTGAGGGTGTAGGCGAGGTTTTCGCTGCTGGTTTCTTGTGGCTTGACGACGAGGTCGATGATTTCCTCCCCAAGAATGGTGGAGAGCAACTCGCGGGCGATGTCTATATCGTCCATGAGGTACTTAAACACTGCATCATAAATAGGATTGGCGATAATCATAATGGCTTATTTTCACAAAAAAGTTTGAGTAAAGTTATGAAACTATACAATTATTCTTTCAACTTCTTTTTTAATTCTTCTAATTCTTTCAAAAGTATTTCCTTTTGCCTTCTTTCTTCCTCAATAGTTTTATCCTTTTCTTCAATAGTTTTATCCTTTTCTTCTATGATTTCGTCTTTTTCTTTCAATCGCTTCTGAAATTCTCGTTCAAAAACATGGTCTATTTCGTCCTCCAAGTCCATTTGCTTGCGAATTTCATCACTTGCTACTGCCCTTGTCAGCTTGTCCAAAAGTCGCTGCACCAAAGGCTCATTGCTATCTCCTTGAAAATTGAGTTTGTGTAAGTCAGAGGTCAAAAATTCTTGACTAAATACCTGTAAAACTTTCTCTAACTTGGTCTGCATCACTACTTTCAGGCGGGGAATCTGAATGGTATAGCTGTCGTGGGTGAGCAGTTCCACAAAGTTTTCTTTCACATTTAATATTTCTCCTGTTACTGCATTTTTATACACACGATTCACTTTGAGGATAGGGATAGGCACATTTTCTAACTTAAATCCTAAGAAATAAATCGTCAAAATGGGGAGCGCGTTCGTTTCTGCCATGCCATCTATCACCTTGCCTGTGGGGTCTTCTTCACGATAGTTTTCTCCCAAATAGCGTCTAAATCGCATCACATCAAACAAATGCTTTGCTTTTTGGAGTTCTATGAGGACTTTTTTATTTTCACCTGTTGCTGTTTTGATGACGGCTTTGAAGTCCAAGCGCAGGATTTTGAGGGTGTAGGCGAGGTTTTCGCTGCTGGTTTCTTGTGGCTTGACGACGAGGTCGATGATTTCCTCCCCAAGAATGGTGGAGAGCAACTCGCGGGCGATGTCTATATCGTCCATGAGGTACTTAAACACTGCATCATAAATAGGATTGGCGATAATCATAGCTCTATTTGTTTTTAAATTATTCCCTTCTGAAAGCTATAAATAAAATAAAGAACAAAGATAATAATTTTATTTAAAACAAACAAAATCAATACTTTGATTTCCTTGAACAAACTTGCACAAACTTGAAAAGGCTGTGAATTGCCTTTTTTATACCTCTCTTATACTTTTGTCCAATCTTATTTTTTTAAAAATATAAAATGATAAAATTATGAAAAACTTAACTTTAATTATCCTTGCGCTCTTGTGGGCGGCAAGCTCACTTACCTTTGCCCAAAAAAACAAGGGAAAGCAAGATACAAAAGCAGCAGAAATCAAAGTGCCAATGTCAGCAGAGGAGTGGGAATACCAAGCTGGGAAGGTGGAATTTATCACGCACAAAGGCATAAAAGCAGTAAAAATGGACGAAAATTCGGGTAATATGTTGCTCAAAGATTTTAACTTTAAAAATGGAACTATCGAGTTTGATGTTGAGGTCAATCGTGCGATGCCTTTTCCTACCATCTATTTTCGCTGGCAAGACAGCAATGAGGCGGAACACGTGTATCTCCGCACAGGAGTTGCTGGTAAAAATAATGCGCTTGATGCAGTGCAATACGCCAGCATAGTCAATGGTGTGAATCTTTGGGACTTGCAGCATGAATACCAGACTGCTGCCACCCTCAAAATCAATGAATGGAATCACGTAAAAGTCGTAGTTTCAGGCAAGCAACTGCGAGTCTATATCAACAATCCGTCAGAGCCAAATCTCGAAATCCCTTGTATGGAAGGCAATACAAGCGAAGGCAAAATAGGCATCGGAACGGGATTTCCTGGACAGGCTATTTTTGCTAACTTAGTGATTAGACCTGACGAGGTAGAGGGACTTCCTGCACAGGCTGCCCCTGACCTTACCAAACACGACACCCGCTATATCAGAGATTGGCAAGTTTCTGTTCTCGACTCTCTGCCTTATGGGAAGGAACTCAACGGCTTTATGTTGCCTAAAGAAAATACGGTTTGGGAAAACATCAGCGCAGAAAGGCGAGGTTTGGTGAATCTTTCCAGAAAATTTGGCAATAGCAAAAATCGTAGGGTAGTTTGGTTAAGAGCAAAAATAAAGTCTGATTTTGCCCAAAGACAAACACTTAAAATGGGTTTTAGTGATGAGATTTGGGTGTTTGTAAACCAGAAACCTACCTACGTGGATAAGGAAATTTACTACCAAAATATGCGAAAAAGCCCGAATGGACGTATTTCATTGGATAACTGCCAATTTGATATTTCACTCAAACAAGGAGAAAACGAACTCTTAATTGGTTTAGCAAACGATTTTTATGGCTGGGGAATTATTGCTCAATTAGAAGACATAGAAGGAGTAGAAATAATAAAGTAAGTCATTGATTATGAACTGATAAAAGAATTATTTTGTCAGTTCATTTTATCTAAAAATGCTACTGTCTTGATGATTGCTTTCTTTACCAAAAAAACAAAAAATCTATATTGGATTTTGATGTAAATTTTTAACTTTTTGTAATTGTTGCTCTAATTCCTCAATTCTTAGATTATACATTTTTTCATTGTCAGATAATGCCTGAATGGTTTGGTTCATTTCTTCTTCTTTCATTTTCGCGACCTCAAGCATTTCTGTTATCTCTTTTTCTGCCTTTTCCATCTCTGCTTCCTTAGCCTTGTTCTTTTCAAGTGCTTTTGTCAAAATAAATTCGTTTGTTTCCATTGTTTTATTAGCCTCCTCTAACTCCGCTTGTTTGCGGCTCATTTCTTCTTGGGTAGATTGGAGTTCTTCGACATTTTGACGCATTTCTTCCTCTTGGGCGCGCAGCTGCTCGGCAAAAACTTGAGAGTCTTCTAAGAGTTGTCGCGTTTTTTCATTGCTTTTCACGTTGGCAATGGTCGCGGCAATATTTTCACTTAATTTTTCTACAAACTCAATTTGATAGTTTTCAAACTTAAAAAATGAAGCAAGTTCCACAATCCCAAATACTTGCTGATTTACTTTCATGGGAACAATCAGTACATTTTTTGGAACGGCATCACCCAAGCCCGACACTATTTTGCCATAATCTTGCGGAACGTTAGTGAGTTGTAGTGTTTCGCCTTGGAGGTAAGTCTGCCCTACCAAGCCTTCCCCTATGGCGATTTGTTTTTGCATAAATTTTTTCTCCTCATACGCATAACACGCGTAAAGTTCCAAAAAACGCTGTTCTACCGCCAATGTAACGTCATTGATAATAAAAAGCCCACCCTGTTGCGCTTTTGTGTATTTGACCAAGTTCGCAATGATATTATCGCAAAGGGCGTGAATATCGTCATTGTTTGAGCGCAAAATGGACACAAATGTTGCCATTCCCTCCGTAGCCCAATTCCGCTGACGTTCTTCGTCAGCTATTTTTTGGATTTGCCAACTCATGCTACGCAAGGCATTGGCAAGCTGGTCATTGCCTTTGAGGGCATTGGAGGCTAAGTCGAGCTTACCCACTTCTACGTTTTTGATAAATTGGGTAGCTTCATTTATATTATTGATAATCAAGTTTATAGAGCTTGCTATCTCACCTACCTCGCCCACTGCCTTCGCGTCAGGTTTTTGGGTCAAATCTCCATTGGCAATGCGCGCAGTCTTGCTCGTCAGCTTCGCAAGTGGGCGCAAAAGCATATAATACATCACCAAATAAAGCAAGCCAAGGCAGGCGAGCAGCCCTAAAAACAATAATTCATCTATATATCTGTCTGGTCTATTGGTGATTAGGTAAGTAAAAACCAATAATGTTATCAATAAAGTCAAAATGGCATAAAGACTGTTTCGAAGAATCATAATTGTCCTGTTTCAAGTTTTTGATTGCCTTGTATTTAGATTTCTAAAAATAGCAGTTTTTTTCAAAACAAATAAAAATACGAATGAATTTGATTTATTAAGCGTTTAGTTGTGCTAACTGCACATCTACAATCTGCTGCAACCTACCCAATAATAAGGGTAGCTCATTGATATAAAATCTTTGCGTATCAATATAACAAATTTTACCTTCTAATTTCAAAAACTGCCACTCTGTTCCTGTGGTTACGCTTCCATACATAATTGGGACGGATTTCCCTTCATTTTCGTTATAAATTCTTGCTCCTTCCATTTGGGCAATGCACTGTGGAACATTGTTTTCTATGTCATTATCTTCAGCCTCAATCACACAAAATAGAGGGCTATCTATGTAAAAATCTTGTTCTCCCCCACTCAAAATAAAATCACATTCTCCATTTAAACCTCTTTTGTCGTCTGCATTAAGTATGCCTCCTGAATAAACGGATAGCTTTTTGAGGTTTAGGTGGCGTAATTCTACTAAAATAGGATATACAATAGCTTCCGAGCGTGATTTTTCACTGAATAAAGCTATGGTGTCTTGGGCATATTCTATGGTCTGCCAAAGCCACGCGCTTGGCTCTATTCTAAATGTTTGCTCAAAAAACAAGGCTGTTTTATTGCTTATACCTAATTCGGTACGTACTTTTTTGTAATTGAATTGGCTGTACGACATTGTTTTTCCATCTATTTTTACAAAAATAAGTAATTATTTTTGCTATCACAATAAAAATAATAGTTTTACATCATCTGTATTTTTATCTGCAAAACGCCCATCAGTAAAGTTTTTTTCATGTTAATCTAACTTGAAAAAACGGACACTAATTTCATAATCTATGTTGAATAATTTGCAGTCTAATTCAATTAATTCTTTGATAGTCAATATTTTATCAATTAACCCTTCCACGATAGCTGCGGAAACTTGCTCATATTTTTGCTCAAAACGCGCCGCCATTGGCTTAATACAACGGTTTTAATGCTGCCACAGGCTGACAATCATTGAATATTTGTGTTTCAATGAAATCATCACATTATGAAAGATTGCTTTTTTTGAAAAGCATAAGGTTTTGCGAATGAGCCTTGCACAAATTTTACCTTTATCATCACGTTTTTTAATTACTTGTGCATAGTTTATGAATTCATTTTTATATTTCTGTGTATAAAATAAAATTTTGATTCTTCTAATCTTTTAGCGCATTGTAATTCATCAGTTCCACTGTGGGTGAACACATGAATCATTGATAGGGCATTTTTTCACTTGTTATCTCTCGGTACGAAGTACGTGAAAAACCAATTTTTCCGCTATAACTTTTTATAAACCAAAATTTTTACACGCGCTGCTTCAAAATCTGCACTAAAAACTAACCTAAAAAAGATTTTTTATCTATTTTTGTAAAATATCAATCCTTATAAACTCACTGCTTATAATTTTTTCTCGTTCAAATCAAAATTCGTTATGTCAAAGTATAAACTTAACATTAACAAGAAAAAGTATGAGGTAGATGTCGACTCGGATACCCCTGTGCTGTGGGTGCTGCGCGATAACCTCAATTTGGTTGGCACTAAGTACGGGTGTGGCATAGCCCAATGCGGGGCGTGTACCATTCACGTAGATGGAAAAGCGGTTCGTTCATGCGTTACACCTGTAGCGACGATTCAAAAAAAAGAAATTACGACCATCGAAGGGCTTTCTGAGCAAGGCAATCACCCATTGCAAGAAGCATGGAAAACGCATGATGTTCCCCAGTGTGGCTACTGCCAAGCAGGGCAGATTATGACGGCGGCGGCATTTTTGGCAAGCAACCCAACTCCTACGGAAGAAGAAATCGAAACGGCAATGCAAGGAAATATCTGTCGCTGTGCCACTTACAATCGTATCAAAGAAGCAATCCAAACCGCTACAAAAAGATGAAAACTACTTATAATCGTCGTTCTTTCTTCAAAGTTTCTGCGGTAGCAGGCGGAGGAATTTTAGTTGGGTTCAACTGGCTGGCTTCTCATCAAGCAGCAGCAAGCACCAAAGAGGCACTCGCTGCGCTATCCGAAATCAATGGCTACATTCAGATTGAGGCAAGTGGCTTGGTTACGATTATGTCTGCTAACCCCGAAGTGGGGCAAAACGTCAAGACCTCGATGCCTATGATTATCGCAGAAGAACTTGATGTAGCGTGGAGCAAAGTAACTGTAAAGCAAGCTCCACTGAATACCAAAGCCTTTGTGAGGCAGGTCGCGGGCGGAAGCCAATCCCTAAGATTTAGCTGGAAAACATTGAGGCTTGCAGGCGCGACAGCACGTCAGATGCTCGTGGCGGCGGCGGCAAAAAAATGGAATATTAGTCCAAGCGAATGTTCAGTTTCCGAAGGAGTAATCAGTAATGCAAAAGGTGAAAAAATTACCTATGGTGAAATAGCAAGTGAGGCGGCAAAAATGGAAGTGCCAAAAGATGTGCCTTTGAAAAATCCCAAAGATTTTAAAATTATAGGAAAAAATACAACGAACGTTGATATAAAGGCAATTACGACAGGAAAACCACTGTTTGGCTTGGATTACAAGCGCGAAGGAATGTGGTACGCAGTGGCACTTCGTCCGCCAGCTTTTGGGCAAAAGTTAGATAGCTTTGATGATTCAGCCACGCGCAAAATCAGTGGTGTGAAGGAGGTTATTCGTTTTGGCGACAAAATAGCTGTTTTGGCAGAAAGCACTTGGGCAGCAATTAAAGGACAAAAAGCACTCAAAGCGCAGTGGAAAGAAGGCTCAAAGTTGGAAAATACAGAAGACCATGATAAGCAAATGCGCGCACTGCTCGATACCTCTGCCAAAGAACCCAAACGCAATGAAGGTGATGTAAAAACAGCTTTTTCAACCGCAGACGAAGTCATAGAAAGAGTATTCGAAGCTCCCTTTTTACCACACAGCAGCATGGAGCCGATGAACTTTTTTGCTCATGTTACGGCAGACAAAGCAGATTTGGTCGGACCTACGCAAAGACCCGAAGAAACGCGTAAACGAGTGGCAGAACTATTGGGCATGAAAGAAGAGCAAGTTACGATAGATATGACACGCATAGGCGGCGGCTTTGGGCGCAGATTGATGTGGGATTTTGCCTTAGAAGTTGCCGAAATTTCTAAGTTGGCAAAAAAACCAGTCCAACTTGTTTTTACTCGCGAAGACGACATGACCGCAGGCTTGTATCGTCCTGCCTCTAAGTACAAGTTCCGCATGGCTATCAAAGACAAGAAAGTGGTGGGCTATCACCTCGTAGGTGCAGGCACGAATGGGCAAAACTTTACACGTGAAAACTTTTTTCCCGCAGGTGCTTTTGACAATCTGCTCATGGAATCACATAATTTGGAGAGTAATATTACGATTGCCCCTTGGCGTGCGCCCATTACCAACTTTTTGGCTTTCGCAGAACAAGCGTTTTTTGACGAGGTAGCCCAAGAATTAGGGGTGGACGCTGTGAAATTCCGCATAGACCTCTTTGAGCAAGCCAAAATCAATGCGGCAAAAGGAGTAAAGTTTGAGTATGACCCTGACAAATCCATTGGCGTTATCAAGTTAGCCGCAGAAAAGGCAGGCTGGGGAAATCCGAAAAAAGATGTTTTTCAAGGATTTAGCTCTTATTATTCACACAATACTTATGTGGCGCAGGTGGCTGAGGTAGAAATGAAAAATAACCAACCAGTAGTTACCAAAGTGATTTGTGCAATAGATTGTGGTATTGTGGTCAATCCCATTGCGGCAATTAACCAGTCCGAAGGCGGAATTATAGATGGTATAGGTCATGCGCTATTTGGTGATTTTAGTTTCAAAGATGGCAAGCCACAAGCAACTAACTTCAACAAATACAGGCTAATACGTATGCCCGAAGCACCCAAAGTTGAGATACACTTTGTCCCCAGTCTGAACGACCCCACAGGCTTGGGCGAGCCGACCTTGCCTCCTGTAGGCGCGGCAGTGGCAAACGCTATTTTTGCGGCAACAGGCAAACGCCTCTACCGTTTTCCTTTCCTAAAAGATATGCCAATTCAGGGAGGAAGTTAGTAAAAGGCTAAAAATACAGAAAAGGGGAAAACTTTAGTACGTTTTCTCCTTTTTTTGACTTAATTTTCACCTTAAAACAGCAAATTTTTCAAAAAATTACTGTTTTCAAGTAGTACATAAAATTAGTTTACAAAATAATTTCTCATAAAATATTGATTATCAATTATTTGTATGGTCGCTGTTGCGATTAACTCATAATTCACAACTCATAATTCATAACTCTATTTAAACATGGTAATCAAGTTATTATTCTCCATCTGCTTTTTTATTCTTACCAACATAGCTTTTGCCCAGACTTCTTGGCGAATCCATTGGGTAGAAAAAGAGAAAAACCCTTCTTTTTTTGAGAAAGGCAAAGAACTGCCAGTCTTGCTTATCAATGCCGCCAAAAGTCAGAAAATCACACCTTATCAGCTTCCTATTTGGGCGCAAATACCACAAAAACTAAGCGCGCAGGATTTCAAAAAAAATATAAAAATTCCACAAATCAAAGGCGCGCTCATCACTGACGACAAGGAAGCCATCAACTTCCCCGAAAATGCCCAGTGGTTTGCCAAGGATATGAGCTTATTTGCTGTTTATGAAGCTGTTACAGCTAAGGGAAGTAAACTGGAATACCTTGCGCTATATGTGCCATACAATGAACAGCGTATTTTTATTGCGGCTTTTCAGTTCAAAGAAGTAGAAAAAATACTGAAAAAGAACAAGTTAGCTCTTTGGCAATTTCCTGTGCAGGCAAATTTTGGAGAGGTGCTGCACTTAGATATTGATGATGGTTCTGCCTATCGCGTAGCGAAAACTTTGCTACTTAATAAACACAAAGACAGTGCATTAGCTGAAAAAATAGCCGATGAAAGTCTTGCCTATCAATGGTTGGTTAGACCTATAGAGCAAAAATCAGATAAGGGTGATTATCAGCCTGTAAGCATAGAAATTTACCATGAAGACAGCGCGATGCAGTTGGTAGAAAAGGTTGATTTTGAGCAAGTAAAGCATCTCATCTCTGGGCAGGAAATCTATTTTTTGAGCTATGTGGAGGCACTCAAACAAAAACTTTTTATCAGTGATTTACAGCCCGTAATGCCTACGCCTACACGCAAGGAAAAAACGAGTAAATTATTTCAAAAGCCAATGATTAGCGATTTGAACTTAAAAGAAAATGAAAATAAATTTTTTTTTCAGCCAGCGCAGGAGATAGTTAAATACTTGATAGAAGGCTTCCAAAATAAACAAATTAAGGCTTATCTGAGTGATTCCCTAAAAACGAGGCTGACAGCAACCGAGTTCAGGTTTAGCTTGTCTGTTCCCCAACTGGTAGAGGAGGACGCTGATACTACGTCTGCTAAAATGTGGGAAATCAGTCAGTTATCTAAGCTATACTTAACCGAAACTATGCGCTTTGACCAAAAAGGACAGCGAAAAACTTACCAAACGAAAGCTCTGGCTATTGTGCTACCCGCCCAAGAGAATTTAGCAAAAAGCATTGACGAGCCGTTGGTTTATTTTTCTTATGCGGAAGTGATGCGATTATTGAAAAAGAAAAAACAATACGGAATGATAAATTTATTTAAAAACCGCAGTTTTAAACTCATTCCCTTGTTTATGGAAGGGAGCAGGTATTAGCATATAGCACTTAGAGGGAGCTTAAAGCTAAACGTTGAGCCTTTATAAAGTTCGCTTTTTACCCAAATAGTGCCTCCATTTTTTTCTATAAATTCTTTGCAAAGTAATAGCCCCAGCCCTGTACCTTTCTCACCTTCTGTGCCTTGCGTAGAAATTTTTTTATCTATACTGAAAAGAGAGGCTACCTTTTCTTTGGTCATGCCTACGCCTGTATCTTTGATATTGAAGATGATATAATTTTCGTTTTCTTTTTCATAATCAATGATAATTTGCCCTTTGATGGGTGTAAACTTGATGGCATTGGCAATAAGGTTGCGAAATATGAGTCGTAATTGTTCTTTGTCCGCGTGTATAAAGGTATTTTCAGGTACTTTATTTTGCAATCCAATCCTCTTGTTGAGTAGGTTTACCTCAAAAAAATTCATCTTACCTTCTATAATATAATGAATATCAACTATTTCCTTGTTGGTCTGAAGCCCCCCCATCTGTGTATAAGCCCATTGGAGCAGGTTGTCCATATTTAGAGAAAGTACGTCTATGTTTTTCTTTAAGCCCTTGATGAGTAAGGTCAATTCTTCCTTAGAGATTTCTGAGGTGTTAAATAAGGCTAATAAATTACTCAAACTGGCTACTGGGCTGCGAAGGTCGTGGCTGATAATGGCTAAAATCTTGTCTTTGAGGTTATTGAGGTCTTTGAGGTGTTCGGATTGTGATTTAAGTTCTTCTTTGGCTTGTTTGATTTCTTCATTTTGTTCGGCAATAGCGTTGCGTTGTTCAAAAAGGGTTTTATACGCTTTTTTCTTTTGGCGATTATAGCGAGCAAGAAGGAAAATTAGCAGTGATAAAACCATAAGTGCGCCTAAAATCCAGTACAACAAGCTATTTTTTTGTGCGATAGTAATTTGCTGTAGTGCATTGTTTTTTGCCAATAGTGCAATTTGAGATTGCTTTTTTTCTGATTCGAACTGGTTTTCCATCATTGCGGTTTGCTTATTTGTTTCCGCATCATACAGAGAGTCGTGCAGGTGCATATAGCGCAACTGAAAATCTAAGGCTTTCTCAAAGTCTTTGTTTTGTTTATACACTTCACTCATCAGTTGGTAGGCAATATGAAGTTCGTAAGGAAAATTGTATTGTTTGCCTATCTGTATTGCTTTATCGAGTTCGTTGATTGCTAATGAGAATAGATTGGCTTCGAGATAGATTTTTGCTGTTCTATTTTTTAAACTGATAGTTAAATAATTGTTGTTTTCTTGTTCTGACTTTTTGAGTGCTTCTTGGTAGGCGGCTAAGGCTTTGGATATTTGTTTTTTTTGAAAATAAACATCTCCCATATTGCGAAAAGCAAAAGCAATCGTGTGAAGATTTTGGGCGGCTTCGCCTGCGCTTAATGCTTGTTTGGTGTAGAAAAGCGCGCTATCAGGCTTGGATTTTAATAGATAAGACGAGGCTATATTGTTCAGCGTTCGGGCGAGTAAGTATTGGTCTGAGATTTTTTTGCTCAGTAAAATAGCTTTTGATAGATAAGTGATGGTGGCATCATACTTTGCTCTATCGCTATAATCGCAGGCAATGGTGTTCAGGTTGGAGATTTGCTGTGCTATATCTTTAAATTCTTCTGCCATTTTTAGTCCTTTGACGGCATAGTTTAATGATTTTTCGTTATTGTCCATGCGATAATAAATCCAACCCAGATTTCCGTTTGCGACCATCATTCCGCGTTTGAAATTGATTTTTTCTGATAAGCTAAGGGCTTGTTCTCCATATTTTAATGCTTTCTGGTTGTCTATATTTCGAAGCTCAAAAGCCAACACATTGAGCATATTGACGCGCTGAGTGTCTTGCTTTGTGTCTATCTTATTTAGCAAATTCACAAGGCTGTCCTCCACGCTTGGCGACTGAAATGCCCAAGCATGGAATATCGTAGAGAAAAAAATGAAAAATAATATGATTACTTTTGGAAACATCAATAAAATATAAATATTTTTAAACTGAATCAGCATACTTTAATAACTCTATCACCTCGTCCCATGTTTTAAACTTAATACTTTTTTCTCCAATAAAATCTTCTATTTTTGATATTTTATTCTCAGGAAATATTTTGAGAATCTCTTTTTTTGATAGAGTTATTTTTGTCATTTTTTTGTTTGCGCTCATTAGGTAATAGGTATGATAGGTAACAAATTCATCGCCTTGCTTGGTATCGTCAAAATTTTTGACGGTTTTCATCAACGTAACGGTGTATTTGAGTAATACCGAGCCGCCTTCATGGAGTACCTGATAAAAAGAGCCTGTGGTTTGTTTGTCTATGGGTTCGTAACCACTTTTGAATAGTGCTGCACCTATCTTGAAAGCCTTTACATTTTGGAGGGGAGAACTCATGGTTTCATTGTCTTTTTTATATTCAATTTGTTGATTGTAGGTATTAAACCTGGACTCCATGCCTTCTACCCACTGCCCCGCATTGAGTTGGAAACTTGATTTTTCAAATTTTTCTGATAGATATGGGCTTCCGCGTAGCACCTCATAATTGTTAGCTTTCATATTGTTAAAGCGAATGGTCGTTGCCGAACCATTGTTACCCATGTCCACGATGGGTTGCTGGGCATAGCTTGGGGCAATAAATAGATAATTCAGCATAAGCGAATAGATGATGTGTTTCATGGCAGTAAGGTTTAATGATAGTATTTTTTAGTTAGAAAATAAGAATACAAATAAACATCATTATATTGAGATGTAAATAAAAAATAAAGCAATTTTATCTTTTTTATAAAATTGCTTTATAAGGATAAAAAACCTAAAAAGAGGAATTTGAAACTATTAAGCTGTAATATTTAATATATTTCAAACTCCTTGTTGGTATCTGACCACTGATTACTCAAAAAATCAATACTTCCAGCTTTTCAAATCTGCGCCCGCAGGTGCGCTTTGCTGGATTCTATCCAAAATCTTGGGCAAGTACATAAAATTGTAGCGCAGACGCGTGATGTGATTGGGCAAATTGGGGTCGCCATTCCAGCAGTGTTCGGCGCGGTCGCCGTAGGTAACTTCGCCCTCATAAGGCGGGTTTTTCGTGTTTTTCAAGAAATCCTCGACCAGATAAACGGCATTGTTCAGGTAATAATTATCCATATCTCCACAGTAAATATGAATTTTTCCTTGTAATTTCTTGCCTATTTTATTCCAGTCGCGCTGCAAAATATAGCCCAAATCATAGTTTTGTTTCCAATATTCGGCTACAGATTTATCTATCTCACCAGTGAGTTTGTTCCAGACAGGCTTCGGGTAGCCATCAGCCCCTACAGGCGAGTAAACTGCGTCCCAAATGTCCCACTGGTCGCCTGAGCGCGACTTCGTCCCCAAAGCCAGCTCTTTCATATTCGCATCTTCCAGCGTACAAGCCACATGACCAAGATAATCCCTTTTCCCTGGGCGCGGCACTTTTTTGAACGCACCTTCTTGGTAATACGCGTTTTTATCTTTGTAAATATCTACCACCGTATAAGCACGAAAATCTATGGGGTCAGGACAAGCCGCAAAGCAACCGTTAAACTCATCAGGATAAAACATTTGTACTGCCAATGCTTCCCAGCCACCTGTCGAGCCGCCGTAGGTAAATCTTGCCCAGCCCTGCCCAATTCCCCTAAACTGCTTTTCTATCTGCGGGAGCAACTCGTACATAATCGCATCTCCGTAAGGTCCTATATTGGCAGAATTGACTGCATAAGAATCATCATAAAAAGGGTTAGCGTGCTGAATCTCAATGACTAAATAGCGTGGCATATCTTTGCTCGTCCACATTTTGTAAAAATTATGGGCTTCTTCCTGCTCCATTTTTTTATAGCCATAAATCTTAAAACGTTCACTGTAATCGTCCGTTTTCAGGTTTGGGTCTGGGGGCGTTTCGCGGAAGCCACCAAAGTCAGCAGGGAAGTGTCCATGGTAAATCATAAGCGGATAGCGCGCTTCGGGGTGTTCGTCAAAGCCATGAGGCAACAAAATATTTGCGCCGAGGTACATATCACGCCCCCAAAATTTGGAAAGTTTCTCACTTCTGATTTTGATATGTTTGACGTATTTGGTGTCCGCAGGCGGGGTGATAGGAGGGTTTTCTTTTGTCAAAGCCAAAGTAATTGTTTTTGAGGCAGTTGGGTTAATTTCTACCTCCATTACCTCGCTATAAATATTGCCAGGAGCAGTGCGAAAGTTTTGCCCTTCACCCCTGTCCATCGGGAGCTTAACAGTATGACCGTCAGACCGTTTGAAGGTTTCGTACTTGTGCAAAAGAGCCTGTACGTAATACTTACCCGCAGGCAAGTTTTTGAGGCTACGAACAGGGTAGCCAAATGCCTTTTCGTTCATAGTCATTACCTGTGCGGGCTTCCAGCCATCAACATCTACACCAAAAACTTGGGCAGTTTTTATCTCGTCAGCAAGCTGGAAACGAGGCTCTGATTTGTTGTCAGTGGCTATGAAAAGCAATAAACGACCATCTAAATTGGCTTTGCTTCTCTCTGCGGGAAAAGTGATTTCAAACTTTGTTTGGGCAAAGGCAGAAACACCAAATAAAGCAATTAAAACATTGATAACCAATAGTTTGAATAAGTATTTTTTCATGTTTTTTGAGGATTAAATGTGTTTTTATTGAGGTATTGCATAAATTTTATCCATTAAAGTTTTGATATACAGCAGTATAGCAAATATCTTAAATATCTCATCATCTTCTGCACTGTACGACTTGCTCACCACATAATTATTGGCATCAAGCACCACAAAAAACCAGAAACGACCAATTACATAAATACCATAAACAGGTTTTTCGTCTGCATTGATGCGCTGAGAAGCAACCATAGCAATCAGTAGCTGTCCAAGTGGGTCAGAATCTCTACGTTTTTCAGGTTTATACTCATGGATAAAAAAATGCGGTTTTTGAGGAATTTGTAAGCCTTTGGCAAGCATAAATTCCACTAAGCCTTCTGTGAGTTTAGTATCGTTGGCATATCTGACAGACAAAGGACGTTGTGTAAATACTTTATAATTAGGGTTTATAAAATCAACCAAGCTAACAAAAGGGCTAATAAACATTGTACGAAGCTCGTCTTCATTCCAAGTATCAACATATTCACTCAAAATATTTTTGAGCCGATTGATTTGAGATGTTGCCTCATGGCTTGGGTCAAACTCCAAAAAGTCTATTTGAGTGATGAAAGGGTGCTGTTGAAGACGCTTTAAGCCAAATTCCTGAGATACCTCCTCGTATAGCCAATCCCTAAAAGGTCTTGCTTTCGTTTTTTTGCTCATAAATCTACTTTTTAACAAAGGTACTAAATTTTAAATTTAATTTTGAGCATTGATGCTAATAATTCTTGGTTTGGACAAACCAAGAATTTCATAATTTCCATGTATGTTTTCTGATAAATTTTTACATACAGAAAACATACGTGAAAGCTATAAAAAATTACTTATTCCCCACCCACCTATTAAAAATCAGGCGTTGTTTTTCAGTAGGGCTATCCACTACTGTAATACTATAAGAATTACTATTGTTGTTACCAAGCACAATTTCCAATGTTTTAATCAGCCCGTCGCGAGCAATGAGCAGGCTTACCTTATCTCCTACGTCTTTTTTACCAATATGCTGATTAAAAAGCCCAATACTGAGTCTTTTTCCATCAATCCCCAAGATTTCGTCATTGACGTTTAGCCCGTATTTGTAAGCGGCAGCCCCTCTTTTGGTACTTCTGACAAAGATTTTTCCGCCTGTTTCTTCCAGTCTTGCACCCAGCGTAGCTTCTTCATCTTTTTCGATGTTCATCTTCAAACCTGCGTAGTTCAAAAAACGGTTATAATCAATAGTTTCAGTTCCATAAATGTACTTTTGAAAAAAATCTTCTAATTTTTCTCCTGCTACAGTTTCCACTGCTTTTTTAAACTCATCTTCCGTAAAAGGGCGATTGAGTTTTTTGTAATATTCTTGGTACATAAAGCGCATTACATCATCTAAGTTCTTGCTTCCGTTAGAGTTATGCAAAATGAGCAAATCAAACATGGCGGCAATACGCGCACCTGAACTATAATAATCAACCATTGTATTGCTTGAATTTTCATTGCGGCGATAGTGCTTTATCCATGCGTCAAAACTGGCTTCGGTGAGTGGCTGGACTTTGCCGCCTGTATTTTCATGGGTATTAATCATGTCATTCACAGCATTGACAAAGGCATAATCTGTGGTAAAACCTGCCCGCCGCGGAATCAGATTGTCGTAATAATCCGTAAAACCTTCAGCAACCCATAGCTGGCGTGTGTAGTTTTCATTGTCATAATCAAAACCTCCCAGAGGCGTGGGGCGTAGCCTTTTGACGTTCCAAAGATGGAAATATTCATGTGCCGCCAATCCTATAAAACTTGCATAACCTGCCTGAGTATCATAGCGTTGGCGTTCCACTATCAGCGAGGTAGAGTTCAGGTGTTCCAGCCCGCCGCCGCCTTGATTGACGTTATGCACAAAAAAAGTGTAATCTTTGCAAGGGTGTTCACCAAAAACCTTTGTAGCTTCCTCAGTAATTTTTTTCAGGTCGGTAGTAAGCTGAGTGGCATTATAGTCTGCTCCCTCGCCATACATCACCACGTAGTGCGGAATCCCGTTTTGATTGTATTCCAAGATGTTGTGATTACCAATCTCGATAGGAGAATCTGCCAAAATATCAAAATTGGGGGAAGTGCGCGTCCATTTATTGTTGCCTATTTTTTCCAGACTTGTAGAGATTTGTTGCCACTTTGCTATGGGCTGAATCGTAACTGTGGAGGCTAAATTAACATAGCCATCAGGAAACATAAAAATACTCCCGCCATTCAAAAAAGCATGAGAATCATCAATAAAACTGGTGCGAACCGAATGTTCGTAGGCATAAACCTTATAGCTAAAAATCACATTTTCAGTTTTTTCCAAAAAAACTCGCCATGTGTTTTTGGTGATTTTTTGAACTTTTAGCGATTTGCCTGCGAGGTCTTTTGCTGTTTCTGCTTCCACATTTTTGGCAAACTCACGCACCAAATACGAGCCAGGAGTCCAAACAGGCATTTTGAAATCAATGTAGGCTTTTTTTATACCTTCTAACTTCATTTCCACCTCACAATAATGCGTTTGTGGTTCAGGAATAGCTACAGTATAAGAAAGTTTTTGAGAAAAAGTGGCGAAAGAAACGCATAAGCACAAAGATAAAATGCTTATTTTTAAAATGTTAGTGATATTTTTATTCATTTTTAAAAAGGTTAGATTAATTTGATTAGAGCCTTACGCAAAGGCGCGTGAGGTTTCAAAAATTCTTGTAAGGATAATTTTTGAAGCAAATGTAAAAATTTTAGCTAAAAATCTGCTAAAAATCCGTAAAGTCTAAATTAATTAGTGCGATTTGGGCCTTATAGCGCAGAGGTGTGCGTAATTTATTTTATTTTATTTTTGTAACTATCACATTTACAATGTCTTTGGCTACCTCTATTTTGCTTTTCAGTGGAAAAGCATACATATTATTTTCCTTGTCTATGATGGTAATTTTGTTGGTATCATGCTCAAAACCAGCTCCTTGGTCTTGGAGAGAGTTGAGAATTATCATATCAAATTTTTTGCGTTGTAGCTTTTCGGCAGCATGGTTTAACTCATCATTGGTTTCTAAGGCAAAACCTACGTGCAGTTGGTGGGGTTGGAGTAATTTGCTTACTTCCTTGGCGATGTCTGTGGTTTTGACTAATTCGATGGTCAAATCATCTTCTTTTTTCTTGATTTTTTGGATTGCCTTTTCTTTGGGCGTATAATCTGCAACGGCGGCGCAGTGGATAATAATGTCATTTTCAGGCACATAATGTACGGTAGCCTCGTACATTTGCGCGGCACTTTCTACGCCAATGCGTTGAATGTTTGCGTGTTTGATGTCCAAATTCGTTTTCCCACTCACCAAAGTAACTTTTGCGCCCTGTTCTGCCAATTCTTCTGCGATAGCATACCCCATTTTCCCAGAGGAGTTATTGGAGATAAAGCGCACAGGGTCAATGTATTCTCGTGTAGCACCTGCGGTGAGGAGGGCTTTTTTTCCTACCAAACTTTGCGTAGGCTTGGTTTTTTCAGCCAAAGACATGAAAAAATCAGCGAGAAAACTGATAATTTCTTCTGGTTCTGCCATGCGCCCCTTGCCAAAAAGTCCACTTGCCAGCTCTCCTTCCTGTGGTTCAATGATATGATTTCCAAACTGTTGTAATTTATGGAGGTTTGAAATGGTACTTGGGTGAACGAGCATATCTAAGTCCATGGCGGGGCAGATAAAAACAGGGCAACGCGCAGACAAATAACTCGCTAAGAGCAAATTATCGCAAAGTCCATTTGCCATTTTAGCAATAGTATTTGCACTCGTAGGGGCTATGAGCATCACGTCCGCCCACAAGCCAAGTGCTACGTGGTTGTTCCATTCACCAGTCTTATCTTTCTGAAAATCAATAAGTACGGGGTTTTTGGAGAGGGTACTCAGCGTCAAAGGCGTAATAAAATCAGCCGCAGAGGAAGTCATGATGACCTTTACCTCTGCGCCTGCCTTCACCAATAAACGAATGAGATGGGCTGATTTGTAAGCGGCTATACTACCCGTTACGCCCAAAAGAATTTTTTTATTTAGCATTGATTACTCTTCAGAGTCAAGCAATATTTCTTCTTGGCGAATAGGTTGGATTTGCTCTGGCTCAGTAAATACCAGTTTGCCTTCCATAAATTCGTCAATAGAAACGATAGTAGGTTTTGGCATTCTCTCATAAAACTTCGAAATCTCGATTTGCTCGCGATTCTCAAAAACTTCCTCTAAATTATCTACTGTAGAAGCAAAATCAGCCAGTTTGTTGGACAGTTCTTCTTTTTGTTTGGCAGATAACTGTCTTGCTCTTTTGGAAATGATAGAGATAGACTGGTAGATATTACCTGTCTTTGCCCCAATATCTGGAAGATTTCTCGTAATGATTGATGATGGAGATGGCATATTTAAAAAAATTATTAATGTTTGATATAAAATATTAAATATTGTTTGTGATGTTTTCAAAGAAATCATCATCACTAATTGGTATTTTGTGCTGTATTATTGATTTTCTTTTGAAGATTTTGCAAAGATAGTAATTTTTTCTGACTATTTTCTACAATAGCTTCAGCTCTTTTCAAAAATGTACTTTTAGGATATTTTTCAATAAATGTATTGTATAAGTTCAATACTTCCTCATAGCGTTCTTTTTGCTTGGTGTAGTAGCTATTTTGCGCCAAAAAATATTGTGCCTCTATCTTATGAAAAGCTGCTTCTTCTTGCAGTTTTGAGTCTGGAAAGTCCTTTCTAAAATTCTCGTAGGCAATTACAGACGCTTTGGAGTAATCATAACGATAGCCAATCAGTTTTTGGTATAATAGCCCCAAACTAAACGCTTTGGCTTCCAGCTTGGCGCGCAGTTCTAAAATCATTCCGCTTGCTTGCTGGGAATATTTGCTGGTAGGGTAGCGGTTAATGAACTCCTGAAAAGCATTGATGGCGGTGTCTGTATTTCCTTGGTCTAAATTGATAGTAGGCGAGTCCATGTACTGAGAATAGGCATACATATATAATGCTTCCTCCGCAAACTCACTGCGGTTATAGGTATCGTGAAAAGACTTGAACTTATCTGCACTCATAATGTACTGCCCCTGTTTGAAATAGCAATAAGCATGATAAAATCTTGCTTTTTCTGCCTCGACTGTCCCTACTAAGATGGGAATGAGGTCTTCAAACAATGCCCCCGCACGATAATAATCGCCTTTTTCGTAGTATTTGACGGCGGCATCATAGCGCACGCGCCAGTCTGCACTTTTGACGATACGTTGGAATTTGCTACACGAAGAAAGCAAAAGTAAAAAAACGAAAACTTTGGTTATTATTTGAGCAGATAGCGCAGTTTTTCTCATTTATAATTTGTTTGGACTGTGATTATCAAATAAATCAATCACAAATTTAGAAGTTTATTTTCAGATAATCAGCAAGTTTTAACTTTTTTAAGATAAAATGCAAATAATCTAAGGCAATAAAGCGAAAATATCACTCTTTTTTATGGACTTGTATAAAATTACTTTATACCAGAGGTAGTTCATTCCCAAAATTTATTATCTTTGTTTTATGATTAACTTCTAAAATCTCCCTTTGAAAATCTAACATAACAAAAAACAACTCATTATCAATACTTTGCGCCTATTTTTACTTACATTTTTCTGCGTTGGCTTTATTATTCCACTTTCTTTTGCAGACAAAATTCTCACCATAAGTGATGACAAAGGAGAATATCCTGTGGGTAAGCAATTATTTTATTTGGAAGATTCCCTCAAAAGCCTCAGCGTTTACGACATTGCTTCGGGCAGATACGACCACCTTTTTAAGCAGGTAGAAAATGTAAATACAAATTTTGGCTTTTCTAATTCTGCTTATTGGGTACGCTTGGAGATTGATAATCAGACGACAAGGCAGGAAAATTTTTTTTTGGAGATTAATTATCCTCTGCTGGACAGTATAGAGCTTTACTACGACGAAATGGACGATTGGCTGGTGAAAAAATCTGGTGATTTCTATCCATTTAATAAACGAGAAGTCAAAAATCGCAATTTTGTCTTTTCTCTCAACATTCCTACTTGGGAAACCAAAATTTTTTACCTACGCATCTCCGCACAGGGGAGTACCTTGCGCCTGCCCATGACCTTTTGGGAGGCAATAGAGTTTAGCGAGTATAACCACAATACGCAGTTTTTCTTTGGGATTATTTATGGAATTATTTTGCTGATAATCTTAGAAAATATTTATATCTTTTTGTCTATCAAAGACTTGACGTATTTATTTTATGTTTTTGCTATGCTGAGTTCCTTTTTCCTCATCACCATTCTCAACGGTCATGCTTTTGAGTATTTGTGGCCTGAAAATGTATGGATGCAAAATCATATTTTGCCTGTGGTGATGCTTTCCTTGGGCTTTTGGGCGGCAGTTTTTGGGCGAGATTTCTTGGAAATGAAGACTTATTCTAAGGTATTGGACAAAATATTGTGGAGTTTTGCACTTGTTTCTGTGGCGTTTATGCTGCCTTCTGTTATTCTTCCTTATTTTATTGTTTCTGGTATTATTATTTTCATAGGCTTTTTTGAAGGAGTTACTTTATTGATTGCGAGCATTTTAGCAATGGTCAAGGGCAGTGTGTCTGCGCGTTATTTCTTTACGGGCTTTTCTTGCTATGCTGTTGGGTTATTGGTGTATGGTTTGAAAAATTTGGGCTTGGTCGAGCTGACCTTTTTTACAGATTATAGTATTCATATTGGCGCAGCTTTGCAGGTGATTTTGCTTTCTTTTGCTTTGGGGTCAAAATTAAAGGAATTTAAACGCAATCATTATGGCGCGCAACAGGAGGCGTTCAAACTGCAAAAAGAAATCAATGAGCAATTAGAGGCAAAAGTGTCAGCACGTACCCAAGAAATCCAAGAAAAAGCCTTTGCGCTCGAATCTTCTTACAAAAATGTGGCTATTCTGAGCCGAATTGGGCAGGAAATTACTTCAACGTTGAGCATTGATGATATTTTTAATAAACTGTATGGCTATGTAAATGACTTGATGGACGCTTCTATTTTTGGCGTAGATATTTATTATCCTGATAAGCAAGAGATTGAATATAAGCTAAATATAGAACGCAATCAACGTTTAGCTTCCGAGATTGTGCAGATGAGTGAAGAGAATAATTTTTCGGTTTGGGCTATCAAAAATCGGAAAGAAATTTTTATCAATGACTTGGACGCTGAATATGAAAATTATATTACGAGCCTTGATGCCTATACTAATTTATCAGAAAAACCCTTGTCTTTGATTTATATACCTTTGCTCGTAGAGGAAAGAGTGCTGGGTGTGATGACAGTGCAAAGTTTTGAAAAACAGGCATATACATCACAGCATTTGGAAATTATGCGTACGCTGGCTTCCTACACCTCTATTGCACTTGACAATGCGGCGGCTTACAATGAAATAGAAACGTCCAATCTCAAAATCACGCAAAGTATCCGCTATGCCAAGCGAATCCAAGATGCTATCCTGCCTGACCAAGAGTCGATTAAAAAGAATTTTGAAGAACATTTTGTGCTTTATTACCCCAAAGACATCGTAAGTGGCGATTTTTATTGGTTTGCAGAAGTGGAAAGCCATACAAACGAGGCTGATTTGCTTTGTATTGCGGTGGTAGATTGTACGGGACATGGCGTTCCAGGTGCATTTATGACCATGATGGGCAATGATTTGCTTAATCAAATTGTGATAGAAAACGAAATCATTAGCCCCGAACAAATTATCACAGAATTAGACAAAAAGGTAACAAAAAACCTCGATTCTCATCAAGAAAAACGCAATGACGGTATGGATATAGCCGTTGCTATCATTGACCGTACCCACAAACTGATTCATTTTTCAGGGGCAAAGCTACCTCTTTATCATATACATAACAGCGTGTTGGCGCAAATCAAAGGCAGTATTTTTCCCATAGGAAGCAAGCAATACAAGAATAATAAAATTTTTCAAAAACAGACTTTTTCTTACACCCCAGGCGACACCATTTATTTGTTCTCAGATGGTTTCCAAGACCAGTTTGGGGGCGAAAAAAACATGAAATATACCATCAAACGCTTCCGTCATTTCCTTAGCGAGATGTACGGAATGAGTTTGGACGAACAAAAAGAAATGCTCGAAAAAGAACTACAATATTGGAAAAATGGTAGCAAACAAACGGACGATATTCTCGTGATGGGTTTCAAACTCTGATGCACCAATTCATAAAAACAGATGAACAAAATTCCTCTTTCTTTTTATCTCAATGCTGATGTAGTACAGGTAGCCAAGCAACTGATAGGTAAATACTTATGTACTTGTATAGATGATGAACTCACGATTGGAAAAATTGTAGAAACAGAGGCATATTGCGGTGAAACAGACAAAGCCTGTCATGCACATTTTGGTATGACCAAGCGCAATAAGGTCATGTTTGAGCAAGGCGGACTTGCCTATATTTACCTGTGCTACGGGATTCACCACTTATTTAATGTTGTTACTAACTCAGCAGGTTTTGCTGATGCAGTTCTCATACGCGCAGTTGAGCCTGTAGAAGGTATTGAAATCATGCTCAAAAGACGAAAAATGACTCAATTAACGCATAGAATTACGGCGGGACCTGGCTCGGTGGCACAGGCATTGGGGATTACGACTAATCTCTATGGCACTGACCTCCAAGGAGATACGATTTGGCTCGCGCAGCAGTCCCAATCCATTGCGGAGTCAGTAATTGCCAGCCCTCGCGTGGGCGTGGGGTATGCAGCTGAAGACGCGCTACTGCCTTGGCGGTTCAGGATAGAAGGAAATAAGTGGTGCAGCAAGGCAAAGTAATAAACCGTTTTATTACGTAGTAACCTATTCCTATTTTTCTAACATTTATTGCCCAAAACTTGCAAGCCAGAAAAATACTAATTAGTTTTACTTCACTCAATTTGTTGAAAGCACACGCACACGCACACGCACACGCACACGCACACGCACACGCACACGCACACGCACACGCGTGAAACAAGGCAAGGGAAACACAAGGCAGCGTTATTAACTCTGTATTGTAATAGGGCTTTCCATAAGAAGTGAATAAAATTGGGTCGTGGACTTTTACAGTTTATTATTTATTTTTTGCAACACAAAAACAACATTTTTATGCATTTATTTGAAGACCAAGAAGGCGAAGACCAAGAACCCAAACCGCTCACTGCCCAAGAGCAAAAAATAATAGAGATAATGGGCAAAGGCATACTGAGCAATGCCCTCATTGGCAACCAGTTAAACCTCAGCCCACACACCGTCAAAAACCACAAGGAGAATATCAAGAAGAAGCTAAAACTAAAAACTTGCCCCGAACTGCTGGAGCTGGCGGTAAGTTTACGAGAAAAAGGTTAAAATTAGTAACTTGTTACTAATTGAAAATGAGCAAATTAGTAACTTATTCCTATTGACATTGTGTTTTATTTTGCTTTACTTTGTAGCGCACTTTGGTACTTCGCGAAGGTATTATTGTAATCGTTAGTTTTTCGTATTTTCAAACGCTTAAATCTTAAAAATCATGAAAAGTAAACTTAAGAAAATTGGGTTTTTATTTACTTTCGTGCTTATTATCAGTATTAGCATGATAAATAGTACAGAAGCCCAAAAAGAACCTGCTGAGGTTAAAGAGGGAGTATGGAAGGATACGAGTCACCTTCCTAATCCACCATGGCCTCAATGTGATTGTAGCCAATGTCCCAATATAACTACTTGTTATTGTACCTAATTAGCTTTTATCAGCAATTTCTGCTTTGGCATAAAGGTAAACTTTGTGATTTTGTTGAGTCAAAATTTGTGTATTTTAGGATATTTTCAAACAAAAAAAGCAAAAGTTTATTTCGTTTTTTCAATGGAAAAAGAGGATGCTTTGCCACAGGATTTCCAAAGCAGGAATTGCTAAATTTTTATCAATTTCATAACATTTAAAACTCATTTTTATCATGAAGTCAAAACTAATCAAGCTAATGTTTGCTTTATTGCTCACAATAAGTGGAGGAATAGGAGGCATCAGTGTTTTGCCTGTAGCCAACAGTGTGTATGCACAAAAGCAACCACCAGAATCAAAGGATGGAAAAAAGGGAGAACTCAATGGATTGCCTACTTGTGAGTGTAGTACTACACCACTAACTCCTGATTGTACTTGCCTTCTTTAAGAGAGGGGGCGTAATATGTAAGTAGATGAGGGTGGCTAAAAAGTACGATTTTCATAAATTTGAAAGATATAAAATGTTATTTATCAATATTATATATCTTTAATAAATGTGTAACTTTGACTTTTCGGACAACCTCATCTTAGTATGTATTTATAAATAACAATATAACCAAATAAATTACATCATGATTAGAAAATATTTGTCAATTATTTCTTTTACTTTCTTGTCCTTAGTCTTTTTCTCATGTTCTAATGTAGATGAGCATATAGTAAAGGAAATCACATACTCTGATTCTTACAAATTTAAAGTGATAGATACTTTGGATATTGCAGTAATTAACCGTAGAGGTATTAGGTTAATAGATTACAATAAAGAGAATAACAACCTTCTCTGTTCAAACGCTGCTGGCATGGACACTATATATGAAGCTAATAAAAAAGGGAATATCATCAATAAATTTTCTGCTGCTGGAGAACATGATAAGGCGATAGGAAGCCACATATATGGTATTGGTTATTTTAATGATACTTCAATTGTGGTTACTGGTACCAGAGGCGTTTTCCTTTACAGGCCAGATGGAACGCTTGTACGTACTATTTCAGATTTAACGCCTCTTGGTTATGGAGGATTAAGCTTAAGAGTTAGGGAGTTCAATAATGATAAAGGTTCTTTTATTCTATCTAATTTTAAACCATCCATTAAAGTTGAAGAAATACGTAATCTGAGAGGTACAATGAAATTGTATGAAACTGTTAAATACTTGACATCATATAATTTGAAAAACAATACTTATGAAGTCAAAATTGGTTTTGAAGAGCAAAGCATATTTCGAAAAGGAGATAATGAATACCTTAGCACTGACCAACTTTTTGATTACGACAACGATAAAGGTTATGTTTATTCATTGATAAATCCAGAATCTAAAATTTACACTTATGATGTGAACAACGAGTTCCAACTTACGAAAAGCATTGATTTAATGCCTGAATACTTCAAAATCCTTCATTTCTTGAAATTAGGAGAAAAGCCAAAAAATTCTTTTCGGTCTGTCTATGTAAATAGTGGCTTTGGAAGTCTTAATATTTGGGAAAATAATTGTATTATAACTTATGGCACAGGTATTCCTGATGATAAGTTTGTAGAAGGCTTGTCTAATGTTGAATTGCAAGAACTTTGGAAGTCTTACCAAAAATATTATGCTATATATCTGAAGGAAGATATTAAGCAATGTAATGATATTGCTCTACCAAAAGGTACTGGAAGCATAGCGTTATTCAAATCCATGGATGAAATCTACCTTACTACGATACCTACAGAAGAAACAGAAACAAAAGGAATTACAAGATATTATGTTTGCAAATTGGAAAAAGAAATACAATAAGCAACTGGGTTGCTTTTGTATTATATGGTTGCTATTAGGTTGTAATGAAAATAGCCAAGAGAAAAATTACATTTCATCAGCTCTTCAAAAAGAGATAGATATTTCAAAATACAACAAAGTAGTAATTTGGAGCGAAACAGACTGTTATGAATGTAATAGTCGCAAGTTCCAATTAATTTCTTCACAATTGTTGAACAGTAGCGATAAGGTATTTGGTTTATTTTTCCGTATAAGTAAACTAAAACCAGAAATGTTTGATAAAGACCTCAAAAAAATTGAGTTAGTAAAAGATTGGAAAGAAATAAGAGATAATAAACTCATGTCCGCTCTTGCTAAAACTACAGGAGCATCAAGTAGTCCCTATTTGATAATTTTAAGTGAAAGTGGAGAATTTATTGTTGAATCTATAACTTTATAAATCTTTCTATGTGATTACTTTTTCCTTGTCCAAACTTTTGAAAGCCACTACAACCCCACCTTCCGCCTCGCAAAACTGCTACAAAAGCAATGCCGCCCGCATCTTCTACCACCGCTTAGGGCTACGAGGCGAGATAGACAGGGACAGCCCGCAACTCATAGCCGAAAAGATACAAGCACTACTCACTAACCCACTTTACAGGCAAAATCTACACGCTTTCAAGGAAAAAGCAGAGGCAAAATATACAGAGGAGAGGGTGTTGAAACTGGTGAAAGGATTGATGAAAAGCAATGAATTATAAAATCAAAATAATTTGAAAAACCATACATTAGGCATGAACTTCTTTAAAACCCGCGTAGAAGAAAAATTAAACCAAAGAAAAATAGAAGGCAATTTGCGCCAACTGAGCCTGCCCTCTGCCCAACACGATTTTTTCTCCAATGATTATCTTGGCTTGGCGCGCAATGCGGAACTCTCACAAATCGTAGAGGAAACTTATTTGTCGATGCCCGAACGCAAACTTGGAGCGACTGGTTCGCGTTTGCTTTCAGGGAATAGCCACTATGCCATGCAGTTAGAGCAGGAATTGGCGCAGATTTTCAGAGGAGAGGCGGCTTTGCTTTTCAATTCGGGCTATCATGCCAACAGCGCGCTTATTTCTTGTATTTCCCAAAAAGGTGATGTGATTTTGTATGATGAGTTGGTACACGCGAGCCTACGCGAGGGCTATCGTCTTAGCTTTGCCCAACATATTCCTTTCAAACACAATGATTTAGAGGATTTGGAAAAGAAGATAATGGCTAATCAAACTGCTCAAACAATTTTTGTAGTGATAGAATCAGTGTATTCTATGGACGGTGATAATTGTGCGCTGGCAGAAATATTGACGCTTTGCAAAAAATATGATGTACAAGTGATTCTTGATGAAGCACATAGCACAGGTGTTTTTGGAGAAAATGGAAGCGGATTGGTCTGTGAGTTAGGCTTGGAAAACCTGTGTTTGGCAAGGGTTTATACTTTTGGGAAGGCAGTAGGCGCGCATGGGGCGTGCGTAGTTGGTTCACAGACGTTGATTGATTATTTGGTGAACTTTGCGCGTGGCTTTATTTTTACGACTGCCGCGCCCCTGCACAGCTTGGTAAGTGTGGCTTGTGCCTTTCGTTATATAGCGCAACACCCTGAATTACAGCAAGATTTGAAAAATAAAATTCAGTTTTACAATCATTTTATCCAACAAATTTCAAATTTCAAACCCCAAACCATTTCTAATTCTCCTATCCAGGTCGTTCAGATTTCGGGCAATGAACAATGCAAAAAAACAGCTAATCACCTCATTAGCAATGGATTTGAGGTCAGAGCAATCCTTGCACCTACGGTAAAAATAGGGGAGGAGAGGCTGCGTATTTGTTTGCATACTTTTAATGCAGAAACTCAAATGAGAGAACTCTTAACTTGTTTGTCATCAACTACTTAGCTCTAATCGCAATTACAGGGTCTAAGCGAGAAGCAGAAATCGCGGGGATAATCCCTGCCAAGATGCCAATGACAGATGAAACAATCAAACCAATGGCTATATTGGTGCTATTCAGCGAGATAACAAAGGTTTCTGTGGAAAGTAGCCCAAGCGAAGACACCAATAAAAGTCCTGCCAAGCCGCCAATCACACTCAAAAAGATAGCCTCGAACAGGAATTGGAAAAGAATAAAATAGTTTCTTGCGCCCAGCGATTTCTGAATCCCTATCAAGTTGGTGCGTTCCTTGACCGACACAAACATGATATTGGCTATCCCAAAACCGCCTACAAGCATGGAAAAGCTACCTATCAGCCAGCCCGCAACTTTTAACGCCCCAATGATTCCATCTAAAAACTCAAAAAATGCTTCAGGACGATTGAGTGCAAAATTGTCTTCTTGGAGTGGTTTTAGTCCGCGATAGGCGCGCACTACGCCACGCACTTCATTTTCCAATTCTTGTAAGCCTTCATCACTGTCATAACCTTTGACTGCTATTTGGGGTCTAACGCCGCGACGCTTGTTGGAAATAAATAGTTTAAGCATACTTTTGAAAGGCACAACGCACAAATTATCAGTCGTAGGCGCGCCCAGAAGGTTGTCGCCTTGTTTTTTGAGTACACCAATGATGGTGTAAGGCGTGTTATTGATTTTGATATTTTCACCCACAGGGTCAGCACTCCCAAACAAATCAGTTGCCAGCGTTGCCCCAATGAGTAGCGTATTTTTGCCATTATCGGATTCCTGAATAGTGAAATAACGCCCTTTTTCTATGCGTAAATCGGCTACTTTGTTGTGTGCATAAGAAACGCCTTGCATAAAAACGCCTTTGGCACTGCTACTTTTGTACTTGACATTGAGGTTGCCACGCACCGCAAAAACTGAAACGGCAGAGGCTTGTGTGAGTTTTTCTTCTAAAAATTTGTATTCTGCATACGTGGGATTGGGTCTGCGAAAATATTTCCACCATGGATATTCACTATTGCCAAAAGACCAAGGAAAAACATCGACATAAATCACCTTGCTCCCAATAAAAGAAAGGCTACTTCTGATGCTCCCGTTCAAGGTATCGACCATCGTAAGCACCCCAATAATCGCAAAGATGCCTATGGTAACGCCCAAAAGCGATAAAATAGTACGTAATAAATTTTCTTTCAGCGCACTCAGCGCAAAAATCAGGCTTTCATAGACTTGTTTGATGGCAAATAGCATGGTCAGTGATGTTTTTTGAGTTTTTTTAATACTTAAGTAGCTGCACAAAAGTAGTTTATATTACAACAATTATAACAAATATAAATGATGAATTAATTGTACGGTTCGCCGTTGCGATTTAATTCATCATTTATAATTATTTATCTTACTTATGAAGCAAAACCTTTGCATTTTCCATGCTTTCCATCATCTTTTGCTTCACTTGGTTAATCTGCTGTTTTTCTTTTAACAAATAATCTTGGATTTCAGTTTCCTTCATATCTTCATAAGTGGTTTTGTAGCTACGCATCCACGACATCATCGCCTCGTCTGCATCTTCCAGAGATTTGACTGCATTTCGCAAGACGTTGAGTTTGTTTTCATCTACTATATTGTTTTCCTCCAAGCGAATTTTTAATTGTCTTTTCAGGTGCATCAATTTGCTCATGGCAGGCATCAGCGAATCATGTACGGACATGATTTCTGTTTGTAAACCCTTGATAGAGTGGAGATTTGTCGTTACTTTTGCACTCATGGTAGTAGGTAAGGATTCTGGTTTGTCAGTAGTCTGCCTGCTTTCTACCTCTGCTTTTTGGCTAATGCACGCAAAATCACCCAAAAGAGATACAAAAAAGAATAAAAATATATTTGTAAGGTTGTGATATTTCATTTTTTGGTAAAGCTATTTTCTATGCCGCAAAAATTATCGTGAGAATGGAAATTATTTTTCTACTTTTGAAAGACTTAATTACAAAAATACACAAATGCCAATTCCTTTTTAGTAAATTAGCATTTTTTAACAAACTCATAATCACTAACTTAGATGAAACATCTTTTTATCTTTTTTGTTTTATTATCATGTTTTTACGCGTGTCAAGAGGCATCTGAAAAAACAGAAAATAGCCATACAAACACTAATTCAGATACAACAATGCAGACAACAACACCGCCAAGCATGAAAGCAACGCTATTGCTGGACTCCAAAGCCGCGCTGGGAGAAGGCGCACTTTGGAACAAGAAAACCCAAGAACTCTACTGGATAGACATAGAAAATGGTATCCTGCATATCTATAATCCTCAAAATCAAAAAGATAGAACTATAAATTTAGGGCAGAGAGTTGGCACTGTAGTCCCCACTGAAGGCGGTAATGCCTTAGTTGCCTTAGAAGATGGCATTTATGAGATTGATTTGAAAACGGAAAAGAAAAAGTTACTGACCAAACGCCCTGAAAAAGATTTTCCTGAAAATCGGTTTAATGATGGCAAGTGCGACCCCGCAGGTAGGTTTTGGGTAGGCACGATGTCGATGAAAGGCATAGAAAAGGCGGGAGCTTTGTATCTATTTGATAGTGAGCAGAAAATCACGAAGACTTTTGACAGCGTAACCGTTTCCAATGGCATAGTTTGGTCGCTGGACAGTACGAAAATGTACTACATCGATACGCCCACCAAAGAGGTCAAGGAGTTTAGCTATGACCACAAAACGGGTGCAATTTCGTTCTTAAAAGTGGCTGTTACTATCCCTGACGGGGCAGGTTATCCTGACGGCATGACGATAGACAGCGAGGGTATGCTGTGGATTGGTATGTGGGAAGGATATAGCGTAATGCGCTGGAATCCAGTGAGTGGCGAACTGCTGATGAAAGTAGATGTGCCTGTGGCGCGGGTAACTTCTTGCGCTTTTGGGGGTGAAAACTTGGATACGCTTTACATCACCACAGCAAGCGTGGGCGCAAAAGAGGAGGAATTAAAGCAATATCCAAGCAGTGGAAGCCTTTTTATGGTCAAAACGGGGCATACGGGCGTGCCAAATTTTGAGTACAAGAAAAAGAAGAAAAAAATGGCACTTGGTTTTTAAACTTTGTGCTATCCCAGACGCGCTTTGATGAGGTTCAGCACGTAGTTCCTATCTTCGGTGCTGTGCCTCACCTCTAAGTTATTTACGTCAATTACAAGCAGTTCGGAAAGATTATAGTTTTTAAAATAGGAAGTGTAATGCTGATTTAGGGATTCCCAGTAAGGACGATTGACCACTTTTTCAAAAGTTCTGCCTCTTTCATCAATGCGTGCGATGGCGTTATCAACGGTAATGTCCAAATATACCATGAGTCGCGGACGCTGTATGTGCGCTAACATATTGAATAAGAGTTCTTCATATAATTCGTATTCCTCGACAGACATCAAGCCGCCTTCCATGAGCAAGCGCGCAAAAATCACATCTCCATAAATGCTTCTGTCCATTACGCACCCACCTGTGAGGGTTGCGGCTTCTTTGAGCATTTTAAATCGTTTGTTCAGAAAATAAATCTGAATGGGGAAACTATACCGCTTTTGGTCGTGATAAAATCTATCCAATAAGGGATTATTATCTACTGGCTCTTTGAAAAAAAGTAAGTCCATGTCCTTCGCCAATATTTCGCCAAGCGTGGTCTTGCCCGCGCCTACGACCCCATCAATACAAATCACTGATTCCATAACTTGTTCTTTTACAATGGTTTGTTTAAAAAAAAATGTATAATAATTTGCTATTGCTAATTTCATTTCTTTGATTTTGCGCCCAAAGGTAAGCGAAAGATTGCTGGTTTGAAACAGTAAGATTTTTATTTTTGTGGCAAAGTTTACGTTTTTATTTTTCTCCATTAACAGGAGAGGGTAGGGGAGAGGCTGTTAAAAAAATATGTTGCTTAAAAGTCGCATCTTACCATCTAAAAAAAAGACAATCAAATGAAAAAATGAAAGGAGAGTACGCTTGGCTTTACAAAAATATTTTTTAATGAATTTCTTTTGTAGTTTTTTTCTTAAAATAAATTAATTTGATGAACATGATTTTTTAATGAAACAAATAAAATATTTGTAAAGTATTGTTTATCAATTAACTAACTAATGAGTGTCGTTTTTGATTCTTCCCTTTCTTTTTTCATAGCACTTGTAATGTTTCTCATGGTTTCTATCACAACATAAACAATTACTTTACGTTACACTATAAAAGGATACACTTTTTTATTTTCTATAAATAATGCAATTTCTAAATGGCATTGTTTGTGCAAAACATTTACGCAATAACACAGCATACTTTTGGACATTTTTAAATTATAAAATTATGAGTCGCCTTATCGAGAAAAACATTTACAAATTTCTCTTATTGAATTTTTTAGTGGGTTTGAGCTTCTTAACAAATGCTCAGAGCAACGTGGGTATCAATATAGACCCGCCAGACCCTTCTGCTACCTTACACATTGGAGGAACGACAGGTGGTTTATTAGTGCCACGATTGTCCTCTTCGCAGCGCACAGGTATTTCCAATCCTGCCAATGGTTTGATAGTCTATGATACAGACCTGAATGCACTTTTCTACAATGCAGGTACGCCCGCGCAGCCTTCGTGGAAAACTTTTGTGAACGCTTTTGGAACGATTGCTGATGGGCAGATTTTAGTAGGTAGTGGTGGTCAGCTTGTCCCCAGAACAATAGGCGGCGCACTTACATTGGACAATCAAGGGAACTTTGTGCTTCAAGACGGTGCCATTAGCCCTGGCAGCCTGCCTAATTCAGGCGTGAGGGCGGGTACTTACGGCAATTCAGGTACAACTCCTCAGTTAAGCATAGATGAAAAAGGACGCATTACTAATATCACCATGTTGCCCATTTCTGGTATTCCTACTGGTGGTGGTACTGTCGTTACACCTCCTGCCCCTGCTCCAGTTTTTCCGCCAGCCACAGGCGACTTGACAGGAACTTATCCTGCGCTGACCATTGCTAACAACGCAGTAACTACCACTAAAATAGCAAGTGGTGGAAATGACCAAGTGCTGACGACTGACGCGGGTGGATTGGTAACATGGATACCAAAGGCAACATTGGGCGGAACACCTCCTCTACCAAGCGCGCAAATCTTTGTGGGTGATGGCTTAGGGGTAGCAACCCCGCAACCAATGACAGGCGATGCAATTATCTCAAATACAGGTGTGGTAACCTTAGATAATGCCGCAGTAACTGGTCAGGCATTAACAGGGCTTCCTGCTTTTACAAATGTAGCGATTCTTACTGGAGATAACATTTTGGGTGCATTTGCAAAGGCACAGGGACAAATCAATGCACTTTCTACTGCTTCTCATGCCGCAATTACACTTG
>JAAFJS010000090.1 GCA_013298985.1 Cytophagales bacterium
GCAACTCTTGGGTAATGAAGTTGGTATAAATGCGCGCTTTCACGCCCCTATTGGCATAGTCAGGGTAGCCCGCCGTTCCGTATTCTTGGATTCGTTGCGTAGCATGAACGGCAACAAAAATGGTGGGAAATATTTCTTGGCTCAGGTGCAGCTTGTCCAGCGTTGTTCGCAGTTGTAGCGATTTGGCATCTTGTCCATCATTCATAATGACCAATCGGAACGAGTTGGAGGGCTGCTGGTGATAGGTAGTAGGTAAAAAAACATCAATTCGCTTTCGCATTTTGAGGAAACGAGAATTGATTTCGTGGGTTGCATCTGCGTATTTGTCGTCCATTCTTCTATTTGATAAATTTCTGATTTTTAAACTTTTAGGAGGGTTTAGGTTCTCTTTTTACTATTTTTTTTGAAACGTAATAGCGAATTAACAAAGAGTTTTTCAAAAATAAAAATTAGAGAAGTCTGTTTGGAAGGAAATAATGACAGATTTCTTGCAAAAGTGTTTTTTTCTTGCCTTATCACAGCCTTTTTCTTGCTGAGAGGTGGAGAAAGTTATTTTCAAAAGAAGGCTTTGGTAGTTTTTTTGCATTTTATTTTAAGGCACAGCCAATGACCAATATATCATCTATCTGCCGTTCTCTGCCCTCTTCAATCCATTCTTTGAGCCTATTTTCCAAGATAGTTTTTTGAGTAGACATTTCTTGCGTATGTATCTCCAAAAAAAGTTTTTTCATCTTGTTTAACATAAATTTCTTGTTTTGTGCGCCTCCAAACTGGTCTTGATAACCATCAGAAAACAAATAAAAAGTAGTAGGAACGGAAATATCAATGATGTGCTTGTTAAAAGACTGATGCTGGTCATGTGCCTCTCCACCAATGGAAATTCGGTCGCCTTTGATGTAATGCAACTGCTCATTTTGGATATAAACGATTGGATTTTTTGCGCCTGCAAATTCCATTTTTTTATTTTCTTGGTCTATGATGACCAGAGCCAAATCCATACCTTCGCGACTTCCCGTTGCATCTTGTTTCATTATTTTCCTCACCGAAGTATGTAAATAACTCAGAATTTGGTTTGCCTCTGTAATTTGCCTATTTTCAATAATTTCGTACAATAACTGGTTGCCTATCATGGTCATAAAAGCTCCAGGAACGCCATGCCCCGTACAATCTGCGGCAACAAGAATATTTTTGGACGTGTTAGAGAACCAATAAAAATCACCACTTACAATATCTCGCGGAAGAAAAAGCACAAAAGAATCAGGGAAAACAGATTCTATCAATGAGGCTTGTGGCAAAATGGTTTGTTGGATTCGGCGCGCATAGTTCAGACTTGATGTAATTTCTACATTTTTTTCTGAAAGCTCTGTTCTTTGGAGATTGACTACCTCTAAATTTTGGTGAAGTTCTTCCAACGTCTGATTGAGTTCCTCGTTTGTAGTTTTGATTTCCAGCGTTCTCGTTTTAACAGTTCCTTCGAGATTTGCATTGATAGTTGCCAGTTCTTGGCTCAAATCTTCTACACTTTTATAAGCTTTTGAAAACAAAGATGACAAAAGTAATGTTTGCGAAAAAATGAACAAAAGTAAGCCCAATGGCGTGGCAATAAAGGTTTCGATTACTTCGTTGGCATGGAGAATATCATTGATAGCAGCGGCAATAATGCAAAGAACACCTATCGTAAAAATGATGCTTCCATTGCGTTTTTTCCAGAGAATTAACCCAATAAAATAAAAAGCATATAAAATAAATGCAAGCGTAAATAACTGAAATGCAGTCAAAAGCTGTGTATAAAACGAAAGGTCAGTGAAAATAGTAATCACAGAATAGATTAGTCCTACAATCCCAATTACTTGACACACTCTTTTTGAGAAATCTTGTGGGTAAACGGTATGGAAAAAATATGGGAAAAGAATTACTGCCCAGTAGAAGCTGAGAAATGAAATTTTAGTGGATAACTGAAAAGGTATTGCGGGGTACAAATCTGTAATTACAAACTCATCTGTTACTAACATTCGCATAGCAATCACCAAACAAACTAACCCAAAATATAAAGCAGCAAGATTTTGCCGCCTAAAAAAGAAAAAACTCAAATGGTACAAGCCCATGATGAGCAGAATACCAATCATAAAAAAAACATAATTGGTCTTCGCCTGATGCTCGTCCCTGATTTGTTGCTCAGTGCCTAACCTCATATTTCCCACAATCCCACCAAAGCGGTCTTGATAATTGGCAACTTGTATCATCACCTCTACTGTATCTTTCTCACAATCAAAAGTATAAACAGATGGGTTCAAATTTGCTTCATAATCAGTTGATTGAGTAGCTAATACGCCTATTTCGCCCAGCCTTTCTCCTTCTACAAAAACCGCGCAGGAGGTATTGACGTAATTTAGCTTAATCCCCAACCGCTTGTTTTTGTATTGATTCCCGATGATGACTTTGAGGCGGTAAGTGGCATAACCATGACCAGGGAGAGATTTATAACCCCACAGACTTCCATTCCACATTTGGGGAGTTAGTTGGTAAATAAAACCGCTATCAGGTGCATTTTGAGATAAAAGTTGCGCCCAGTATAACCGCCACTCCCCACTCAAATCTACATTCCCTTGCGTTTCAAAATGCCAAAGTCGCAAATCTAAAATCCCTTTTTCTACTTTGGGTTTTGGAAGCAACTGTGGCTGACAAGCAGTTATAGCTATCAGTAAACCAAATAGATATATAAATAATTTGACTTGCTTTGGTTGCATGGAAATCACATATAAGAAAATGATGCGTTTCTTTGATAGTTTGTTTTAGATATTGTATAATCTTATTTTACAACTATGTCCTGCAATTTATGAGTAAAAATTTGAAATTCACTAAAAAAAAACCGCAAAGGTTTTAAAACCCTTGCGGAAGTTGCCAAAAAGTTGCTTCACATAAACCAAATGTAGTTTATCAATCTTCCCAATCCGCAATAAACAAATTGGTGTCCCTTGTGCCATTATTATTACGATTAGAGCTAAAAATTAGTTTTTTACCATCAGGCGAAAACATAGGGAAAGAATCAAAAACCTTATCGTAAGTGATTTGCTCCAAGCCAGTTCCGTCCAGATTAATCTTGTAAATATTGAACTGGAAGCCACGCGCAGAGGCATGGTTTGAGCTAAATAGCAATTTCTTGCCATCAGGTGTAAAGAATGGTGCCCAATTTGCCTTGCCCAGCTTCGTAACTTGCTTTAAATCAGAGCCATCTGCATTACAAACAAAGATTTCCATATTCGTAGGCTGTACCAATCCTTGTTTGAGTAAGTCCTTGTATTCCTTGATTTCTTCGGGCGTAGTAGGGCGAGAAGCACGAAATACAATTTTAGAGCCATCAGGCGAGAAAAATGCGCCCCCATCATACCCTAAATCTTTGGTAATTTGCTTGGGTTTAGAGCCATCAATATTCATCACCCACAGTTCTAAATCACCACTACGAGTGGAAGTAAATACAATTTTATCACCTTTGGGGGAAACGGTCGCCTCTGCGTCATAGCCTTTTTTCTTGGTGAGTTGCTTTTTGGTGTTCCCTTTCAAATCTGCCACAAAAATATCGTAATCGTCGTGGATAGACCACACGTACTTGCCTGTGTTGCGGGCGGGCGTGGGTGGGCAGGCATCTCCGCCCCTGTGCGTGGACGCGTAGACAATCGTGCTGTCGCCAGGAAGAAAATACGAGCAAGTCGTCTTACCTTTGGACGTACTAATCATCTTGGGCTTGCTGTCTTTCATATTGCCTTTGCGAAGGTCAAAATAAAAGATTTGGTCGCACTCCAAGCCCCACATTTTGAAATTGGACTGAAAAACGATTTTCTGGTTGTCAAAACTAAAATAAGCCTCCGCATTGTCGCCACCAAAGGTCAGTTGGCGGAGGTTTTTTAGGTGTTTTTCTTCTTTGTAAGCCAAAGAATCGTCGTCTATGATGGAAGTAGATGCCACAGTAGTTATTGGTTTTTTTACAGCTACAAATGCAGATAAAACACTGATAAACAGGGCTAAAAGAAGGAGAATTGTATATTTCATTTGAATTAAACAGATTTGATGAACCTTAATTTTTTTGCAAATATAGATGAAAAAGAGGCAGGAAAAAAATCAAATTTTCGCCTTGTTTTGTTGGTAAATTTTGAACATCACGCGCCAGTGGTATAGAATATCTTTGTAAGCCTGTATCAGCTTGTAGTGAGGGTCGTAGATGTGGGCAGGCTCAGAGGCAATGCCGTTTAACTCCATGATTTTGATGTTTTTACCTGAATAAAGGTCATCAAAATTTTTGATTTTTAAGTCAAACCTTCCATAATAAAATCCATCAATGGTGCTACTGATTTTGTCAAAAATGGGGTGTATTTCTTCTTTTATCAAGTCATTGCGATTGATAAATTCTGTTCCTCTACAATGATTTCCTATCGGTTCTATCAGCACCTCTTTATCTTTGGGCGTAATTTCTTGGAGGCGTTCAGGCATCTTTTGCTTCAATCTTGCAAGCTGAAATCTTGCCCGCGTACTTTTCTCCAAAAGTTCGTAAATGCTTGATTCTCCATCACCTACGACCGTCAAAAACTTTTTCATCGTAATCGAACTTACCTTCCCAAACTGGTCGTTGGGGAAACGAAAATACATCACGCCCAGCTCAATGGGGTAATCTATAAATTCTTGTATTATCAGGTCGCCTTTATGGTCTGCCAAATATGCTTTCAGTTCGGCTATGTTAGCAATTTTTTCTACACTGTTACCGCGCTCGCCCACGTTGGGCTTGATAATCAGAGGAAAACTCATCTCATTGTTGTCAATATATGCAAGCACTTCATTCAGTCCTTCCTCTGCGCTATTTGCAGAAAATAAATTTTTTAAAAATATGGTTTTGGGTTTAAATTCCTGAGCAATGCTATTCAAAATGTCAATTTTTGACTCGCCTATCAACCCCCCCATGTCCATACAAGGATTTACCAGTGCCACGAATTTGAGAGAGCGTTCGCGTAGCGCAAACCACAGAAAATAAGGCACTAAGGGCAGGTAAAACACCCACCAAGTCCAATACTCGAACTTAAAAAGTTTGATAATAAAAAGTGGTGTACGAAATTTCACGTTTGGGAGTTAGGGGTTCAGTTTGCTTGCTCGTTTTGGTATTGTAGGGTGGCATAGGCTACTCCAAAGTTCTTATCTAACTGAATATGAGGAAAATGGCTCATTACTGCCATCTTAATAATCGCCAAGTGATGCACTGCGTGTTCCAGATTATAAGCCAATTCACGATAAAATGTAGTTGGAATGTGCTGTACATCACCTTGTTCGTTTAGGCTAAAACAAAGCAACATTTCCTTGTTTGCGCCCGCCCTGTCCAACTGGCTAATGAGTATTTCCATTTGTTTTTTGGCGTAATTTTTATCCGTTTCGGTCTGGTGGTCGCGGCGGCGCGCATCATAATCCACCACTACTTGGTCGTTTGCATAGCTATTTAACAGGTGCTGATAAAACTCTATGATGTGCCTCAGATGCTTGCCCACTGTATTGCCCGACAAAATAGAGAGGTGAGCCGAAAATTCCATCTCTTGCATTACATCAACAAAATCAATGAGTTGATGAAGCATTAGCCTATTGGTATGTTGTAAATTCATGTTTTTTATTGATTAATTGACGTTCAAAATGATGGTGATGATTGCCTTATCTGACAAAATCCAACTACTTTTCCCTACCCCAAAGTCTAAGCGATTGATAGAAAATTCGCCTTTCAAAGAGGCTGTATCCCCATTTTCGGTGTAGGAAAAAGGGATTTTTACTTCTTTATTTACGCCTTTTAGCGTCAAATCAAAAGTGCCTTCATAATTACCATTTGCTAATTTCGCAATTTTTTTGGACTTCATGCTGATTTTTGGAAATTTTGTTGCGTCAAAATATTCAGGCTTTCGTAAGTGATTGTCCCTGCTTTCGTTGCTTGTATTTACAGTTTTGGTTTCCAGACTTGCCTCGATGCTTGCCTGAGAGAGATTTGCTACATCAAAAACCACACTTGCTACCACCGCGCCAAACTTTCCATCAACGGTAAGTCCTGCATTTTTGATTTTAAAGGTTACGGTCGCGTCTTTGACTTTCCATTGCTTTTGTGCAAAAAGTGATTTTATATTTCCAAAAATAAAAAAAACAAAAAAGTAGATAAAAATAAAAAAATAAACCTGATAATGATAATTTTTCATAGAAATTCCAATTTAGAGGTTAAAAAAATCGATTGTATGACATTTTTTGTGATAAACTTTTTTTTGATGCTTTTTCCTCCCCCCACCCCCTCCAAAGGGGGAAAACAGCCTGTATTTTATCCCCCTTTGGAGGGGGTAGGGGGAGGCGTAAGAAGTTCCCACAAGAATTGTCAGACAACCAAAAAATCAAATCGTTTAAGTCAAAAGAATAAAACATTTTTTCTAACGAAATGGGCAAAAAGTAACGGCTATCATGGGTGTCAGGATTTTGGAACGGAATCTGTCGTTGTCCAAAGCCAATTTTCGGCTGGTGGTATATTCACTGAAAGCAAAACTCAGACCGCCTCTTATCGCCCAGCGCGGGCTAAACCAGTAGCGTGCATAAAGCTCAGAATTAAGACTCCCGATGTCGTTATCGCTTGTTAATAAGACATTTGCAGTGGTGGGCTTGGCAGTTTCTTGGGAAGGCAAGCGTCCCTGGCTGCGTGCATTAAATGTGCCTTTTTGTTCACCACCAAAGCTCACTCCCAACGCATCAATATTGAAGCCAACCTCGACTTTTTCAGAGAAAGCGTACTGAAGATTGATACTGATATTCAGCGAATTGACCTGTATCGAGTTGAGTTTCAATGTGTCCAAATTCCCTTCTATCGTTTCCTGAGTAATCACGCCCAGCCCGCCGCCGCCAGTAGTAAGTTTTGCAGGTGCAGTGATATGGTCAATGTTACTGCCAAACAGGGAGGTTAGGCGAACTCCATAACCTACTTGGAACTTGCCTTTTTTCCCTATTTTATGGAAATGCGCCCAAGAAAGTGCCGTAGAAAACGCACTGCCAAAGCCAATTGCTACATCATAATTATTGTTATACTTGAAACCCTTTTTGCTATCTGTCTGTGCAACAGCTACTTGTAAGAGTAAACTACAAGTTATCAAAGCTAATATCTTTTTCATCATTTGTTAGATTTTCGTTTTTGTAGAATGAGTAGGGAATTAGCTCAAATCCTGACAAAAAAGTCTGTTTTTTTGCTTTTTTTAACATTTCTTCTAAAAAAATGAAAGGCTTTCTACTAATAAAATCTTTAATTAAGAGGCAATTTTCATTTCTCCTCATCTGTATTAAGCCACACCACTTTCTGCACCGAATTATGTGCTTGACCAATAATATCACTATACAAATCTGGTCGTCTTGCTTTTATATAACGATTTCCACCAGCCTGAACAAGTTTTTCTGGGGTAATCGTTGCTGTAACAAAGCTATCATCAAACGGACGGCACTCAGCAAGAATATCACCAAAGGGGTCAATAACCATGGAACAGCCATTTTTTAATTGGTCATCGTCCATGCCAATAGGATTTGAGAATATCACATATATACCATTATCGTAAGCCCTTGCTGGCAACCATTTCATTAACCAAGCTCGCCCTTTCATTCCATCAAATTCCAAACGCAAAGAAGTAGGGTCAGCTTCTCGATTTTGCCAAAGTTTAGGGTCGACAAAACCCGCACCAGGTCTTGGTGATGGCGTACACATAGTGGCGTGGGGCATAAAAATAATATCTGCACCTAACAATTTGGTTGCCCTTACATTTTCAATAATATTGTTGTCATAGCAAATCAAAATTCCACATTTCCAACCCAGCAAGTCAAAAACACAATAACTATTGCCTGCTGTCAAATGTGGATTGATAAATGGGTGAAGTTTTCTGAACTTTGCCACCAAGCCATTTTTATCAACACAGATGTAAGTTTTGAATAGATTTTCATCTTCATCTTTCTCAAAAAGTCCCGCCAAAATCACAATGTTATTATTTTTTGCAATTTCAATGAGTTTTAGAATACTCTCTCCACTTGGAATCAACTCTGCCAAATCAAGCATTTGTTCCTTTGAAAGATGTCTTGCAAAAGTATAACCAGTGATAGAACACTCGTGAAATGCAATCACATTCGAGCCTTCTGCGGAGGCTTTTTTTGTTAGACTTTCAATCACTGAAAGATTGTAGGCTTTGTCAGCATTTTTATGTTCAAACTGTGCCGTTGAGATTTTTATTTTGTCCATGTGAATCGATGTTTAAAATTTGGACAAAAATAGTTTATGAATTTATCTGCAAATTGTACAAACCCGACATTTGTAACTCATCTGATTTAATCTCCATAAAATTGATTGCTAATCTGCTGGTATTGTGTAAGTATTGCGTTGGCGTGATGCCAGTATATTTCTTAAATTCTTTGATTAAATGTGATTGGTCTGCATAGCCAGCTTCGTAACATAAATTGGTGATATTGCTTTGTTTGTATTTGAGTAGATTCAGAAAAAAATGCAATTTTACAATGTTTCCAAATTTCTTTGGATTTAACCCAATATATTCATTAAAGATTCTCTCGATGTGTCTTTCAGTATAGCCTGTATATTTTACCAAATGATTTACTGTAATTTCACCTTTGTTTTTTAGGATATAATTTATGGTCGAATGTATAAGGATATGATTTGGTAATATTTTTTTTGTAGCCTGTTCCAGAAAAAAAGTATTTAGAAGTTGTAATTTTGATTCCAAACGAGGTAATCCAGCTAATTTTTCATAAAGGAATGAACTTTGACTGCCAAATATATCTTCTGTTGTAATAATGTCATCTCTTATTTCATTGGCAGGTATGCCCAATAAGTGATTGATGCCATAAGGCTGAAAAACCACAATGATGATTGCTGTTTTTCCTGCCAAATGCAAATCTTTAAATCCACTTATCTGTCCATACAAAAAAGAATTTGGGTAATTTAAAACTTTATTGTCAGAATTTTTTGAAATGAGGTTGCCCCCCAACGTCAAAACCATACCAGTATTACCATCAGAAAACAAGCGAAGTTTTTTTGATGCAGTCCCTTCACTTTCTAAAAAAAGATAGTGCTTGATGTAGGGAGATAATTCTTTTGTTGGTGCTACCTGCATGGTTTGTATAAAATTGTTGCTAACATCTCAACTTTACAGCGCAATACGAAATTCGCTAAAAAAAAATCGCTATCAGCTATTAGAAAGTTTTGCGACTTCTATTTTATATTTTTTGCCTTTCATCTTTTCGTTTTGAATCAGGGACATCATCGCGCTCACTTTATTTTTTTTGACGGCAACAAAAGACATAAAATCCATTACCTCGATAAGCCCAACCTCATTTTTTTCCAAATTTCCTTTTTTTGACAGAAAACCCACAATGTCTATCTTGCTCAATTTGTCTTTTTTGCCGCCGCCCACATACAGCGTTATCCACTCGCTTGGTTTGGGCAAAGCACTGTTTTTGGGGACTTTGAAGGTGGGAGGCAGCCCAGCCAAATACGGCGGTTTTGCCTCGTCTTTGTGCATGAGCAGGTAGGCTGTACCTGCGGCGTTCATGCGCGCAGTGCGCCCGTTGCGGTGCATAAAATCTTTACTATTAAATGGTAACTCGTAGTGAATCACGTTCTTAACCGCGGGAATATCCAAACCTCTGGCGGCTAAATCTGACGCAATCAAGAAAGGAATACTGCCGTTGCGAAAATTTACTAGCGTCTTTTCTCTGTCCAACTGCTCCATTTTTCCATGAAAAAAAGTAGCTTCAATTCCTTTTTCTTGCAAAAAATAACACGTTTGTTCGGTCGTTTCACGAAGATTACAAAAAATCAAAGTGGACTCTGCGCCCAGAAAACAAAGCAGTTGGAATAGTGCATTTTCCTTATCTTTGGATTCTGTAATCACCGTTTTTAAGACCAAAGCATCATTTGTTTTTTCCTCTGTTTTGGTAAAATCCAGTCGCTTGGGCAGCTTGACTCCCACAAAGGCAGGAAGCTGGAGTTGCGGGGTTGCGGACACCAATACTCGCTTTTCTACGGAAGCTAACTCCTTGACAATGAAGGTCATTTCCTCCTCAAAGCCCATAGACAAAGATTTGTCAAACTCATCTAATACCAATATTTTTGTATCTTTGAGTCGAATACTTTGGCGATTGATGTGGTCAACAATCCTCCCTGGCGTACCAATCAGTACGGCGGGCGGCTCAGTCAGGCTCTGGATTTCGACCTGCACCGAATGTCCCCCATAACAAGTATTTACCTTAAAGCCCGTTGCCATTTTACGCCAAACTTGTTCTATTTGTATTGCCAACTCGCGCGAGGGCGTGAGAATCAGGCATTGAATCCCTTTTTCGGTAGGTTTCAACAAATTAAAAATAGGCAATAAAAAGCCCAATGTCTTGCCCGAACCTGTGGGAGCTAAGAGTAGTACATCTTTATCTGCTTGAATATGCTGATAAGCAGCGACTTGCATTTCGTTTAATTCCTCAATCCCAAGATTGGCAAGCATTTTTGGAGAAACTTCATCTGATTTCATTCGGCAAAGGTATATTTTTTTCTGTCTATTTTTTACTCTACCTTGTCAAACTGTGCAGAATAATTCAGGATTAGATTTTGGACAAGTGCTTTCATGCGCGCGACCATGCTTGCGTCAGCAGGCTGAATGAGTTGTGGATTTTTTGCCAGACAGTCCGCCAGTGCATCTGTTTTCATGCTTGCCATTTTGCCTGCTTCAGTGTAATCAAGTTGCGTGTCGTTGGGCGTACCGCGCAGGTAATTGCCGTAGAGAATTTTCCAAGTATAGCCTTTGTTTTGAGCAAGAAAAATATCAATATTGGTTTTTCCGCTTGCATCTGTGCTTACGCGAAGGTTAGAATTGTAAATATTAGTGGTTTCTTCGTTTCTGACCATGTAAATATCCATGTTGTAGTCTTTTTCTGCACTGCCTTTGGTAACTTGGTATCGATACATCAGACCATTGTCGCAGTCGATGATTTCGCTGAACCAGTTAGGGCTATTGGCAGTAAGCTGGAATACAAAATTCATGGCTTCGGGCAGCAACCAATCTTCGGACTGGACGGTATATTGCAAATCCTCAATGTCTTCGCGGAAAAGTTCCTTGTTTCCATAAACCTCTTTGACGACCTTGTGGCGCAACTGAGGCAATAAAAATTTCTTTTCGCCTGCTGTAAGTGTTTTATCTGTATTTATTTGCTCGAATAGTATTTTTCCTTCTTCTAAAGAGGCAAAAGTGCTTTCTTTGATTCGTTTTTCAAAAGAAGTTAATGCCACACTTTTTGCTTTTACACCTCTGGAATGAGCCATAAAATCATCATCAATGAGATTGGCGGGTATTTGGGCGAGGGCTTCGTCTTTGTCGTCGAGGATTTGCTGGTTGTCAGGTGCAAGCACGCCCGCCTGATGGTAATTCATTTTTGCTTCGCCAAACTGCTTTTCTTTCATGTAAATCTTGGCGGCGCGATAATAATATTCAGCTTTTGTCCCATTGAGCAAAATAGCGGTTTCCAAGTCGCGTAGTGCAGCTTGATTATCGCCCTTTGCTTCTTTTGCCAATGCTCGATAAAAATACAAGCCTGAGTGCGCGGGGTCTTTTCGTAGTGCCAAATTGTATTCGGAGATAGCTTTTTCTGAATTATTGATTTGTGAATAGGCTAATCCTTTGAGGAAATGAGCAGTGGCAAAGTTTGGTGCTTGGGTAGTGATTTTATCCAAGAGCGCGATGGCTTCGGTATATTTTTGTGTTTGTAAGGCTATTTTGGCTTGTTTGAGTTCTTCTCCCGACTGGGCAAAAACAGCACTATTGAGGGCTAAAAAAAAGTAACCCCCATAGATTATTTTACGTATCATTTTAGTTAAGCATTAAAAGTGTGAAAAACAAATAAAATAAATAATAGACAAAAATCATTCTTTTTTGTATAATTTATTGTTTTTCAGTATTTTAATCATTTGCCAATTACCTACCTATCTTATCTATTTTCGTCTATTTCCTTGATGACCATTTTTACTTGGTCTATGCGTGCATCTTGTTTGGAAACAATGGTAAAAGTAAACTTGGGCGTTTCGATGAGTTCATCAATTTGGGGGATATTTTCGGCAACTGAAATGATGTAGCCACCAAGCGTATCGTATTCACCTTCAGGGATTTCCCAATCATGCAGGTCATTTAAAAAGTCTATTTCGAGGCGGGCATTGAGTAGGTAAATATTTTCTTCTATTTTTTGGATTCCGCTATCTACTGTATCGTATTCATCATCAATTTCACCAAAAATCTCTTCCATCAGGTCTTCAATCGTAACAATTCCCGAAGTGCCACCAAATTCATCTACCACCAACGCCATACTTTTGTGTTCGTTGATAAAATCGAGCATCAATTCGTTGGCAAGCATCGATTCAGGTACTATAATGATGGGATTCAATATATTATCAATACTTTTGGGTTTTTTGAAAAGCTCTAACGCGTGGACATAACCAACGATATTGTCAATATTTTCTTCATAAACCACTAATTTAGAGTGTTCTGACTCTATCATTACCCTTTTGAGTTCTTCTATGCCGTCATTTTTGTCTATGGCTACGATTTCTGTGCGCGGAATCATGCACTCGCGTACCTTTACAGATTTGAATTCCAGCGCATTAGAGAATATTTTAGCATCAACTTCGGTTCTATTATTTTCATCACTGCTCAGGTTGTGAATGTAGTGGGTCAGGTCAGTCAATCCAAAAACGGGCTTTGCTTCTACATAAGGCATTTTGAGGATTTTGGTAATCACAAAGCGACATGAGGTTACAATGATAAATACAAATGGATATAAAGCTCTGTAAACCAAAATGATAGGAACAGCCAAAAAAGACAGTAATCTTTCTGGGTTGATGAGAGAGATTGCTTTGGGCAAAAACTCAGCCACTGCCAGTACGATAGCGGTAGAGTACAAAGACTGTGTTATCAAGGTCAGTGCATCGAGCATTCCTTGCGGAAGATTCACGTATTCATCAATGAACGCCTTGATATAAGGGTCAAAAATCTGTGCCATATAAACTCCATAAACCACCAAAGAGATGGTATTGCCTATGAGCATGGAGGTTACAAAAAGAGAAGGTTTTTCTATCAGTTTGGAGATGATAATAGCCCAGCTTTTCCCTTTTTTCTTTTGTAAGGCTACGTGCAAGCGATTCGCAGACACAAAAGCCAGCTCTACTCCCGAAAAGAAGGCTGAAAAAGCCAATGAAAGTAAAATGATAACGACCGATACGGTGTTGATTGCCATGGTTAAAAATAACTTTATTTCTTGTTTTTTTGCTTTGAGTCCACTGATTTATTGGAGGTATTATGCGCTTTGGTACTCAAATTTTGCTTCAAAGATATTGGTTTATCTATATTTTTTACTATATTTTTGATTTTATCTTTCCGAAACTTCATCCACATCAGCAGTGCCGCCACCACCATAAAAATCCAGTAGCTCGCCATGATGCCGTCTTGTAAGCCTCTTGCCTCGCTAAAAACAAATAATTGATGCACGCCAATAATAAATAGTGCAACGGCTAACGAAAGAATAATAATATCGGCTAATTTAGCGTTTTCCATTTTCTTTTGCTGTTTTTTCTTCTTGTTTTTTTCCTTCTTCTACACTAAAAACGCCCGTAGGCTTGGTAATTTTGTACTTGCTAAACTCATCATTCGAAACCAAACCTACCCCGTAAAGCAACTCTTTGGGTGTAACAATCTTGATGTTTTTAACTGTAAAAATTTCCCTTTTGTTTTGGTCCCAGTTTAGCTGGTCAGAGTAAAGCGTTTGTTGTTGCTCCATATTTATCACGACCACATTGCCGTAAGCGTGATAAATACGAATGTTTTTTTCATAGCGTCCCGAATCTGCGCGCAAATTGGTCGTTTTGATGCCCTGCTCGTTATACATATTGACTTCTATGCCCTTGGGGTAGATTATATCACCGTTTTGCAACACAATTTCTTTTTTTCCAAAAAGTTTGATGCGCGTAGTCGCATTTTGGCTGTAAAGCGTTCTTATGCTATCAAATTCCACAAATGCACCCTTGTATTCTGGCACTTTCTTTTTGCCCAGCGTGGGTTCTTTGCCACAGCTCGCCAATATGATTATTGAAAAAATAGCACTAATTACTAATGTGTAGTTTATCATTTGTCATTTCGTAAGACGCAAATATACAATCTCCACGCCAATTTTTTTGGTCGTTTCTCTCAAAAAATGTATTTTTAACCATATTTATCAATTCTTTAGCTATAAAATTAGTATTCGTACAAATGTCATTTTTTTGAATCTTCCAAGAAATCTATTTGATAAAAATAGAAAATTAAACTTTAAGCCTGCCATGGTTGTTACAGAAAAAAGTGTACTTTACGGCTTATAAATTTCTAATACTATGCTCGGCTACCGATTCAAAGATTACGAACCGCCAGAAAACAAGGCGCAGGCTACTTTTGATAGCCTTTTTAAGATGTTTATGCAGTTGCTCAATATGAGTGCAGGTGATGCCGCAGAAGCAATGCGCTGGCTGACTGAACTCGACCGTCGCTATGGATTGACCAATGAGGAGTACGGAATAGGCGATTTTTATGAAGATATGAAGCGCAAAGGATATATCGAGGAAAACTCGGAGCGCGGCGAAATCAAAATCACTGCCAAAAGCGAGCAAGCTATTCGCAAAAGTGCTTTGGAGGAAATTTTTGGGAAACTCAAGCGCGGCAAGCAAGGCAAGCACAATACAACCAATTCAGGCGTGGGCGACGAACCCAATGCCGACGTTCGCAGTTTTAGATTTGGCGACGAAATCGACCAAATTTCTATGACCGAATCCATCAAAAATGCTCAAATCAATCATGGTCTAAGCGATTTTATGCTGACCGAAGATGACCTCCAAGTTACTGAAAAAGATTACAAAACGCAGACTTCGACGGTGCTGATGATTGATATTTCGCACTCTATGATTCTCTACGGCGAAGACCGCATCACGCCCGCCAAAAAAGTGGCGATGGCTTTGGCGGAAATGATTACGACCAAATACAAAAAAGATACGCTCGATATTATCGTTTTTGGTAATGACGCTTGGCAAATAGAAATCAAAGATTTGCCTTATCTACAAGTAGGTCCTTATCATACTAATACTGTCGCGGGCTTAGAACTGGCGATGGACTTGCTCAGGCGCAGGAAAAATGCCAATAAGCAAATTTTTATGATTACAGACGGCAAGCCTACCTGCCTCAAAGAAGGTTTGCGCTACTACAAAAATAGCTTTGGTTTGGACAGCAAGATTCTGAGCAAAACCCTCAATCTGGGCGCGCAGTGCAAGCGAATCAAAATTCCAATTACGACCTTTATGATAGCCTCAGACCCTTATTTGCAGCAGTTTGTGCGCGAGTTCACGCAGGTAAACGGCGGGAATGCTTATTTTAGCTCTTTGGAAGGCTTGGGCAATCTGGTATTTGAGGATTACCGCCAAAGCAAAAAACGCTTCAAAACTTTTAAATATTTTAGAGGAAGCTAATAAAAACAACAAAGTTAAAATTCTACAAAATAGATTGAATGATGATAGAAAATCAAAATAAGTATCCATACATGACTTTGATAGAAATGAAAAAGACATTTCCTGATGAGTATATTCGGGTAGGAAATCCTACATTCAGAGCTACAAAATTAGAAGCAGGTTATGTGATATTACATGGAAAAGATGATTTAGAGCTTGCATATCAATTTAGAGAAATAAATCATCATTTCGACACATTTACAGCAATTTATACAGGAGAGCTAAAAAAAACTACAGATAGAAAATGGCTTCGATTCAAACGTTTGAGTTAGACTCTTTTAATAATGTTATTGTGATACCAACACTGGTGAATGGCAAGGATTATATAAACTTAATTTTGGATACTGGTGCATCACATACGGTGATTAACCTGACCAGATTAATTGATTTGGGCTATAAAATAAGTGATACGCAAGGACTTACATTAATTGCTACTGCTAATGGCATCATAGAAGAAAATACCTATCTTATTCCAACTATCTCTTTTGCAGGGATTATCAAAAAAGATTTGTTAGTTGCCTCTTATCATTTTGAAACAGGGGATTATGGGGCAGATGGGGTACTTGGATTGGATTTTTTCAAAGATTTAAGTTTAACTATTGATTTTAAAAATTTGACCATCGAAGTCAGAGAATGAGTAGTTTTTACACCTCAAAAAGTATATTTCAATAAACAAAAACTACAATTTAAACTACTATTAACAAAGGACAATGACCATTCGCAATGCTGAAGAAAAAGATATTCCGCAACTTTGGGAAATGATGCGGGATTTAGCCATTTTTGAAAAATATATCAAAACTTTTAAAATTACAGAAGAAATCGTCTTGGAAAGTGGATTCCAAAAGAGTCCACCTGACTTTCATGCTATCGTTGCGACGGAAAAAGACGAATTATTGGGCATGATTGTCTATTACCTCATTCCCTATACAGCAACGGCTCGTCCTTCGCTTTTTATCAAGGAGCTATTTGTAAAAGAGGCACATAGAAGTAAAAAAGTAGGCGAAAAACTCATGAAAAGGCTGGCACAGGAAGCCAAAAAACAGCAGTGCGCGACCATCAAATGGAACGTAGCTTCTTGGAACAAGGCGGGCTTGCGTTTTTATGAGAGGTTGGGGGCTTATGAAAACAAGGATTGGCTCAATTATGAACTGGACGAGGCTACGCTTTTGAAATTAGCGGATTAATTAGCAATGATAAATTTTTACTGATTTTCATTTTCCAAATCATTTGCTTTTTGTACTATTTTGTGAATAATAACGTCAAGTTCTTGCGTACATTTTTCCAACAGCGCAATGTATTCCTCATTTTCATCAATATTATTTTCTTTGTCTATCAGACTAATCAAACCCAAAATAGAAGAAACAGGGCGGCGAACAGCATGAGATTGTAAAATAGCAATTTCTTTTAACTGCTCGTTTTGAAACTTGACGCGCTCCTCTGCTACCTTGCGAGCATTGATATTTACAGTATTAATGGCTACACCTATCAATCCCTTATCATGGTCATAGACAGGAAAATAAGTAACTTCGAACCAAAATTGTTTGTCGCGAGCAAAAGAAAACTGGTTTTCAATCACTACTGTTTCCCCATACATTGCCTGCTGAAAATGAAGTACAAAACCTTCTTCTGTACCTTTGAGGACATAATCCCAAAAATTTTCGCCCTCCTTAATTTGGCGATTGTAATAGATTAGTGCTTCTTTTTCAGTTTTTTTATTAAAAGCCAATATTTTATAATCTCGACCTACCAGCACAATGCTATTGGTCGTACTATTCATAATGGCTCTTAATTTGCCCTCAGATTGTTTAATTTGCTGGCTTGCCCTTGCGCTTTCGGTGATGTCATGCCCCATACACAAAACGCCAATAAGCTCTCCTTTTTCATCTAAAAAGGCTGAAAACTCCCAATGTGACCAAAAATAATCGCCTTTACTGTCAGGTTTACGAATTTGTAACGGGACTGATTTTCCGATATTGGACAGACATTCCGCCGCCGCCGCCGTACATATTTTTATATCATCAGGATGGATTGCTGCATCAATAGGTCTGCCGATAAAATCCGTGGCAAGGAAATCAAAACTTTGAGCAAAAAAAGGATTTACATAAGCATACGCGCCTTGTAAATCAGTGATTACCAGATAATAAGTCTGAGATTCCAGTATCCACTGAGGAACCCTACTTTTGATATAAGCCTCTGAGATAAGCATTATAAAAACTTAATAAATTATGAGTTGTTTTTTATTTTAAATAGTTTATTATCAACTATTTAAAAAATGTGTTAGGTAAATTTTGATACTGCTGTATTTGTACTAAAAAAACGATTTTAAAAACAAAAAATAAAATTTCGGACAAACCTGCTATGCAAATGATAAACATACTACACAAATCTAATTTTCTTTCTCTAAATTTGTTACGTTTTTATGACAAATATTTGTGTAAATTAAAAATAGCCTAAGTTGAAGAAACACGTTTTGGTAACTACTTTCTGGTCTTTCAAAGATGCACTGGTACAGACCTATACACTGCCTTACCTCAAAATCATGCACAAACACCTGCCCAAGGACAGTAAGATTTACTTGCTTACCATTGAGCAAGAACGTTATCAAATCCTGCCTGCTGAAATAGCTCAAATAGAAAATGACTTAAAAAAGTACAATATTCTATCTATTCGTTTTCCATATTTTAGCTATGGTTTTCGTTCACTGCTCAACTGGACACGCATTGTTTTTAGCTTATTTTTTCTTATTTTAAGGCATCAGATTCAGTACATTCACTCTTTCTGCACTACTTCGGGCATGGCAGGCTACTTGCTCTCTATCCTGACAGGGCGCACCTACCTAATTGATAGCTACGAACCTCATGCTGAGGCTTCTGTGGAAAATGGAGATTGGCAGAGAAGCAGTTTTCGGTTTCGTTTATTATTTTTTTTAGAGAAAATGGAATCTCATCGAGTCCGATATATCATCTCGGCTACCGAAGGCATGAAAAAATATGCCTTAGAAAAGTACAATGCCACCTTTGAGCATTTTTACGTCAAACCTGCCTGTGTAGATTTGAATTTATTTTCTTTGAAAAATAGGAAAAATGCAATTTTGCTCAAAGAGTTTGGTTATGAAAACAAGGTTGTATGCGTGTATGCGGGCAAGTTTGGTGGTATTTATTTGGACAAGGAGATTTTTGAGTTTTTCAGTGTAGCAGACCGCTACTGGGGCGAAAAATTCAGGCTTTTAATCCTGACCAGCCACCAGCCCCAAGAAATAGAAGCGCGATGCAAGGCAGTAGGTATTGACTTTGGAAAAGTGCGCGTACAGTTTGTGAACCACGCTCAAATCGCTGATTATATGGGACTTGCCGATTTTGCGGTTACGCCCGTTAAGCCCATTCCTACCAAACGCTACTGCACACCCATCAAAGACGGCGAATACTGGGCATTAGGCTTGCCCATTGTGATTACCAGAGATATTTCTGATGACTCAGAAATTGTGAAAAAACACCAGATTGGCGCAGTAATGAATGAATTTACGGACAAAGAATACCTAAAAAACATCAAAGAAATAGACGATTTGCTTCAAAAATATACCTTAGAAGAACTGTATGATAAAGTGAGAAAAGTAGCCGAGCAGTATCGCAGCTTTGACATTGCTGAAAAAATTTACAAAGAAATTTATGGAGAAAAAGGAACATAAAAATTGTTAATATTTATAATTAGGTCTTGTATTTGTAAATATCTTATTAATAAAATGGGTTTAAAATTAAAAAAATGTTAATATTTATAAATTTTTGCCTGTTTTTTTAGCAAAATTGTAACTTTGAAAGTTCACAATAAAATTATTTGTTCAACAAAAATGAAACTTATCCATGATGACAAAAAAATTAGTATTAAGCGTATTGACGCTGTTCTTCGCACTTGGGTTCGGCTATGCCCAAACACCAGCACAATCACCTGAGCAAAAAGCAAAAGCAAAAAGCGACGGTATCGTCAAAGCCATAGAAGGTATGATTAAAAACAAAGCAATCGCAGACAAAAAACCTGCGCCAGACCCTAAATCACTACTGACTGCGGCTCAGAAAAAAGCAATCTTGGGTGCTTATACCAATTATTATATGGGACAAGATACCCTGAAAATGAAAAGAGAAAGTGTAGCCAAAGGCAGTGCTGATATGAGAGCAAAAGGAGTGGAAGCAAATGCTAAAGTAGCAGCTCTTAATGCATTAGGTGGCAAAACAGTAGAAACAGAAGAGGAAGGCAATAAAATAAAAGCCGAAGTGGAGCAAGGAAAAGCTGAGGTGGAGAAAATGAATAAGGAAATTGAAGAAATGAAAGCAGCACTTGTAAAGCAACAAGAAGAAAATGGGGCATATCCTGAAGTGCTGGAATCTCGCTTGGATAGCGATATGAAAAAAACACTCAATGCCGAGCAAAATAAGTATTATGAAGAAATCAAAGCAAAGCAAAAAGCAAAAAAAGGAAGTTAGTCTTTTGCATTTTGTAAATCCTTGATTGAAATTATTTCTTGTACAAAAGGTTGTTTCTATTGCTGAAACAACCTTTTTTATTTACGCGTACACATGAATCTTTTTATTTATAACTTTTTTATACGAGCCTATTACTCAGCGATTTACCTATTTTCATTTTTTGACCGCAAAGCAAGGCTTTTTGTGGAAGGAAGGAAAAATACGGAAGACAAACTCCGCAAGGCTTTGGACGGAAATACTGCGCCTGTGGCTTGGTTTCACTGTGCTTCCTTGGGGGAGTTTGAGCAGGGAAGACCAGTGATAGAGGCTTTCAAAAGTAGCTTTCCACAGTATAAAATCTTGCTCACCTTCTTTTCGCCCAGTGGCTACGAAGTTCGCAAAAACTATGAATTTACAGACGTAATTTGCTATCTACCAATGGATTACAAGCGCAAAGCTCAAGAGTTTATTGAGATTTCAAAACCCGCCATTGCTTTCTTTGTCAAATATGAATTTTGGTATCATTACATTGATGTTCTCCATCAAAAAAATATTCCAATCATCTCATTTTCAGCTATTTTCAGGGAGGAGCAAGTGTTTTTCAAACCTTACGGCAGACTTTTTAGGCAAACTTTACAGAAAATTAACCATATTTTTGTCCAAAATCAAATCTCTGTAGATTTATTGAAAAATATAGGCATCACGCACGCGAGCCTTTGTGGGGACACGCGTTTTGACCGCGTGTGGGCTATCAGCAATTCAAAAAGGGAAATCCCAATGGTCAAACAATTTAAAAACAACGATTTGCTCATGGTGGTAGGGAGTAGCTGGAAGGAAGATATAGAGGTAGTAGCGGGCGTATTTCAGCATTTTCCTCACCGCCTCAAACTCATCATAGCTCCACACGAAATTAGCGAAAGTAATTTGCAATTTGTTGAAAATCAATTTGTTAAACAAAAAATCACTCGCTTTTCACACCTCGCGACGGCGGATTTTCAAACATCAAATGCTACACTTCAAACTTCAAATATCCTGCTGATAGACAATGTAGGTATGCTTTCTGCACTGTATCAGTATGCTGATTTTGCCTTTGTAGGTGGCGGTTTTAGGCAAGGGCTGCACAATATTTTAGAA
>JAAFJS010000091.1 GCA_013298985.1 Cytophagales bacterium
TGGCGCAAATAGAAAAAGACCACAATTATCAGGAATTTTTTGAGCTTGACTTCCCACTATTGGAAAAATTCAAGGGAGGCTAAATGTTTCTTTTAACGTTGCTTGGCGTTGTTTTTGATAAGTTTTTAAACACAATATTTTTTTGTTTATCTTTACAAGAAAAATAAGTATTATGAGCAAAGTAAATCCTAAAATAGACTTAGTTTTCAAAAAACTTTTTGGTTCAGAGGAAAATAAAGACATTCTTTTGTCTTTAATCAATGCTATTTTGCCACTTCATCAACAAATTTCAGAGATTAGCCTCAAAAATCCTTACAATGTGTCAGACTATGCGGAGGGCAAACTTTCTATTTTGGACATCAAAGCGCAAGACGAAAAAGGGGTATTATATGATATAGAAATGCAAATCAGAGGAAGCGGTTTTTATGGAAAACGTACCCTCTTTTACTGGGCAAAAATGTTTGGCTCGCAGTTGGATTATATCAATGATTTTGCTACTGCCAATGAGCAAATTACAGAATTAGAAAAGTTGGCAGACCTCGAAAAACAAGGGAAATTGGGTTATTCAGGATTGAAAAAGTGCATTGTGATAAGCCTCATGGATTTTAATTTTTTCAATGATGAGAAATATAATCGCTGCTTTATGCTCAAAGATGGCGAAACCAACGAAACACATAAGGATTTGGACTATTTGGATTTGTATTTTATCGAACTCAAAAAATTTAAAGGCAAGCTACAAACCGTCAAAACGACTTTGGAAAGGTGGATAACTTTTTTAAATACAGCCCACAGATACACCAAAGACAATTTGCCACAAGAATTAGCAGAAATTAAAGAAATTAGAAAGGCAAGTTTGCAATTAGATATAATGTTTCTTGATGAAAGAGAAAAGCGATATTATGAATCACAGCAAAAATTTTTGCTTGATGAAAATTCAAGATTAAAAGAGGTAGTAGAAAAAGCTGGCATTGAGGCAGAAATACGCAAACAAATTGAAATTGCCAAGAATGCTATTTCAGAAGGCTTTGATGACAAAATCATATCGAAACTGACAGGCTTGCCCATAGAACAAGTCCATGAGTTGCGTAAATAATGAATGATGTTAGCGATAAGGCTACCAAGAAATACTAACCTAACAAGAAATAAATAATAATGACAGAAACAAGATATGCAATTCTTATAGGAATGGACAACTACAATTCTGACCCATTACCATATTGTGTTAAGGACGTAAATGACTTAGAACAAACACTTGTTTCTCATTGTAGGTTTTCAACAGACAAAATTCATAAAGTAATTGACAGTAATAAACCTGTTAAAGAACAAATTGACGAAATTTTTTCTGCAATAGAAAAGGAATTTAAACCCAATCAAGATTTGTTGTTTTTCTATTTTTCAGGACACGGTGAATACGACAAGGATGAAGGAAAATCCAAAGTCCTATTTCAAGATGAAACCGAACTGACAGTTGAGGATATTTTATTAAGATACTTTTTGAAATTAACTCCTAAAAATCAATACTTACTTATTGACGCTTGCCATTCAGGTTCAAACATATTTTTTAAAGGAACGAACAATCCCGAAAAGGAGATTAGGAGACTTAACTACCATTCGTCTGAATTGTGTCTAATGTTTGCAACTGAAAGCAAGAAAAAAGCCGTGCAAGGAAATGATATTCAAAATAGTTATTTCACATACTATCTAACAGAGGCAATTAAAAAACAAAATCTATATGATGATGACGGTTTTTTAACAATCCAAGCAATTGATAATTACATTAAGAAAAAGGTTGTTGAAAAAAGTGACTTCTTACAAATCCCAGTTAGTGAGATTAGAAGTTCGGGATACAAAGTTTTTTCCTTTGACGAAAAAGTTATCCAGGCTAAACCAGTAATGAAACCAACTACTGTGAAAACAAAATCTATCACAAAAAAAGAAACCGAAAATACTCCTGACGAAGAAATTTCATTTGAAGACGGCATACTCCCAACAAATAGGAAGAAGATTCAAGAAAAATATTCTGCTTTTATTCAGAACTCATTTGACATTCTAATTGGAAAGTTAAACAATACAGAATTAGAAGTGGTCAATTCTAATCCGTTCAACGATTTGGAATATTCTGACCAACAGAAAATTTTCAAAAAGGTAATAGAGACTTCAAGAAAAGACGGAATAGAAGCAGTTAGCGGACTTTTTGAAGTTGAACAAAGGGTAGAACGAAAATTAAACATTGGAGGGTTAGGGTCAATTCTTGACCATCTTTATGAAAAATCTAAACCAGAATTAGAATTTGATTATAGCATTAAAACCTATTCAGGTAATATGTTTACAGTCGGTTTATCTGTTAAGGCTAAAAACATTTATCAAGTTAGGGGTGGACTATTTGCCCTATTTTTTCAAGCGAAATATGGTTTTGCCATTTGTATAGTAAAATACAACCATTCTTGGACAGGGACTTCGGACAAGGAACTTGAATTCATAGATGTTATACTTAAACCGTTTTTACTGAATGAGAACAATGAAGATATTATCTCTCAATATTTAAAAGCCAACATTGACAATTTTGATAAAATATTAAAATCTTGGAATGAACAACGACAGAAGGAAATAAACGAATTTAAATCCAAAACAGAATTTAAAAAATGAACCTTGACAGTAGCGACTGACGACAAAAACCTGCCACCAACATCGTATTTATAAAAAAGTGGGCGGACGGAAGCCGTTGAGCATTTGGAATTCTAATAAATACTTGTACTTCTTAATTCTGCTTCTTCATAAATACTTTTCCGTTGGCATAACATAGATTTTGGTATAAGTCAGTTTTTTTAATTTAACAAACAAACCTAATTTTTTCATGAAATTTGACTGGAACTCGATGGCTAAGTACCCATTTTTAATATTGTTTTTTATCATTGTGGCTGAGGTTGCTTTTTCGCAGACCACCGCGCCCAAAAGTACGATTGCGCCCAAGTACAGCAATGAATTTTTGGCGATAGGCGTAGGCGCACGCGCACTGGGCATGGCAAATGCACAAACGGCGATTGCAAATGACGTAACGGCGGGCTATTGGAATCCTGCGGGCTTGCTCAAAATCAAAGAAAAATACCAAGCCTCGCTGATGCACGCCGAATATTTTGGGGGCATCGCCAACTATGACTATGTGGGGTTTGCCACGCCCATCAACGAGGATTCGCATTTGGGTATTTCTGTGATTCGCATGGGCATCGACAATATCCCCGACACGCGTTTTTTGATAGACAATAGCGGCAGAATTAACTATGACAATGTGGGCGCATTTGCCGAAGCCTCCTACGCATTTATTTTTTCGTATGCCCATTATTCCATCGTCAAAGGCTTGTCTTTGGGCGCAAATGCCAAAGTGCTACACCGCACTGTGGGCGTTTTTGGTAACGCGTGGGGGGTGGGTTTTGACATCGCGGCGCAGTACGAATACAAAAAATGGAAGCTGGGAGCTATCGCTCGCGATGTAACTACGACCTTCAACGTTTGGAACTACAATTCCGAAACGGTGGTCGACATCTTCTCCAAAACGGGTAACGAAATCCCTAACAATTCGATTGAGCTGACCTTGCCGCGCATGATTGTAGAGGCAGCACGCGAAGTAGATTTTGGTGAAAATATGGGCGCATTGCTAACAGCAGGCTTTACTTTTACCTTTGATGGCAAACGAAATACATGGATACAAACCAACTTGCTTTCTGGTGATTTTCAGGCAGGTATGGAGCTAAACTATAAGAAAACCATATTTTTGCGAGGCGGAATTGGCAACTTCCAACGCTTGGAAAACTTTGACAAAACGATTTATACGCAAACGCAGCCCAGCTTTGGATTGGGCTTTAATATCAAAAATTTTACTATCGACTACGCCCTGACCAACGCCATTCGCGGCTCTGCGGACAATCCAACTACTTTTTCTCACGTATTTTCTGTCAAAGCGGGGTTTAGCGATAAAAAAGTAAAGAAATAAGCAGTTTTCACATTTTTGGTGTGTAATTTATTTTATTTAAGTACCTGAAAATGAATGAGTTTGAAAAATATTTGAAAGATAAAAAAATAAGTCCAGAGCAATTCAAAAATGCAGCACCTGCGCGCTATACGGAGTTCGAAATGCTTTTTGACCAGATGCACCCCAAAAGTTTTACGGCACAAAAACTCTACCTCATCAACAAAATCAGGAGAATGTACCCCCTGAATAGCTGATTTAAAAGCAAATACTATTTTTATTACCTAAAACTTTTTATAACTTTGCAAACTTTTAATGAAAGTAAAGTTAAAAAACCATGATAGAAAAATTAGAGGAAATAAAAAGACGATTTGAGGAAATAAGCGCACTGATTATTTCGCCAGAGGCAATGGCAGACATGAAATATTATGCAAAGCTGAACAAAGAATATAAAGATTTGGGGAAAATCGTTCGAAAATATGATGAGTACGCCGCTATTTTGGGCAATATCGAGAGTGCAAAAGAGGTCTTAAAAGTAGAAAAAGACCCTGATTTTAGAGAAATGGCAAAAGAGGAGTTGGAAGCACTTGCCCCACAGGAAGAGGACTTGGAAAAGCAACTCAAAGAAATGCTCATTCCCAAAGACCCAAATGATTCGCGCAATGTGATTTTGGAGATTCGTGCGGGCGCGGGTGGCGACGAAGCGTCTATTTTTGCGGGCGATTTGTTGCGTATGTATCAGCGTTTTGCAGAAAAGATGAATTGGAAATTTGAGGTCATGGACGCTGCCGAAGGTACGGCAGGTGGATACAAAGAAGTGGTTTGCTCACTAATGGGCGAAGATGTTTTTGCGATGATGAAGTTCGAGTCGGGCGTGCATCGCGTGCAGCGTGTGCCAGATACAGAAACGCAAGGTCGCGTACATACCTCCGCCGCCAGCGTAGCCATTCTTCCCGAAGCTGAGGAGGTCGATGTAGAAATCAATCCTGGCGACATAGAATTACAGACTTCGCGTTCGGGCGGCGCGGGCGGTCAGAACGTAAACAAGGTAGAAACCAAAGTGCAGCTCACCCACAAGCCTACGGGAATTGTGGTGATTTGTCAAGTGGAACGTTCGCAACTTGGCAATCGCGAGCGCGCCATGCAAATGCTCAGAACCAAGCTCTACGAACTCGAATACGCCAGAGTCAATAAAGACATAGAGGCACAGCGCAAATCAATGGTGGGTAGTGGCGACCGTTCTGACAAGATTCGCACCTATAACTATCCACAAAGTCGCGTTACTGACCACCGAATCGGCTATACTGTCTATAACCTTACCGCCGTAATGGACGGTAACATCAGCGATTTTATAGAGCAATTACGCATTGCTGACAATGCCGCCAAGCTGATGGAAGGTATCCCAACATAAAGATTTGTGCATGATAATCATTTTCGGGCTTTGTGTAGCCAATTTTTTTATAATTATTAAGTTAAAATAGCCATAAAAAAGCGATTGTCAAAAACGATAATTTGCTTTTTTTTTGCAGATTATTGTTTTTGTTGTATATTTACAGCCTAAACTAAAAAAGGGAATGATTATAGAATTCAAAGTTGAGAATTTCTTGTCTTTCAAAGACTTGACAACACTTTCAATGATTAAAGCCAAATCATTTAAGGAATATCAAGACACACATACAATCCTTATAGATAAAAATTTGAACTTACTAAAATCTGCCATTGTTTATGGAAACAATGCAAGTGGAAAAAGTAATCTTTTGGAAGCAATGGGCTTTATGAAACAAATTATTTTAAATTCGTTTCGAGATGCCTTATTGGAAAATAACGATAAAAAATTTCCGTTAGAGAAATTTGCACTCAACTCCAAGACAGAAACAGCCTCTACTTTTTTTGAAATTTCCTTTATACATAATGATACAAAATATAGATATGGTTTTGAAATCGACTATAACAAAGTTGTAGCTGAATGGCTTTATCATACTACAAGCAAAGAAGTTTACCTATTCAAAAGAGATTTTCAAAAGATAGAAGTTAATAAATCTGCTTTCAAAGAAGGTGTAGGAAAAGAGGAAGATGTTAAAGAAAGTGTACTTTTCTTGTCAATGCTTGCCACATTTGGTAAAGAAACTTCTTCAAATATTATTGAATGGTTTAAAAAAATTAATATTATCAATGGTATTCATGATAGATTACATAAAAGATATACGATTGACAAATTAAAATCAGATAAAAATTTCTTTAATTGGGTATTACATTTTATAAAATATCTTGAAATTTCAAACCTTTCCACCACCGAAGAAGATGTAAATGAGATTGATTTAGAAACATTGAAAGAGAAAGAAAAAGATGAAGAAATTATTAATCTTTTAACAAGTATTCATAAAATACAGTCCAAACAGCCCAAAAGAGACCAACTTATCACTTATCATAGAAGATATGATGAGAATAATGTTTTTATAGATGCTATTCCTTTCAACTTTGATAAGCAAGAATCAGAAGGGACAAAAAAATTACTTTATTTGCTGGGACCTTGGTATGACACACTCAAAAACGGCAAAGTCTTAATTATAGATGAGTTAGATTCAAGGCTTCATAGTCATTTGACCTTACGACTGATTGATTTTTTTCATAAATATAATCTGCACAAAGCACAATTAATATGTGTAGTTCACGATACGATGCTTTTGAATAAAGAAACTTTTAGGCGCGACCAAATTTGGTTTGTAGAAAAAAATCAGTTTGGGGCATCTGAACTAATTTCATTGGCTGACTTTAAAACGGACAAGGTTAGAAATAAATCTGCATTCGACAAAAATTATCTTGAAGGAAAGTATGGGGCAATTCCTTACTTTGATATAGACTTAAAACTCAACCAACTTTTATATGGGGAAGCAAGATAAATTCAAAGAAAAGAAAACCCCAGCTTATAAAAGAGAGCTAAAAGGTGTTGAAATAAAAGAAGGGAAAAAAGAACCGCTTATTGTTTTGAGTTTCAGAGATTTTGATAGAAATCAAGGACAAAATTTTGAGGAATGGGAAGAAGAAAAAATTTTAGCGTTGGCAATTAATAAATTGAGAGAAATTTGCCAACTTACAAGGATTCAGGCAACTAATCAACAAATAATAAAACAATATTCAAAAGTTGATTTTCCACCAAATTCTTCATTCGAACACCCCAAACACGTTTTACCAGATGTAGTTTGGTGTTCTATGCACATTCAGGGTAAAGAATGTATGATTGGACATTTTGAAGACAATATTTTTCATATCGTTTTTCTTGACAAAGACCATGAGTTTTGGATTTCAAAAAAAAAGAATACTTGACCATAAATACAAATTATATTCCATATAAAATTGATTAATATTGAATCATGGCAGAAGAAACAACACACAAAATAGAAAACATCACTTTTTCTAAAACTACACTTATCACCGCGCTGAGTGTATTCTTTTTGTCGCTTTTTGTTGTTTTTTTGTTCCTCAGTAGCAAGTCTGTTTGGACACAAAAAATAAAAGAAGCAGAAGCAACGGTAGAGCCTCTGCGCCAAGAAAATATTACCTTAAAGTCCAAATTAGAGTTTTACAGAAAACAAGATTCAGTGTATGCCAAAATGGTAGGCGAGAAGGTTTTTGATGCCAAAGTGATTGATAACTTCCGCGTGTACGGACTTTTCAAAGACAAAGGGCAAAAATATAGCATAGAAGAAATTGCCAAAAAATTTAATATTCCCAATGCTAAAGCTATCAAAATGAGTGAAGTAGATGAGGATAATTGGTTTATTATCCCTGTCAAAGGCACGCATTTTGTTCGCAAAGCCGAATCAGCAAGCAGTATTGCCAAAAAATACTACAATAATGCCGCTGATTCCATACTCATCAAGGATTTTAACCCTGTGATTAAAATGGGAAATATGATTTTTATTCCGTATCAAAAGTAAATTAGCCTCGCACAAAAAACCATGATAAACGAAATACGAAATTTAGCAAAAGAGTCTGCCAGTCAAATAGTGAGTAATCGCAGACATCTACATTCCTTTCCTGAACTTTCTTTTCAGGAATACAATACAGCAAAATTTGTAGCAGAGGAACTCAAAAAGTTAGGACTTTCCCCGCAAACTATGGCGGAAACGGGCGTAGTAGCTCTGATTGAAGGCAAAAATCCTCAAAGTAAGACCGTTGCCCTCCGAGCCGACATGGACGCATTACCTATTTTGGAGGCAAATGAAGTTTCTTATAAATCTCAGCACCTGGGCGTAATGCACGCGTGCGGGCATGATGCACACACTGCTTCTCTGCTTGGTACGGCGCACATTATCAACCAGTTAAAAGATAAATTTGAAGGAACAATCAAACTCATTTTCCAGCCTGCCGAAGAAAAAGCCCCTGGTGGTGCTTCGATAATGATAAAAGATGGAGTATTACAAAATCCTGCGCCACAAAGCATTATTGGTCAGCACGTTGCGCCCCAAATTCCTGCGGGTAAGATTGGTTTTCGGGAGGGAATGTATATGGCAAGCACTGACGAACTGTTTATCACTGTCAAAGGCAAAGGAGGACACGCCGCCATGCCCGAAACCCTCATAGACCCTGTGCTGATTGCTTCGCATATCATTATCGCGCTTCAGCAGGTGGTGAGCCGCAATTTTTCACCCAAAATTCCAGCCGTACTTTCTATTGGTAAGGTCATCGCTAATGGTGCTACCAACGTGATTCCCAACGAGGTAAGCATGGAAGGTACTTTCCGAACCATGAACGAGGAGTGGCGCGCCATTGCTCATGCGCGTATGAAAAAAATCGCCGAGGGAATTGCCGAGAGCATGGGCGGAAGTTGTGATTTCCAGATTTTGAGAGGCTATCCTTTTTTGGTGAATGAACCCAAATTGACCAAAAGACTCAGAAAAGCCGCCACTGAGTTTATGGGGCAGGAAAATGTCATTGACTTGGATTTGTGGATGGCAGGCGAAGATTTTGCGTTTTATTCCCAGCAGATTGACGCGTGTTTTTACCGACTCGGTACGCGCAATGAGGCAAGAGGCATTATTTCAGGCGTTCATACTCCTACTTTTGACATTGATGAGTCAGCATTAGAAATTGGCGCAGGCTTGATGGCTTGGCTCGCCCTCCATGAGCTACGAAGCTAACCTAACCGTCTGAGCCGATTTACCAAGCTGAAATTCATTTTCACTCACCATCATCATTGGTTGATAAAAATTTTCATTTGCCTTGCCCACCACCGCGTGAATTACTTGGTCTAATTCACTGACGCTTTGCTTCAGAAGCTGAATGAGCTGGTTATTTTCTGCTGAAAGCTCGTCCGTAGCCATGATTTCCAGAATACCCAATAAGTTTGCCACTGGGCGGCGCACCAAATGCGACTGCAAATGAGCAATCTCGCGAAGTTGTTGGTTTTGTTTTACGATTTGTAGCTCATTTTTTTTCCTTTGCGTAATATCTATAGAATTGAACGCCACACCGATACGCGTATTTTTTTTGTCATAAATTGGATAATAACGTCTTTCGTACCACATCTTTTCGCCCGTAAGTAGTGTCGTTTCATGCTCTTGGCATACATAGCTGCCTTCCAGTGCCTCCGTAAAATACTCGATAAACCTGCCTCGGTCTTGGTCGTAAGGCAGGAAATTATCGCCAATTTGCAAATTTTTCCCTGTTATCTTTTTTACTTTGTCGCGTGCTTTTTGGTTAAACGAAACAATGTTCATTCCTACATCTAAACACACATAAACATCATTAGTATTAAAAATAATAGTATCAAAATTTAGTGTAGCGTGTTTTAACCTTTCTAATTCTAATTTGGCTTGGACTGCCTCGCTAACATCATAGCCCACTGCCTGAACACCAATCACGTCCTCATATTCATCAGTAATTCCCGAAAACTCCCAATCTACGTAATGAAAATCACCATCAATATCCATCTTGCGGAGCTGAAGTGAAAAAACTTTTTCGGGGCAAAGCACACATTCGCAAATGGTTTCATGGCATTTTTCTATGTCTTCTTTGTGGTTAGTGTGGGTAAAAGGTGAGCCAATAATACCTGTTGCCTGAAAGTCATACTCTGTGGCAAAGTGCTGATTTACAAAGGTATAGTTTCCACTCAAATCGAGGCATACAAAGTAGAAATGAGCAGAATTTGCTACCGCCTTGTTGATAGAACTCAAATATTTTTGATTTGACATACGCACTAAAATTTAAAAATGATACAAAAAAATGTGCCTTGTATTTATTGAGGCAAAAGAGGGCATAGATACAAAGAAGAGTAGGGTATATAAATATAAAACTAAAAAAATAATTTTTTGTTTATGCTTTATGCTACTATATTATAAAAAGAATAAACAAAAAACAAAAACAAGTGCAAAAAATAAGAGCATTAGCAAAAAATAAGGCTATCCTTGTTTTATATACAAATGTAATAAATCTATTTGACAATATTTGACTTTGGGTCAGTTATTTTTGGATTTGGAGTATTAATCACGACCTAAATTGGAAACATCACAAGGCTTTAAAAATTAATTTTTACACCAAATTCTTGCAAAATTTTGGGGGTGATTGGGTATTTATTATCCTTTAAATCAATGTATTGCAACGATTTGATATTTTTGAGTACAGAGGGAACTGCTTTGAAATTATTATTATTCAAGTATAGTTTTTCAAGATGTGTGAGGTTCACAATACTTTTAGGCAGTTTTTTCAGTCCGTCATTTTCCAAATGCAAGATTCTTAGCTTTGGCAATTTGCCCAAAAGACGAAAATCCAAATTCAAATTGAGGTTTTTGTCTTGGTTAAGGTACAATTCCTCCAAATTATTGAGTTCGGTAAATTCTTTGGGTAAAATACTAAAATCATTCCCACTCAAATCCAATACTTTAAGATTTTTGAGTGTGGAGATTTCCTTCGGAATATTGCCAAAATGGTCATTTCTAAGACTTAAATACTGCAAATTCTTAAAACGGACAATCTCCATTGGGAAAGTTTTAAACAGTTGATTGCTCAAATCAAGTCTATAAACTTTGTCAGGGTCTTTGAGTGCGTCTTCTATGCGAGTATAAGATTTGGTAGAATCTGGAGTTACACTTTGTGCGTGAAGCATTGGAGAGGCTACACAAAGCAACAGGAAGGCAAAAAGGTATGTTTTCATAGCTCAAAGTGGTTTACAATTTTGGTTTTGACAAAAGTACGAAAAATAAGATGGATTAGTTAGAAATTATAAGTTATAAATTATGGATTAGTATAAATATTTGATAACCAATATTTTACATAATAATAATAATAATCATAATCTAAATTAATTTTACACATCTACTTTTCACTGCCCCGAAGTGGCGAAAGACATGACTTCTTCCTCTGTCCATGCGCCAATTTTTCGTACCGCAGACATTTCGCCTCGGTGCATGACCGCCAGCGTATCGCATACACCAAACAGTTCGGGCAGGTACGAGCTGACCACTATGATAGCCTTGCCCTGCACTGCCAGTTCCTGTATCAGCCTGTAAATCTCTGACTTACTGCCTACATCAATGCCGCGCGTGGGTTCGTCGAGAAACAAAACGTCGCTTTCGTGGTGAAGCAAGCGCGCCAAGCAAACTTTTTGTTGGTTGCCACCAGAAAGCGTAGTCATTGGTTTTCCTACATTTTCAGATTTGGTATTGAGTTTTTCTGCCCAAACTTTTGCACTTTCATATTCTTTTTTGAGGTTCAAAAACCCAAACTTGGTGTATTTTTTTAAGGCAGAAAGCGTCAAATTCTGATAAATGGGCAGGTTCAACGCCAATCCTTCCTCTTTGCGATTCTCACTCAGCAAGTCCAGCCCGTTCGCCAGCGCGCTGTCAGGAGAAAGATAAAATGCCTTCAAATCCGTTTTTCCATTGATTTTGACCGTTCCATGTCGGGCTTTGTCCAAGCCAAAAATAGCACGTATGGTTTCTGACCTGCCCGCGCCTACCAAGCCCGCCAAGCCCAAAATCTCGCCTTTTCGCAGCGAAAAACTTACATTTTTTGGAATCAGCTTATTGCCTAACTGATTGACTTCCAGTGCTATTTCGCCCGTTTGGTGTGGAATACTTGGGTATAGCTCATCTACAGAACGCCCAACCATATTTCTGATGATTTGAGGAATAGTAACGTTCTTCATTTCACCTGTGGCGACCGTTTCTCCATCGCGCAGTATGGTGAAATTATCAGAAATTTCTTTGACCTCCTCGAGAAAGTGGCTGATATAAATGACGGCAATGCCTTGATTTTTAAGTGTTTGAATGACTTTGAAAAGTGATTTGGTGTCTTCGGCAGACAGCGAACTGGTTGGCTCGTCCATGATGACCACCTTTGCCTCAGAAACCAATGCCCGCGCAATCTCTACCAACTGTTGCTTGCCAATGCTCAGATTTCGTGTAATCATGTCAGGCTGAATGTCTTGCCCTAACAAAGCGAGTGCTTGCTTTACCTTTTCTTTGCTATTTTTTACCATACCAAACCGCACAGTTTCTATGCCCAGCATGATATTTTCGGCTACGGTCAGGTGAGGTGCAAGTGTAAGCTCTTGGTAAATCATGGCAATACCTGCTTTTCTGCTATCTGACGGATTTTGAGGCTGATAGCTACTGCCCAGAAACATGATTTGTCCACTGTCAGGTGTATGCGCGCCACTTAGCACCTTCATTAGCGTACTTTTGCCAGCCCCATTTTCACCAATGAGCGCGTGAACTTCGCCTGCTTTTACTTTCAGTGTTACGCCTTTGAGTGCCTTGACCGCACCAAAAGATTTGTGTATATTGTCTAAATCGAGTAAATACATTTTAGTAGTTAAAATTATGTTTTAACAAAAATAATAAAATTTACATCAAAACAAAGGCAAGCCCAAAAATCACTTTCTTTTCACCAAGTTGTTCAGCAAAATAGTAGGAATCAGCCCTACACCTACCATGAGGAGTGCCGTAATGCCTGCCGACGCAAAGCGTTCATCATCAGCCAGTTCAAAGGTTTTGGTTGCCAGCGTATCGAAGTTGAAGGGGCGCAAAATCAAGGTCAAAGGGAGTTCTTTGAGTGTATCCACAAAAACCAAGAGCAGGCAAATCGCAATGCTACCTCTCATCATGGGCAAATGTACTGAAAATAAGCTCGTTATGCGTCTTTTTCCACTCATCTGGGCGGCGTAGTCGATGTTTTTGCCTATTTTTTGCCAGCCTGTTTCTATTGGGTTTGCGCCTACCGCCAAAAACCGCACTAAATACGCATAAGTCAAGCCAAACAAGGTGGCATTGAGCCACAAAGTTTGCTTTTGAGCAATCAGACTGCTCAAGAAATGGTCAAAAGAAATCAAAGTTACCATACTCCCAATCGCAATCACTGCACCAGGAATAGCATAACCCAAGTTAGCAATTTGTGAGAAAAACTTTGTAACTGTCTGATTACTAATGCGAACAGCATAATGCAAAAGGACTGCAAAAAAAGATACAACCAGCGCACTCAGCAATGCAATCAGTGAGGAATTCCCCATGAGTTGGAAAATATTTGATAAATTGGTTTCTGCCCAAGCTACGCTTGCCCAGTATGCTAACTGACTGATAGGTAATAAGAAACCTAATAAAACAGGCAGAAAACAGACTAAAAAAACAAGCCAAGATTTGATGCCTTTTAGCTTTTTTCTTTGGATAGGTTTGGGTGAAAAAGCGGCATCATGGAACTTTTGCTGTTTTCTCTGCCAATATTCTATGCCTACAAATGCAAACACAAAAACCATCAGCAAGGCAGAAAGCCTGACCGCCGCGCCCACGTCATTGAAAGAAAACCACGCCCTAAAAATGCCTTTGGTGAAGGTATTGATGCCATAATATTTGACGGCACCGTATTCGTTTAGCACCTCCATCATCACCAAAAAAAGTCCCCCAAAGACCGCAGGGCGCGCCAAAGGCAAGGCTAAACTAAAAAAAGACTGCCACCTGTTTTTGCCCAGCATCTCTGCTACTTCCATGATGGACTGCGATTGTCGCTCGAATATGTTTCTGGAAATCAGGTAAATATAAGGATACAAAACGGTACTTAACACCACGATTGCGCCGTACAGATTCATCACTTGCGAGCCAAAAATTGCCTTGTAAACGGCTGCATTGATGTAGGTCGGGATAGCAAGCGGCAAGACCAATGCCCAAGAAAGCAATCGCCGCAATGGAAATTCGCAAGTGCTAACAAACCACGCAGAAGGCAAGCCCCAAAGCAAAGTAAAAAAAGCAACACCCGCGCAAAGTTTGATTGTACTCATCACATAATCAAGGAGTAATGATTCTACTATATGATTCCATACCTCAGTTGCAGGGCTAAAAAGCTGGAAAGCAATGTAAAACATGGGCGCGCTGACGACCAAAGAAATGAGCAAGGCAGTCAAAAGCCAACCATTGTTGAAATAGGTGCGCCAAAAATGATGAAGCATGGACATAGCAAGTCTGATTTTTGGGACAAACTTATGAAAAAATTATGCTAATGCGCTTTTTATTTTCTTGACTTCATGCAAAAACCAGATTATCAAACTCTTCGAGAAAGTTTGACATACTGAGATTCAAAATAGCGTATTTATAAGTTTTATCGCCTCAATTCTTGATAGATTGGAAATTTTAGAATTAAAAGAATATTTATAAAAATAAACGTTAAAACATTTGTTGTTTAAACATTTATATATACCTTTGCACTCAGTTAAGTTTCAAAATAATCAGTAAAACAAAAAAATTTCAAAAAATTATGGCAAAATGGATTATTGACACGATGCACTCTGAAGTGCAGTTCAAGGTAAAGCACTTGGTTATCTCTACGGTAACAGGTAATTTTAATAAGTTTTCTGCTGATTTAGAGGCAGATAAGGAAGATTTTACAGATGCCAAAGTAAATTTTACGGCGGACATCAACAGCATCAACACCAACAACGAACAGCGCGACGGACATTTGAAGTCTGACGATTTCTTCAATGCTGAAAAGTATCCAATGCTCTCATTCGTAGGGACGAGTATGGAAAAAAAAGGTGGTAATAATTACGTTTTGAATGGAAATTTGACCATACGCGAAACTACTCAACCTGTAGCGTTGGCGGTGGAACTGGGTGGGGTAGCCACTGACCCTTATGGACAGACGAAGGTGGGTTTTGAGGCTGTGGGCAAAATCAGTCGCAAAGAGTTTGGCTTGGCGTGGTCGGCAGTAACTGAGGCTGGTAGTATCGTGGTGAGTGATGAGGTCAAATTGTTACTCAACATACAGTTTATCAAGCAAGCCTAAATACCTCAAATTTCTTCTCAAAATTTGTTTGAGTATTCTTTTAAACTTTGAGTTTTTTTGCAAAAAGCTAATACCCAAAAAATATTTTTTTTTGGGTATTTTTGTTTTATTTTTTTGATAAATAGAGAACTCAAATAAACAAAAGATAGATGATTTATTCAATCCAAAATGACCTTTTGCGCCTCTCTGTCAAGCGTTTGGGCGCGGAAATGACAGGACTTTTTCATTTGCAGCAGCAGTTGGAATATCTCTGGCAGGGCAATCCACAAATCTGGGCGGGGCAGGCATACAATCTTTTTCCTGTCGTCTGCGCGCTCGCGAGCGACCAGTTTTGGCATCATGGAAAGTCCTACACGCTTGCCAAGCATGGTTTTGCCAGAAAAATGGAATTCGAATTGGTGGAAAAAACAAGCGAAAGCCTTACTTTTTTGCTCAAAGAAACGCCTGAAACGCTGAAACAGTACCCTTTTCATTTTCAGCTATTTATCACTTATCGCTTGGAAAACAATATACTTTTTCACAGTTTTAAGGTCGAAAACCCAAACGAAGAAATCCTATATTTTTCCGTAGGTGGACACCCCGCCTTTAATTTGGCGGTTTTTGAGGGTGAAACAATAGAAGATTATTACCTCGAATTTGAGAAACCTGAAAAAATAAGTCGTTTGGTAGATGGTACAGGTTTTTTGGAAGCCCATGAATTGTATTTGGACAATGAAAAAATAATTCCCATCAAAGCGGATACTTTTGCCCAAGATGCACTGGTTTTTGGCGATTTGCAGTCGGAAAATATATTTATCAAAAACAAAGCCGACCTTTACCATGTCAAGGTAAATATCAGCGAATTTCCCTATTTGGGCTTGTGGGCAAAGCCAGGCGCGCCTTATGTGTGCATTGAGCCTTGGGCAGGAATCCCCGACGCGCCCACAGGTTACACGGACATTAGCCTCAAAAAAGGCATTGTCAGCCTTGCACCGAAGGCAGTTTGGGAAAAAAAGTTTGACATTCAGATTTTTTGAAACCAAAAGAATCAAACCCTTCGCGAGTTTGATTCTTTTTAGTTTTTTTACTCTTAAGCAATCTAAAAGAACTAATTTCTATCAAATTATACACTTGGCAATGCCCAAGGCTTCCTGTAAGTACGCTTGGTAAGAGCCTGAGCTTCTGCATCTTTGGGGAAAGAATTAGTCGCCGCGTCCCAATACACTTTTCTGCCCAAACGGTACGCAATATTGCCCAAGTGCGAATTGATGGCGATACCTGCCCCAATTTCTATATCACAGATAGGTTTTTGGCGTGTTTTGATGCACTGAATAAAGTTTGCGGCGTGGAGGTCGCGGTCATCTGCGGTAATCTTCTGGAAAGGTAGCACCTCTACTTTGTATTTTTTTGTCAAATCTGTACTTTTATCATCTACTTCGGGGAAAATCTGCCACCCGCTTCTATCTGCCACCAAGTACCCATTTTCACCATAAAAAGCAACGCCATGGTGCTTGTCAAATAGCCCTTTGTACGTACCAAAAGTATGCTCCCAGCTCACCAAAAAGTTGTCAAATTCGTAGATAGTCATCATAGTATCAGGCGTTTCCATCATATCATTAGGATAGGCAAACTTTCCCCCTGATGCTACCACAGACTTTGGCGTTTTGACGTTCATCGCCCCAAATGCAATGTCGAGCAAATGCACGCCCCAGTCCGTCATCAAGCCCCCAGCATAATCCCAAAAAAATCGGAATGAACCATGAAAGCGATGCTTGTGGAAAGGGCGCATTGGTGCGGGTCCGAGCCACATATCATAGTTTACGCCCGAAGGAACTGCTTCCTCTGGCATAGGCGGAAGTTCGCCCCTGTTACCATTCGCAATCCAGCACTTTATATTTCTGATTTTACCTAACTTCCCAGACTTCACATAGTCCATCACTGCTTGCCATTGTGGGTTACTGCGCTGTTGCTGACCTACTTGCACCACTCTGCCGTACCTTTGCGTAGCCTTGACCATTGCCAAGGACTCCTCAATCGTGCAGGAAATGGGCTTTTCTACATATACATCTTTGCCCGCGCTGCACGCCTCTATCATTTGGATAGCGTGCCAGTGGTCAGGCGTACCTATCAGAACTGCATCTATATCCTTGTTTTCCAGCAACTTACGGTAGTCCGTATAAGCCTGCACTTTTTTTCCTGTCAGCTTCTCAAAATCGCCTGTTTTTTGCTTCATCACATTGTCATCTACATCACAAAAGGCAATACATTCAGCCTCAGCTAACTTATTGTGGGACATCAGGTTAGCCCAATTTACGCCACGTATGCCTATGCAAGCAATCTGTACCTTGTCATTGGCAGATACTCGTTTTTTACTTGCAAAACTCTCTGCCACAGGCACATTCATCAAGCCAATCGTAGCAGCAAGTTTGGAAGAATCCAATAAGAAATTGCGTCGAGAAATATTTTTCATTTTCATAGTATTTTATTTTTTTATAATGTCAAAGATAATATGATTGTTATTAAAATTAACCAAAATAGCCACAAAGTATTCGTAAAAAAATATTGTCCACAATCGCTGGGCTTTTTGTTCGCCAAAATATTCGCCAATACTTATTTTTTTAAATCCAAAGTTTTTAAAACACTGTTGTATGAGATTACTACAAAAACTCATACAGCAGGAAAATTAATATGAAAAATAGTCCAGATTACTAAAATTTTTGTATTTTTGACCTTGATAAATACGCAAACTCACTCCCTTCAACATCAAAATATCATCATTTTTAGACCAATAAACGGTTTTCAAAACCACGAAAACAATGCTTGACGAATATTATTTGAGTACCAAACAAAAAGCATTAAAAATTAACTTAGACCACAGTATTTATGGTTCTTTTGCCGAGATAGGTGCAGGGCAGGAAGTTGCCGCCATTTTCTTTAAGGCAGGTGGTGCTTCAGGCACGATTGCCAAAACCATGTCAGCCTATGATATGACTTTCAGCAATGCCATCTATGGCGAAGAAGCAAGCGGCAGGTACGTGGTCGAGTCGCGCCTGACCAAGATGTTTTCCCACGAATACAAGCTATTGGAAGAACGTTTAGGCGATTCACGCGGTGAAAACACCACCTTTTTTGCTTTTGCAGATACGATTGCCACTATCAACTTCAAAAAAACCAATCAGGGTCATGGGTGGATTGGGCTTAGATTTCAGCTTTCACCCCAATCGCCTACGAATGACGCAGTTATCCACGTCAAACTCTACGACAATGATGCCGTTGAGCAACAGCAAGCCGTTGGTACGCTGGGTGTAAACCTGATGTATGCCTGCTATCACTACCACCATAACCCCGAAAAAATGCTTATCTCACTGATGGACGGGCTTTCTCGCGACCGCATTGAGGTAGATATGTTCAGGCTTTCAGGGCATAATTTTGACCATGTAGATAACCGCTTACTTAGCCTGCAACTGGTCAAAAATGGATTGGCTGATGCCTCCCTTTTTGGCGCAGATGGCAATGTGCTACAAGCCTCCGATATTTTCTACAAACGCGATGTATTGCTATTGCGCGGTAGATTTCGCCCTGTAACCCACGTCAATGTAGATATGCTCAAATGCGGAGAAGAGATGTTTCGCCAAGAAAAAGACGTGGAGAATGACAAATACCTGACTGTTGCCGAACTGACCTTGCACGATTTGAAAACTGGTGGGGGCGATATAGACGAAAAAGATTTCTTAGACCGCGTAGATATTCTCTGCTCTATGGGGCAGACGGTGATGATTTCTAACTACCACGAATACCACAAATTGGTAGATTACATGTCGCGGCAGACCAGAAAAAAAATAGGTATCGTGCTGGGTGTCTATAATTTACAAAGTATTTTTGATGAAAAATATTACACCGCCCTGCATGGTGGAATTTTGGAATCTTTCAGTAAACTTTTTGCCCAAAACGTAAAAATATATGTTTATCCTTTCTTTTTGAAAGAACTAAATACCTTTTACTGCTGTAAAAACTTCCGTTTGTCAGAAAAACTGCATCATTTGTTCCAGTTTTTACTTTTTAATGACAAAATCCAAGACATCACCACCAATGACATGACCATTTCGCATATCATTTCTGATAATGTATTGGCAATGATTAAGTCAGGGGAAGAAGGCTGGGAGAAAATGGTGCCTAAACTGGTCGAAGATAAAATCAAGGATAATTGCTTCTTTGGCTACCCCTGCGAGCCTGCGCGCAAGGCAGAAGTAGATAAAAAAATTCAAGAAATATCGCACTGGGGGGCTTAAATTCATGGAAAAACTAACTTCTTGGGTTGAAATTCCCCCAAATTCCGATTTTAGTATCTATAACCTGCCTTATGGCATTTTTAGCGAGTGGTTGGTGGGGACACAAACCACTGCAAAAGCAACCCAAACAGCAGAAAAAGCACGCGTTGGAGTAAGAATTGGCGATTATGTTATTGATTTGAAGGCAGTTAGCGAATTAGGTTTTTTTGATGATATTGCCTTTGACAAAAATGTTTTTCAAAAAAATGTATTAAACGACTTTATCATTTTGGGAAAAAATATTCATTCCCAAGTACGAAATAGACTGACTTCACTCTTGCTCAGAGGCAACGAATCGCTTAAAAATCAGGCAGATAAGGTATTAGTCAAAGTGGAAAATGCCAATATGCACCTCCCTGTCCACATTGGCGATTATACAGATTTTTATTCGAGTGAAGAACACGCCACCAATGTTGGCAAGATGTTTCGCGACCCCGCGAATGCCCTCCTGCCCAACTGGAAGCACCTTCCCGTAGGTTATCATGGGCGTGCATCTTCCATCGTGGTTTCTGGCACACCAATTCACCGCCCTTGGGGGCAAGTGAAGCCTGCCGACCAAGAAAATCCTGTTTTCAAAATCTCTCAGATGCTTGATTTTGAGTTAGAAATTGCTTTTGTAGTTGGTAAAGAAACGGCATTGGGAGAAAGAGTAAGTACCTCAGAAGCAGAAGATTATATTTTTGGATTGGCACTTTTTAACGACTGGTCGGCGCGCGACATTCAGTCTTGGGAATATGTGCCGCTGGGTCCCTTTTTAGGCAAAAATTTTGGTTCGTCCATCTCCGCATGGATAGTTCCTTTGGAGGCATTGGAGATTTTTAGAACCCAAACGCCCACCCAAGAACCTGCCGTATTGGATTATTTGAAATTTGAGGGCTTAAAAAACTATGATATTCAGTTGGAAGTAATGATAAAACCTCAACATGGGGAAACCAAAAAAGTTTGCCAAACCAATTTCAACTATATGTACTGGAATATGTGCCAGCAATTAGCGCATCACACCGTAAATGGTTGTAATCTACGCGTGGGAGATGTATGTGCGTCAGGCACGATTAGCGGCAAGGAAAAGGACAGCTTTGGCTCGATGCTCGAGCTGACTTGGCGCGGAACAAATCCTATCGCCATGCCCGACGGTACAGAAAGAAAATTTATCAATGATTACGACACTGTAATTATGATGGGTTTTTGCGAAAAAAACAATATTCGCGTGGGCTTTGGAGAAGTAAGCGGGCAGATTTTACCTGCAACTGCGTTTAAGTCTTAAAAAAACCTAAATGCTATTTTTTTGCCAAAATCTCCTATTTTTTTTTACTTTTGTATCAAATTTAGTGATAGTGCTTTCAAATGTATGAATGCTCAAAACTTCATCTCCCCCTACCCCCTCAGAGAGGGGGAAAACAGCCTTTTGTCCCCCTTTGGAGGGGGTGGGGGGAGGTCATCATACAATTAGAATCATCACTAATTTAATTTGCCTCTAAAAGCAAAAGGAGAGAAGGTGCTTTATCTTTTTCA
>JAAFJS010000092.1 GCA_013298985.1 Cytophagales bacterium
AATCGACGCAAGTGGATTGGCTATTCCCTTCCCCGCAATGTCAGGCGCAGAGCCATGAATTGGCTCGTAAAATCCTGTGCTATCACCTATCGAGGCAGAGGCAAGCATACCCATCGAGCCAGCAATTTGCGAGGCTTCGTCGGTAAGAATATCGCCAAAAAGATTACCCGTCAGCACCACATCAAATATTCGCGGGCTTTTAATCAAAAGCATTGCTGCTGAATCTATAAACTGGTGATGTAGCTGTACGTCAGGGTATTGAATAGAAACTTCGTTCACTGTTTCGCGCCAAAGGCGGGAAGATTCCAGCACATTTGCCTTGTCAATCGAATGAAGGATTTTTCTTCGCTTTTGTGCCGCCTGAAAAGCCTTGTGAGCAATGCGCTCCACTTCGTATTTGGAATAAATCATCAAGTCAGATGCCGTATTGCCATTATCTGTGCGCGTCTTTTCACCAAAATAAACATCGCCTGTCAGTTCTCTAAAAAACAGAATATCAGCACCTTTGAGGATTTCGGGCTTGATGCTCGATGCGTTAAGCAGCTCATCAAATAGCTTGATAGGGCGAATGTTGGTATAAAGCCCCAGAGCTTTTCGCAAGCCAAGCAAGCCCTGTTCGGGACGCACTTTCAGGGAAGGGTTATTGTCATATTTGGGGTGTCCTATCGCACCAAAAAGAATCGCGTCAGCCTTGCGCGCCTTGCTCAGGGTATCCTCTGGCAGTGGCGAACCAGTAGCCTCAATAGCTACGTGACCAAGCAATGCCGTATCAAAGGCAAATTGATGCCCAAACAAATTGCCAATTTCTGCTAAGGCTTTCCTGCCCCAAGCCGTTACTTCTACACCAATGCCATCGCCTCCAATCACGAGAATTTCATATTTTTTCATCTTCTGTTGTTTGTTGTGGTATTTGTCAAATTGATTTATTTCACCCAAAGCAATGAAAATAACCTCATTTGACGCTACAATATTAAAAACTCAGTGGCTAAAAAAATAAAGAATAGACGGTTTTCTGAAAAAAATCTTTTTCTTGCCTTTCTGAAAACAAAAAAATAAAATAGCCTCTACATTCAAGTCTTTGCCAAAAAGGGGGGAGATTTAGAGGGGGCGTGTATTTTTTGTATTTTTATTAGGAGAAAGAAAAACAAAGAAGTAATTTCGTTTTTTACAATCTATTTTCCCTAAACAAAATATGAAAATCCAAGAAATCCTCAAAGACTCTAACTACAAACTTACACAATTCGCACAAACACAAATTGACGAATTAGAAAATCGTATCACGACCTCCCAAGACAAAAAAGGAAAAGATATTCACAAAGTACGCTGTCTTGTTCGTAATAAAGAAATCGTACTTACGCCTGAGGAAATCGTAAGGCAGCTATATTTGGATAAATTACTCAATGAATATCAATATCCAAAAAATATGATAGAATTGGAATATTCCGTAAAATCAGGCATTGGTACGAAAAGGGCTGATATTGTTGTGTTTGAGCCTTCTAAACCCAAACAACCTTATATTATTATAGAACTCAAACAACCCAAACTCTCCGAAGGTAAAAAACAATTAGAATCTTATTGCAAATTTGAGGGGGCAAGCATAGGCGTGTGGAGCAATGGCAACGAAACAGAGCTTTATTTTAAACAAGAACACCCTAAAAGTAAAGTTACGTATTTAGAAAAACTATCATATCTACCTAAATTTTCTCAAACATTAGCAAGTGTTCTGGACGTAAAATATACGTTGAAATCGCTATTGCTGAATGATAAACTCAAAACCAAAACCCTCAAAGATATTATACTTGAATTTGAGGACGTAGTGCTTGCCAACTCTGGTGTTGATGGCTTTGAGGAAATATTTAAACTTCTTTTTACAAAATTATATGATGAATATGCAAGTAGTGATAATGCAGATGTTATTTCTGCACTTTTAGCAAATAACATAGATATTCAAAATATTGATGATAGCAATTTTCGTAAATTAGATTTTAGGAATACAGGCACAGAAACCGACACATTTAACCGCCTCAAAAAACTTTTTGATGAGGCTCGAAAACAATGGAAAGGTATATTTGCGGAAGATGCTAAATTTGACCTCACACCTACACATCTCAAAACTTGTGTATCTTATCTACAAGATGTAAAACTTTTTAACTCTAACCTTGAAGTAGTAGATGATGCTTTTGAACATCTTGTAAATAAAGAACAAAAAGGCGATAAAGGTCAATATTTTACGCCTCGTTATGTGATAGATATGTGTGTAAAAATGCTTAATCCACAAGAACACGAAACTATGATAGATACGGCTTCGGGTAGTTGTGGCTTTCCTATGCACACCATTTTTCACGTTTGGAATACGATAAATCCTAATATGCCTAATTTGCTTACGACTAAAAAAAGAACAAAAAGAGAAATACAATATGTTCAAAACAAAGTTTTTGCTATTGATTTTGATTTGCGTTCTGTGCGTATAGGTCGTACACTTAATATTATAGCAGGTGATGGAAAAACAAATGTGTTATTGCTGAATACACTTGATTATACACGCTGGAACGAAACCGTTACCAATAGAGATTGGCTCAAAAATTATAATGAAGGCTTTGCCAAACTTGAAGAATTACGCACCAAAAAAGACGACAATCATTCTTTTGAGTTTGATATACTTATGGCTAATCCACCATTTGCGGGGGATATAGAAGATGAAACTATGATTATTACGCACCCGCAAGTAGGTAAGAAAGATGACGGAAAATACCATAAAAAACTTGGGCGTGATGTGCTTTTTATAGAACGAAATATTAACTTCCTCAAAAAAGGAGGGCGTATGGCAGTAGTTTTGCCACAAGGCAGGTTTAATAACTCATCAGACAAAGCAATACGTGAATATTTAGCCCAAGAGTGCAGAATATTGGCAGTAGTAGGTTTGCACGGGAACGTTTTTAAACCACATACAGGAACCAAAACAAGTGTTATTTTTCTCCAAAAATGGAATGATGACAAAGATAGTCCTAACTATTGCCCACAAGTAGCAGATTATCCTATCTTTTTTGCCACTATGCAAGAACTTAGCAAAGATAACAGTGGCGATAAAATATATAGAAAAAATACACAAGGACAAAAATTAAAAGACTTACACGGACACGAAATCGTACAACACGACCTTTTTTCGCAATTTATAACACTTACAGAAAGCACACCCAAAGGCATAGCAGAGGCTTTTATGGAGTTTGCTAAAAAAGAAAAACTATCTTTTGTGGGAAAGTAAATAGCCCTTTCAATGAAAAACTATATGATAGTTTGTTGGAAGGGCGGGAGATTAGCGAGGTTTTATTGAGTTATATTATGACAAATAATGAGGTTTTTAGATTTGATAGTAATTATTTTTTAAAGAAATTTTTACAAGATGAGAATCTCATTAGGAGTAAAAAATTTGATAAATTAAAGAATTTAAGTAAAGACATAAAAAGTTTTGGTGCTTATTCTCTCAATAATGAAGTTCAATATTTGGAAAGTGGTATTCCTTTTATTCGTGGTGTTGATATGAAAAAAGGTATTATTAACTTTGACAATGTTATCTTTATTAGTGAAAATGCTAATAAACTTTTATGGAAATCAGAAATAAAGCCTGAGATGGTTTTACTCTCTATGTCAGGAACGATTGGTGATGTGGCTATTGCTTCAAAAAATTGGAACTATCCAATCAATTCGAGTCAAGACCTTGCAAAAATTGATACTAATTGGCTTATCAACCCCTATTTCTTGTATTGTTTTTTACTTACTAAATTTGGACAAAATTATTTAAAAAGAGAAGCAAGAGGCAGTGTTCAACAGCACGTCTTTTTATCTCAAATTGAGCAACTTGAAATTCCTATTTTAGAAAGTCATTTTATCAATCAAATCGAAAATTTGGTAAACCAAGCCCATTCAAAATTAGAACAAAGCAAAAGCCTTTACACCTCAGCGGAAAATCTACTTTTAGAGGCATTAGGGCTTAATAATTTTGAAAAGTTACTAACTTCTGAAAAAATAAATACTAATATAAAAAATCTTTCTGCCTCTTTTTTGGCTACGGGTAGGCTTGATGCAGAATATTATCAGCCTAAATATGAGAGATTAGAGGAGAAAATAAAAATATTTGGAAGTAAAAGGTTAGACGAAATATGTAATTTATTTGATACAAACTTCCAACCAAAAGAAAATGTAAGTTATTCCTACATAGAACTTTCAGATATTGGCTCATCAGGAGAAATAACAGGTTGTATGCAAGAATTGGGGCAAGATTTACCAACAAGGGCAAGGCGTTTAGTAAATAAAGGTGATGTGATTATTTCATCTATTGAAGGTTCTTTATCAAAATGTGCCTTGATAACTGAAAATTATGATAAAGCATTATGCTCAACAGGTTTTTATGTTATCAATTCTAAAAATATTACATCTGAAACATTATTAGTATTTTTGAAATCAGAATTAGCACAAAGTTTAATGAAAAAGGCTTGTTCTGGTACTATTTTAACTTCAATGAATAAAGATGAGTTTTTAAATATTCTTGTTCCCATTCTTCCTATGTCTATTCAACAAGATATATCTGAAAAGATACAATCAAGTTTTTCTTTGCGTAGTGAAAGTGAAAGACTTTTAGCATTGGCAAAAGAGGCAGTAGAGGTGGCAATAGAAAAGGGAGAAGCGGAGGCTATGGGAATAATTAGTATTTAAAATAAAAGTAACCTTTTAAGATGATATTTTGTGATATACAAATCATTCAATTTGGCTAATTATGGAAATTAATAACCTCAGTAACGTCAAGCGGTTTCATATTTTTGCGGGTGTTTTTTTACTCGTCATGGCACTGGTTGGGCTGTACTGGCGCGAAATCCATGAACTACTCGGCAGACCTACCTTCGCGATGCGTATGGGCTTTTCGGGGACGATTTTGCTTGGCATGGGCGTTATTTTATTGATGAAACCTGCTTATTTTTATTGTGAAATTACAGAAAGGAAGATTTTGATAAAATACTATAAAGTTTTTTGGTACGAAAACGGCGGTTTTATCGAAGTTTCTAAAAATGAATTTAAAAAATACGAACTGCTTTATTATAACTATGGACTCACCAAGGAACTCTTGCTTTCCATTAGGCAAAACAGTCAAATTATTGATTATAAACCTATTAGCATTTCTTTATTGCGAAAATCAGACATTCAAAAACTCATTGGCGCATTAGAAAATTTCAGTAATTCCTAAATGATACGCTATGAATTTACCCACAACCAAACGCTTACTTTCTCTTGATGTTTTCAGGGGTATGACCATCGCAGGCATGATTTTGGTCAATAACCCTGGCTCTTGGGAGTTTATTTATCCTCCGCTTGCCCACGCCGCATGGCATGGCTGGACTCCTACGGACTTGGTTTTTCCGTTTTTCCTTTTTATTGTAGGGGTTTCCATTGTTTTTGCTCTTGCGCCACCTTTGGAAAAAGGCATTTCGCAGCGGCAACTCACTCAAAAAGTAATGATTCGTGGCGCAAAACTTTTTGGATTGGGCTTACTCTTAGCGGCATATCCCTTCGTCGTCTTCGAGCCAGAGCTTGCCCTCAAAGACTTTGGCAAACTGCGAATCATGGGCGTTCTCCAGCGGATTGCGCTTTGCTATGTATTTGCTTCTCTGCTATTTATCCATGTAAAAACCAAGTATTTGGATTGGATTTCCGTCGCTTGCCTCCTGCTCTACTGGCTGGTGATGACGGTAATTCCTGTGCCTGAATACGGTGCGGGCATGATAGACTCGCCCGAAGGCAATTTTGCGTCCTACACCGACCGAATCTTGATAGGCAAAGACCACCTCTGGGCTGGCGCAGACCGTATGCGCGACCCCGAAGGGCTGTTAAGCACCATGACAGCTTTGGTAAATACACTGCTGGGGATTCGAGTGGGCTTAATCATCAGAAACAAAACCTTAGACGACACGCAAAAATTAGTGCAAATTTTTTCACAAGGAGTTGGTTTAGTGATAGTTGGCTATATGTGGGATTGGTTTTTCCCCATCAACAAATCCATCTGGACAAGTTCCTACGCCCTCTTTACTTCGGGGCAGGCAATGTGTGGCTTGGCGATGTGCTATTGCCTGATTGATGTGAAAGGCTACAAAAAATGGAGTTTCCCCTTTGAAGTCTATGGCGTTAATGCGCTTATCGTGTTCGTAATGAGTGGCTTGCTTGCCAAAACGCTTGCTTTTATCAAGATAGCAGAAAGCCCTGAAAAAAGTATTGCCGCGGGAGGGTGGTTTTACAAAAATGTATGTTTGCAACTTTTCGAAACCTATAATGCCTCTCTCCTGTATGCGCTCGTGTGGATAAGTTTTTGGTTTTTAGTGCTTTGGCTCATGTATCGGAAAGGTATTTTTGTAAAAGTGTAAATCTTAGGCAACAATAGGAATATTTACTAACTTGCATAGTAGGAGTTGTTTGTGGGGACACCCTTTTCGTCTTGTTTGAGCAATTTAGAGGACAAACTCAGTAAGGTAGAATCAAAGCGTATTAACTCATACCCATTGATTTTCTGACTGGGATAGTGGCTTACTAATTTTTGATTGACTTTTGCAAATAATGCCTTGACATACTCCCCTTGCATAGTTGCCAAGCGGTCTGCGATGGAACTATGGTCTATGCTTGACCCTGAAACTACCCCTGCGTAGGTTTGAAAAATGGAAGACCCATAATATTCTTCCAAAGTTCTTAGTGTCACTGTTTTGCCTTTGAGCATGGCATACATGAGCAAGAGGCAAACTTGTTTTCCTGTGAGTTTTTTTACATATTTGTCTATTTGGTACTCTTGGGAGAGTTGTTCCCAAATAGTGGACGGAAAATAGTCTAAAAGTTTTTCTATTTTCAGTGCCTCTTTGATTGTTTTCATAGCACAAAATTAAGTCTTTTTTTCTTCCCGACAGTAGGGGTGGGGACACTGACAACGGCGCAGATTTTAGATTGCAGTGGAGTCCTGTTAAGAAGGCTTTCAAGATAGGAGTACAATATAATGATATAAGAGGCACTGATGCGGGTAGGGGAATAAATGCAGGTTCACAAACAGAATTTAAAATAATTGGAAGGCAATGGGTAACACATTAAATCTCTATCAAAATGACTAAATATTTAAGGAATTATATATCTATATACATCATTTTACTGCTTGGCTTATATCTAATTATTTATTCAGTAATAGAATATATTTATTTCAAACCTTTTGAAGGTACTTTGATAAAAGGTGTTTTAAAAGAAACTAAATGGATACGAAATATGAAATCGTATGAGATAGAATTTCAGGATTCAAAAGATGAAATATACCATTATTCTACTTTTAGTATATTTAATGATAGTATTAGAATACTTGATAGTGTAGAATTGGTTTATCATGAAGATAATCCCAAAGAAGTAAGAATAAACGCAAAAGGAGACCTTGAGGCTGAGAAAGGTACAATTTATTTATTCATTTTATTTGGCTGTATTCTTATAATTATAGGTACGTATGGTTTTTTTAGATATATTCTTAAAGGAGAAGAAACACCTAAGACGTGGCGACTTTTTTAATATCCTACCTTTGCTTTGCTCTTTGAAGTGTATTTTTAAGCAACTTAAAGAAAAACAAGTAAGACCTAAAGCAACAGAAAGATGGAGGAAGAAACTTGGGCTTGTTCCTTAAAATCAGCATCAAGTTTGTCTTCAAAATAATTTTTTTTTGTTAATGATTGATGGTTAATAAACTCCAAATAGTATTTTTTATGAAAAAACTAATTATATTGTTTTTCTGTTGTTATTTGTTCCCTATCAGTATTTCTTATGGACAAAATAAAAAAATCCAATACTTCAAAGATTTTGATTATTTCACTTTGGAAGGGATTCAAGAGGTAAACTGGTGGAAAAAAGGGAAAATGTACATCAAAGTAAAACATAAAACAGATTCTACTTTTCTCATGAAAGTGCGTTATAGAAAACCATTTGGTGGATTCAAAAAAAGTACAAGTGAGGTCTTGAAAACAAAACAGAAGATAATGAGTATTCGTCAAAGGGGCGGATGTATACATCTATTAGGAGGGTGTTTTATAGATACTACCTACCATTTCCTCAATAGAGTAATCTGCTTCAAACGTAATGATTACATATTTGTTCATTTTGTAGAAAAGTTGGATGAGATTCATCTTAAATTAACTGGGGGTAATGCGTATTCTGAGGAGAAATATAAAGAATATCTTAGTGAAAAATCCAAATTTATTCCAAATATTAAAGATTCAGGGTGGGCGTTTGAGATATTAATGACCAAGAAAGGATTGGGTTATCATATTGTAGAAAAGACACAGTCATATGCAAGAGAGTATGATAAGAGTATTTCTTTGTTTTGGTTTCTGTATAATTCCCCACTTCCGATAAGTCCTTTGTGGAGATAGTTAGCTCCTCTTGTTTTCCCCCTTTGCTGGTGTTAGTTTACGCATCAACAAACCCTGCTATGAAAAAGGATATATTGAGTTTGGTTAGAGAAAAGAAGCCATTAATTTTTCTTCTTCTTAAAAAGGATAAGGATATTTGCTAATTTGCAAAGGGAATTTTTATAGCAAAATTATCAGTGGGGACACAGACAAGAGCGCAGGTTATAAAAAGCAAGCATTAAGTTTTCAAGATGAAAGTATAACTTTGTGAGTGAAAGCAGTGCCTTGTAGCATTTCTGTTGGCAAAAAAACACCACGCAAGGGCGTTTTAGTATTAATTGTTTATCTCTACCAAATAAAATATAAGAAATCAAATTTACGAAATCTGTTCTCAAAAAATGAAAATTAAGTGAAGGAATTAAGGGTGTGTAAATGTTAATTATTGCGACTTTCAATGCTCAAATTGCCCTTTTCTGTTTTACCACCATTTTGTAAAGTGAGTTGCCACTTAGCGAGGCAAGTCCGCCCACCAAGCCGCCCAGTAGTGCCGTAACGCCCAGTATCAGAAATGGACTTTTTAAGAAAAGAAGGCTCGCCATTTTTTCTGCCAACAAAAATTCGTTGGGGAAAGCCTTTACAAAAGCAATGCCAGCCCACAGGAGCGCAATGCCCCAAAAACCTATGAAAAAGGAACGCGTGCCGCTTCTGCTGCCTGTTATCGTGCCTATAAAAAATGCCGCCACGCCAATCAGCCACCAGTAACCCAAAAGCCACTGCAATAATGCTGCAAGCACTGCCAAAAAAAAGATGTTTATGATGAATTTCATTTGAAAGACGTTAAAATGCAAAACTTTAAACTAAAACTAATTCTTCTGTATGTATGCCTTGTTTATCAAAATAAACCCTTGCTTCAGGTGTTTGATTGAGTAATATCTTGGCATTTTCGTTAAAAACCAAATCTATTACCTTCTGACTTGCGTATGTCCATTTAAGAGATGGGTGTGGAAAGGGCTTAAAATTTCGTTTGAACCACACCAATAATTGTTTTGACGTTTTATCAAAAAGCTGGTAAGGCGTATTTGTATCATCTGAATTTTCATGGATAGTATAATGTAATCTTCCTCTAAAAAACTCCTTACTTTCAGCAATAAACACACTTTCATCAAATTCTATCACAAGCGATTTTTTCGTATCCACAAAAGATTCTTGCCCATGAGTATAGGGCGTATATTTTAATAAACCAATTAATTCTTTTTTTACAAATAGTTTTTGATACCCTTTTTCTATAATTGATGACAATACCAACGGTCTATTATTAACCACATGACGATGGCTAATAATCAAAAAATCATTTGCTCGTAAGTATTTTTCCAATAAAATAAAGTCATCTTCTGTAAGATGGAAATAGATTTGCTTAATCATTTGACAAATTTGTTGTTTTTGTAATCATAAAACTCCACTTTTACGCCTGTTGCTTTTTCTATGTCATCAATAGCTTCTTGCTCTCTTTTAACAGGTTTTCCTTGTGCATTAGTTCTTCCTACTTGAATAATTTTTGACCAAGTAACAGCTATCAAATTACCAATTCTATCCACAATGAAGGCTGCAATATCTGCAATTCTAATGTTTTTTTTGCCATAAGTGGCAATAGGCACTTCATCTTTTACTTGCACGTTTGCATGGTCTTTAAATTCTTCTTTGAGTTGGGTTAAGAGTAAATTTTTTGCATCATCATGCGCTTTGCTACCTTTTTTACCATTTGGGTTATTGACCTTATTTTTAGGCATCATTTTCATTTTTTAGGTTCAACTACCTGGCTAAAAACCAAGCGTTTATGCTTTTCGGAGGGTGATTTCAAAAACAAAAGCGGATAGTAATCACCTCGTTCCCAGTAATCTACCATGCTGTCGTAAAAATAACTTCCTGCATTGCCTGATTGCCCGCCAGGGTACACGCCAAAGCCTTTGACACCGTTTTTGTCCATCTCTACTATCATGCGCCACGAAGGTCCGTTGCGGCTACTGGTGGCATTGACTATGCCCGCATTGCCACCATTGATGACTGTTTTGTTAAATGGTTTCATGCCTTGGGTAAGGTGTGTAATGGTCGTATTTTTGAAAAAAGTCCACTGCAAAGGCATATTCGCATTTTGTTGTTTCCAATTTGCTATGCTGTCTATTGCCTGTTTGAAAGAAAGTTGGATAATTTCTTTTGCCGTTTCTTTTTCAGGCGTGCTTTTAATATCCATGAAGCCAAAATCAGGTTTTTCTTTCAATAATTTAATCGTATTGAAGGTGCTTGGCAGTTGGAGGGAAATGTCTTTTTTCTGCATTTCGTCCCAAATCAAGACACGCATTTTCACCCACCACGCCTCGTAATACACTGGCGCAGAGAGCATAGGGTCATTGTAGAAATTCCATTCACTCAGTATTTTGTATGCCTCTTTGCCTTCGGGCGTGAGCGCGTCTTTGCCTAACTGCGCCAAAAAGTAAGGTAAACTTTCTGAGGCTTGCAAGTTGAAATTGTCATTTTGCAGGCGTTTCATGTCATCAACTGTTGCTCCTTTGAGGCTGTCTAATACCTTGTTGATGCGGCGATTGCGGTAATATTCATAGTTATTGGCATTGACATAGTAAGGATACGTACTGTCGGCGGGGTGCTGATTGGCAGAACTGACATAACCACGACTTGGTTTGTACGAACTTACATTTTGCCTTTGTGGAATAAAATCCTGCCAGCGTTGGGAGGTCTGCGTGCCATCAAGCGGAAATTTGCCCTGCCCTTTCCACTTGACAGGGTATTTTCCTTGCACCCACATCGCAACCTCGCCTTTGACGGAGGCAAAAGCAAAATTTTGGGCGGGCGCACTGTAATGTTGCATTGCCTCCAAATAATCGTTGTAGTTTTTTCCTCGATTAAGTTTGTAAAAAGTTAAAATTTCTGCCGAAGGGTCATGTGCCACCCAGCGCATCGCAAAGGGAATTTTCTGGTTTTTTGTCCCAAATTTATCATCAAAAGTTACAGGACCCCAGACTGTATAGCAAACTGTATCTATAAAACTCTTTTTGCCTTTGATTTTGATTTCTTCTACTACTTTTTTGGTTTGTACGTATTTATTATCAAGCAGATATTCATTTTTTGAGGCATCTTTGAATTTAATTTGATACCAGTCGACCACGTCGCGCTGGGCATTGGTAACGCCCCAAGCAATCGAGTCCGTAAACCCAATCGTAACCCCAGGCGAGCCAGGAATAGTAACGCCATACACATTCATTGTGGGAGTTTGCAACTGCATTTCGTACCAGATAGAGGGCAAACTCAGCTGCAAGTGCGGGTCATCACACAAAATAGCATTTCCTGAAGCCGTTTTGCTCCCTGCCAAAGCCCAGTTGTTGCTTCCAATTCCTTCATTATTAGGTTGTTGATAGCGTTGCTGAATATACTCGCCAATGATATTGGGACTGAGCGCGGGGGCTTGCGGCTGAATGGGTGAAAAAGCCCACTGCTTCGGCTGATTTACAATAGGTTCTTGCTCAGGCAGATAGTCTGGATAAAGGACATCTAAATACTGTTTCCCAAAGAGCCTCAGCGCATTGGACATCTCGAAGTCTGCCTCGCCCCTGCTCAATGTCAAAGCCATATTTTTAGAGAGCAAACCAATTTTCAACATTGTCCACGCCTCTGGTGCGTAATCCAAAATCTTATATTCCAACGGAAAATCCTTGTATTCCAAACTTTGAATGTACGCATTAATGCCCTTGGTATATGCCTCAGCTACTGCCTTCATCTCAGGAATTGAATCCATCACTTTTAGGGAATTTTGTGCGCCATAGACCATACCAATCCGTCTGGCGTTTCTATCGTATTCGAGGAGACGTTCGTCTTCTCCTATGATTTCAGACAAGCGACCTGCGGCAGCGTGCGTCTGAAATTCCATCTGCCATAAACGATGCTGCGCGGTAACGTACCCTTGCAAAAAATAAATATCTTCATCATTTTCCGCAAAAATATGAGGGACTAACTTGTCATCATACGTAATCGTGGCGCGCCCTTTGAGTCCTGCGAGCTTTAACTGGGAAGCAAACTGAGGCTTTTTAGGTTCAGCGTTATTCCAAAAACCCGCAAAAGGGTCGAGCAACTTGCCCAAAGGTGGCACAGGTGTTTGTGCTACGTTTTGTGGGTAGTGAAGTCCATATATCAAGGCAAGTGTCAGGGCTGAAAAAAGAAAAAAGCGGATAAATTTCATGCGTTTATGGAGGTTATCAGTCTTTGTAAATCAAATATGTATGTGAAATTAGCATTTACTATGCAAAGTAGAAAGAAAAATGAAGTTTTTTTAGAGAAAGGTAGCTTATTTTCAACATAAAAAAAGGTAGAAAATGTTTTTGAAACATTTTCTACCTTTGACTTAATGAAAAACTGAGATTTTTATTTCTGAACGACGAATCGCTTTTGGTAATGCTTATCGCCCGTTTGAATGTATAAGATGTAAGTGCCTTCAGTTAATACACTTGCAGCTATTTTTTCCTCGTATCTACCTGAAACACTTTGGATTTCTTTTTCAAAAACCCTTTGCCCTACGGTATTGAAGATGAAAATTTGTGCTTTCTTGCTTTGTTTTTCCTCAAATTGGAGCACAAAATCGCCAACATTTGGATTAGGGAAAAGATTGAAGTTGATAGCTTCTAAGTTATCTTCTGCGCCCAATATGATGGAAGGTCTGCCACTGATGGGGTCAGAGAATCCACTTCTTCGGTCTAAATTATCTACAGCCACTACTCTAAACGTATAAGTAACCGTATTTTCTAAGCCTGTGATGAGCAGTTTTTCCTCATTGGTTTTTGCTACGAATTTGAGTGGCTGGTTTGCAGAAATTACATAGACTTCGTACTCAACTTGCAAGCCTTCTACAAAAACGCCTTCCCAACTAAGCAGGATTTGTTTGCTTCCTACCTGTACTTTGAGTTTGTCAGGAGGATAAAGGTCTGTAAGCCTGACTTGGATATTGGCGTTGGCGAGGTTTGATATATCCGTTGGGTTCATGCCCGTAGGTCTATCTAAGGCTCTCCACTCAAAAGAATCATTCCCTTCAAAGTCTTTTTGAGGTGTATAAATGATTGATAAATTGGAAATTGGGATAACCTGTCCAGCCGTTACTGGATTTCCGTTGAATGTCAAGTTACCTCTGGTGGGCAGGGAAACAATGATAATTCGCTGAATTGGGTCATTTTCTATGTCTGTGTAAGCATCTGCAAAAGCAACATTTGTGAGCCTCAGTGTGCCATTGATATTCATGGTACGCCTGAAACTTACAATAACAGGCGGGTCATTGACTGGTGTAACATTAATAAGTTGTGTTACGGCATTACTATTCGCTGTTCCGTCATTGACTGTAATTGTTACTGTTCTTTGCAAATTGCTTGGATTTTCACTTGTATTGGTATAGGTAATGCTCTGCAGGGCTGTTTGATAGTTTGCCAAAGAAGCACTTCCTGTTAAAGTGAGAGTGGCATTATTTACATTCCAAGTTCCAGTAATTCCATTGGCATTGGTGAAACCCAATACATCTTGGTTTGCAAAATAATTACCTGTTATTCTGATACTTGCACTCGCAAAATTTGTATTATCAATATCAGAAGCCGTAATGTTTGGGCTGATAATACTTGGAGCATCATTTTCAGTATAACTCAGTATTGGGCTTGGGTTATTCAGCACTGGTGCATCATTGACTGGAATCACATTGATTTGGCGAGTTACTATATTGCTATTGCTTCCGAGATTCGTTATTGATACTGCGCCACTTCCATCATTGACTACGAATGAAATCGTGCGAAGTCCCGCGGTGGGGTTTTGGCTACTATTTCTGTAAGCGACACTGCGAAGTGCGGCTTGGAACTGCGCTACCGTCCCCGTTGCCATAAGAGGCAGAGAAAGCGTTATTGTGCCATTTGTAGAAGTGCTTGAGCCTACTACACCTACAGGATTACCTGCAATGGCTGTAAACTCCAATACGTCTTCGCCACTGGCAAAATTACCTGAAATGGTGATTGTAGCAGTTACTAAGTTAAGATTATCTACATCAAAAGCAGTGATGGTATTGGTTATCTGCTTTGCAGGGTCGTCTTCAGTATATTGTAAAATAGAAGTTTCTATATCTGCCAATACAGGTGGGTCATTGACAGGCGTGATATCGATTTGGCAATTCACAATATTACTATTCAAATTTGTGGGCGCAATCGTGCTTCCATCATTGACTACAAAAGAGATATTTCGCTGCGTAATATTCGGATTGGAACTGGTATTACTAAACCTTACATTGGCGATGGCGGCTTCTAACTGTGCGTGAGTTGCTCCATTTGCATTCAACACGATTGTTCCTACGCCAGCAATTACTGTATAGGCATTTGCAGTTACAGGATTTCCAACTATGGGAGTGAAAGAAAGTACATCTCCTGCTTGTGTATTGGTAATGCGAATGGTGGCTGTACGAAGTGAAGTATGGTCTAAATCACTAATTAGAGGTGTCATTGGATTAATAGCAAGTATTTGTACGGGTGTTCCTTTTTCTATAAAAGAATTACCAGTACAAGTTGGCGCGTTCAATACAGGCGCAGTATTCACAGGCACTACGTTAAGTGTAATAGAGCAAATACTTGTACCTTTTGCATTTGCAGTAGCATCAGGGAAACCATTGTCAAAAAACTGAACGGTAATGGTACGATTGCCTGCTGGTGGGTTATCTACATTGTTATTTTTAAACTTTATTCTTGCCGCAATCGTTTCATAATCAGTAATTGTATTAACGCCAGAGAGTGTGTAAGTACGTGGGGTCATTGGCGTATCCCAAGTACCTGTAAATGTGCCAGGAAGAGGGTTCAAATCATCACCATAGAAAAGTTCATCTCCAGTTTGGAATCCCGCAGTGATTTTAAACTCTGCTTTGGAAAGATTTAGTGTTCCATCTATATTGTCATTGACATCTAAGCCCATCACGTTAAGCAAATCCGTTTTTGTATCTAATTCGGTAAAAGTACGTACCGCCGCAGGGCAACCCGCATCAAGCGTGGGCGCATAGTTAAAAGTCGCATCTATGTTAATCACTACTTGTGGATTGACTGCGTTTGCTAATCTGTTGGCAACCACGCCTGTACCTGTGGCATTGTCTGTAACCTGAAAGGCTACTGTTCGCGTGGCTGGTGCAGGTGAGCCACTTGTGTTTCTATAAGTCAAACTCGCTAACAATGCTCGATAAGAAGCAATAGTTGCAACGCCCGTAAAAGTGATTGTACCTGCGGTAGCTACGCCTGAACCATTTATATCTCCTGAAGTAATGCCAGCGGGTAAGGGAACGGTAAACTTAAACTCATCTTGTGCGACTGTAAAACCTGTAATGGTTACAACTGCTCCCGAAATCTGCGTATCATCAACATCTGCGAGCGCGATAGAAGGTGCTACTGAAATAGCAGGTGCTAATTTGACATAAGTAATCGGCGTGGTTGTGCCTGTGATGGTGGGAGGGTTATTCACCGCAGCAACGTTCATCGTACAGGTAATAGCAGGTGTGCTACTTAGCAAACCATCACTTACTGTAAAATTAATATTTCTTTGTGTTGTAATTGGGTTTTGACTACTATTAGAAAAAAAGACAGAAGCCAAAGCTGCGCTCATCTGAGCATGGGTAGCTCCATTGGCAGTAAGCGTAAGTGCGCTACCTGCACCACCCGTAGCCGTAACAGGATTTCCGCCAATAGGTGTAAAACTCAAAATATCACCTGCCTGAATATTGGTGATGGAGATGGTAGCTGTACTCAAAGTAGTATTATCCAAGTCATTGGCTGTAATTGCCGTCAATATTTGCTGCGCTATGCCACCTTCCGTAAAAGTGAGTGCCGTACAAGTGGGGGCAGTAAGTGTAGGTACATCATTTACTGAAGTAACATTGATATTTCTTGTTTGTGTATTACTTTGTTTCATTCCATCTAAAACCCTGAAAGTTACCGTTCTTACAGCAGTGTTTGGATTTTCGCTATTGTTGAGGTAAGTTACAGCTCTCAACGCTGCTTGCATAGCGGCGGCAGTGCCTGTATTTGGGACAGTTGGCGTAATGGTCATCAGTCCTGTTAATGCTGTGAAAGCACCTGTAAAAGCTACTCCACCATAGTTTCCATTGACAAAACCTAATATATCCTCTCCATTTTGATAGTTTCCTGTGATTTGCACCGTTCCACTGGTGAGGAAACCTGCATAGGTAACAGTGGTATTATTGGTAATTGGTATTGCACCAGCATTTTCTATATAGGTGATGGCAGGGATGGCAGGAGGGGTTTCAATATTTGCCAATACAGGGTCAGAAACAGCTCCATAAATAAATTCTTGCTGATTGGTAGGCGGTGCTGCCGCCAGATTGGTGGTCAAGCCTGTAATCGTATGGGTAGTAGCTGCCGCAGTAGCAGTAGCGTCAAAGGCGAATGCGCCAGCATCATTTCGAAGCCTTCTGGCAACAGCAAGCGCAAGCGGAGAAGTCATAGGATTGGGAGGGTTTGGCAAGGTGGCTGTACCTCCATGATTATAGACTACATTGTAAGTAATGTTATCTGTACCTGTAAAAATACCAAAATATTGCGTATCAAAGTTTCCCATCTGCGTAGGCAAGGTAACATTATTGGGCGAAGCATTTACACGATACACATGCATAAGCGTAGGTGTCGTACCCGCAGTAATATTAAAAGTTCCTGTACTGTAGCCAATACCTACCGTATTCGTTCCATAAGTAAACGCACTCACATTTCCGATAGGTGCGCTGGAGGTTACTTGGGTAACGCCTCCAAAAGTCCTTACAGGAGGCTGTGATGGCAGCGTTCCTGTATCTTTGAACCCTATTGGCATAGCAGTAGGGTCATCATCAAAGGTATAAGTAGCAAAGTTAAGTGTCGAGTTATCGCACATGGTAGCACGAACCCCTGCCTGATTAGCAGGAGCATTGGCTAACCTTACTTGGTCGACCTGACCTGCAAACAAAAAGATACCGCTTCCAGGATAAATATTTCCTGCACTTAATTCGTCTGGGCGCATACCAATAAATAAATTAGTTTCTCTAAGTCCACCCAAATTACCATAAGTAAAATCAGAAATGACTGAACCTGCCGCTGCTACTGGGGCTGTCAGTGTGCCTGTATTTGTAAACGCCGCAGTGGTAGTTGGACAAGTACCCCCTGTACCGCCAGGCGTAGTTTGTAATATACCTCCTAATTCCAACGCTATACCATTGACAAACATTTCTACCTGAACATTACCAGCGGATGGAGTTGAGCTATTCATCACTGCCGCCAAATGATACCATACATTGGGCAGGGGTGTAAAAGGAAAAGAAAAATCATAAAATAAACCACGCATAGGGGTTGGTAAGGCGCAAGTTCCACCACCATTATTAAAAAGCCCACTATTATCGCGGAAGGTAACTACAAAACGATTGGCAGGAATATTGAGTGCGCCAGTGTTTCCACTCCACCATAAGGCTTTTTGTGTACGAAAAGGGGCTTGCGTAGAAGGGTCGGGAAAAGTAACTGCCGTACCTTCGTCTGTATTGGCTACATTGATTAGGAAAACAGCTTTTGTAACCTCATCAAACTTGAACCATCCTTCCATTCTCAAAAACTCAGAAGAGGCTACAATATTTACATCTTCCCCTGACTGGAGGTAAGCATTCGTGCCATTCAAGACGACCATGTTGCCCGAACCCTGCGCGAAGGCTGAAGATTGAATAAAGCAAGGCAGTAAAGCAAGTGCTATCAAATAAAATAAAAATTTATTCCTCATAACTTAATGATTTTAAGTTTATAAAATAGGTGTAAATAAATGAATCAGTTTGGCAGTTTAAATGAGTGATATACTGGAAAGAATCTATAAAAAATAGAATTATGCGTGCAAATTATAGCATTTTTTTGAGAATCTTAAACAAAAAGACAAAAAATAAAGGCAAATATCAAAATTTGCCTTTGTGAATACGTAGAAATACATATTTTCAAACGCCTAATTCAGAGAAGTCTAAGTGAAACTTCCACACATATCACTCAAATCAAGAAAAAATACTTTTGTAAACTGATTTCTAAAATTTCATGTTGTAACTTTGCTTCAAAGCGAATCCGTTTTATGGGCGCACTGCAAGTAAGGAGAATCTCTAAAAGTATTTTAAAATCAATGATTTGCAAATTAACTAATCACTTATAACGCGATAACTGTATTTGATTTCTGACTTTTTCGATACCAAATTAGAACACCTCAAAGGCATGGGCGCACCCAAAGCCGCCTTGTTGGGGCTGGAATTGCAGCTATTTACCTTTGCTGACCTGCTCACGCATTATCCTTTTCGGCACGAAGACCGCACCAAGTTTTATGACATTGGCGAAATCACCGAAGATTATCCTTACGTACAGCTCAAAGGCAAAATCACTGATTTTCAGCTTATTGGGAGTGGAGAAAAAAAGAAAAGGCTCACTGCCAAGCTCGAAGATAGTACAGGAATTGTCGAGCTGGTGTGGTTTCAGGGAATCCAATGGGTACAGCCCAAGCTCAAAAAAGGGGCTGAATACATTGTTTTTGGCAAACCACAGTTGTTCGGTAGGATTTTTAATATTGCTCACCCCGAAATAGAACTTTTCTCTGCACACAAAACGCCCGAAACTGCGCTTTCGCCCGTTTACTCAACAACGGCAAAGCTGATAAAACGATATTTGGACAGCAAAGGAATTGGTATTTTGGTCAAAAATCTACTGGAAGTATGCTATGACAAAATTCCTGAAACGCTGTCTATGGAACTGATAGAAAAATATAAGTTTATTGCCAAAAACGAATCCATAAAGCAAATACACTTCCCCAGCAGCCCCAAGAAATTGCATCAAGCGGTTCGCAGGCTGAAATTTGAGGAATTTTTCTTTATTCAGCTAAAACTTCTCTGGCAAAAAACAGTTCGCAAGCACACGCACCAAGGGCAAATTCTCAAATCAACTACTTTACTCACAGAGTTTTATAACAATCACCTGCCTTTCGAACTCACCAATGCCCAAAAACGAGTCATCAAGGAAATCTACAAAGATTTTTGCAGTAGCAAACAGATGAACCGTCTTTTGCAGGGCGACGTGGGCAGTGGGAAAACGATGGTTGCCTTTATTTGTATGCTCCTTGCCATAGCCAACGATTCGCAGGCGTGCCTGATGGCTCCTACGGAAATATTGGCAGACCAGCACTTTACGGGCTTGAAAGAATATGCGGACAAGCTGAAAATACCCATTGCCAAGCTCACAGGCTCGTCCAAAACCTCAGAACGCAAAATTATTCATCAGATGCTCAGAAGCGGAGATTTGAAAATCATCATTGGCACGCACGCTTTGATAGAAGATGAAGTGCTGTTTCACAATCTGGGACTGTGCGTGATAGACGAGCAACACCGCTTTGGGGTAGCGCAACGAGCCGCTTTATGGAAAAAAAATGAAAGTAAAGAACTGCCACCGCCGCACGTATTGGTGATGACTGCCACGCCTATTCCGCGTACACTCGCGATGACGTTGTACGGAGATTTGGACGTTTCTACGATTGACGAATTGCCTGCGGGCAGAAAACCTATCCAAACCATGCACTTTTACGACGAAAATCGCCTCAAAGTATTTGGGTTTATCAGAAAACAAGTGGAGCAGGGACGGCAGGTTTATATCGTTTATCCACTCATCGAGGAATCAGAAGTGATGGACTACAAAAACCTCATGGACGGGTTTGAGAGCATCACAAGGGCGTTTCCTGACTATCCTGTGAGCATTGTGCATGGGCAGATGAAGGCACAAGACAAGGACTTTGAGATGCAACGCTTCGTCAAGAATGAAACAAAAATCATGGTCGCTACTACGGTGATTGAAGTCGGTGTGAACGTGCCTAATGCTTCTGTCATGGTCATAGAGGACGCACAACGCTTTGGGCTGTCGCAGTTGCACCAGCTTCGCGGGCGTGTAGGGCGCGGCGCGGCGCAATCTTTTTGCCTGCTGATGACCAACCACAAACTGAGCAAAGAAGGCAAAATTCGCATAGAAACTATGGTGAGAACCAATAACGGTTTTGAGATTGCGGACATAGACCTCAAACTGCGAGGTCCAGGCAATCTCGACGGTACGCAACAAAGCGGCGTGCTTGACCTTCGGCTTGGCGACATTGCCAAAGACCAAATTATTCTCCAAGAAGCACGCAAAACCGCCGAAGAACTTTTGGACAAAGACCCCAACCTCTCCCTCCCCGAAAATGTATTCATCAAACGGCACTTGGCTTCTGTGCAGCAGGGCGGCAAAGTGTGGAGTAGGATAAGTTAAAGAAAAATAACTCAAAACACTTGATAATTAGATTTTTATAGCAATATTTGTATTGTTATTACGATTTTTTCGTAAAATAACTATATAAAAGATACTAAAATCATGCTCATACGATTCAATATTACGAATTTCCTGTCGTTTAATACCAATGTTGAGTTTTCTATGATAGCCCAGCAGAAAAAGCCTCTGTCTTCACAAATGATAGAAAATAATAATGGTATAGATATTTTAAAAGCAG
>JAAFJS010000093.1 GCA_013298985.1 Cytophagales bacterium
ACGGAAGGACTGAACAACCTCATTAGAAGTGTAAGAAGAACCGCTTTTGGTATGCCTAATTTTGAAAATCTGAGATGGAGGTGTTTAGCCATTTCTAATTGATTCCACAAAAATTGTCAGACAACCAAAAGTATGAGAAAAGAAATAAAAAATTGTGGACAATATTCTCCTAAGAGCTACGTCCACAATCTTTTAAGTGCTGAATTTGTGGTTAAATAAGCACAAAAAATTAAAGCACTTTGTACTTTATATTCTCAAATTTGCCATTGGCGACAGTGATTTTTTTGCCATCAAAATACTCAATTGTACCGCTAAATGTTCCTGAAACTGTTTGCCTTGTTGCATCACACGCAGTTACATTGAACTTGAAGTCATCACTGATGCCAGAGCTTGCAGAGGAAATATTTGTACCAGAGAGGACGTATTCCCCATAAATCATTGCCGCGATGTTTTCCAAATTATCAAAAGGGATATTACTAAATTCATCACTGAAAAAAGACACATATTTTCCGCCCACAGGGTAACAATCTCTCTGGCTAAGTGCTTTTTTTGTTTGGTCAATGATTAGCAAATTGATGACAGTTTGGTCATTTTCTATACCGCTTATTGCTAACTGTCTGCCAGTAATATTCCCCGATTTCTGGATTCTCATGCTTGCCTGTACGCCTTTGGAAGATTTCCAAGATTTTCCATTGACTGTTGCGGTCATTAGCCCATTGGTAGTATCAGTGGGAGTAGGGTCATCTGCATTTGAACTATCTTTCTTACAAGAGTTAAATACAAGTACAAAACCAAGCAAAAGCAACACTAACACATTCTTTTTCATAAAGTTAATTATTTTGATTGTTAATTTATTAAAATAAAATCAGTACAAAGTTAGCTAATTATCATTGAATAAATAAACAAATTTCCCAAACAAGCCTACTTTTGTAAGATTTGATTATTAGGCAATGTAAGTAAAAACACTACGCAAATAGCTTTTCAAAGGGTGCGATATTGTTGTCTTTCCGAGAGAGTACCGCAAAAACAATGCGCTGAAATCGGTTTTCGAACAAGCCTCCTTTGGTCAATAATTGTGCAAAATAGCCTGCGACATCAGACGGATTGTTTTGGAAAACGCCGCAGCCCCAAGCCCCCAATACCAAGTGCTGATACCCTTTTAGGTAGGCAATGGAAAGTAGCTTTTCCGCACGCACAAGCATCAATTTATCTGTTTTTGCTTGGTCAAATTCTTCTTTTTGCTTCAATGCGCCTACATTGACTGCGGGCGAGGTTAGGAATGAAATTTTGTAAAAATTATCCAATAAATCTCCCTCATCTGTCTTAAAAACAGGTACTTGTGGAGAATAAATCATGCTGTCAGAGTAATAAGTGTCTTTTTGTCTGTGATAGTCGTAAAAGTCTTTTTGGAATTGGATAAGGCTCGGATACAAGCCCGAAGACCTTGCCAAAGTTTCTTCTTGTGCCTGCGCCCCGCCCAAAAAGCCCCCGCCTGCATTTTTTGCAGAAGCAAAATTTAGGCAAAAAATAGAATTATTTTGATGCGAAAGTCGCTCACAGGCAGCCAAAGTGGTTTCGTTATTGACCTCAAAAATGGTCTGCTTTTGCGCTTGAACAGATAGTAGTCGCTTCCTTTCCATGAAAAGAGATGAAAATTTATCCTCTGTCCATAGCTCTGATTTGTTTTTTGCCTCATTCAAAATTGGCTGAATATCAATGATTTGCCTGTTTGAGTTTTCATAAAAACCTTGTTTTAAAATGGACAAGGTATCTTCGGCTATTTGTACTTTTTTTTGTTTGTCGCTCATTGTCAGGGTTTATCTAAATGAAAGAAAATTTGATGAATTGACTATTTTAACTTAACAGAGGCTTTGATATATTGGATTTTGGGTGGTTTCATCATTTTACTATTTTAGCTATCTAAACAAAAAACATTGAAATTTGTTATATTGCTAAAATTTTTTTAACTTCCACTCTTCTATTTATCATGCTCAAATCCATTCTTTTTTTCGTTGTTTTCCTTTTTTCCATAAGCAAAATCTGCGCCCAGACTGAGCTACAAGGCAAGCTCTCTGATGCCAAAGGCGCGGGCTTGCCTTTCGCAACCGTGGCAGTTGTAGGCACTTCCAAAGGCACTTCTACCAATTTACAAGGATTTTTCTTGCTGAAACTTGCGGCAGGGAAGTACGTATTGGAGTTCCGTTGCATTGGGTACAAATCCAAGAAAGTGAGTGTGGAAATTGGTGAGCAAGTCGTCCAAAAGCTCAACATAACGATTGAGGAAGATATTTTTGCTCTCAAAGAAGTGGTGGTAAAGGCAGATGCAGAAGACCCCGCCTACGAAATCATCAGACAAGCACAGAAAAAGCGGATTTTTCACTTAGAGCAAGAGTTTGAGAGCTATCGATGTAAGGTTTATTCCAAAATTTTTATGAAAGGTGAAAAAGATGTGATGACCAATATCTACCTTTTTGGTACGCAAGCGCAGATACGCGAAGGCGTTTTTTATCTTTCTGAGGCACTTTCCGAAGTCAGTTTTCAGCAGAAAGACAAGCGCAAAGAAAAAATTATCTCCTCGCTAACCAGTGGAGATACAAGCACTTACAGCAAGAATCATGGTGTTTGGATTAATTTTTACCAAGACAGGTGTTTTCGAATTAACTCCAAGTCGTTTGCCTCGCCTATAGCGACTGATGCCATGAGCTACTATGACTACAAACTGGAAGGCATAAGTGAGGAGAATGGACTGGAAATCAATAAGATAAAACTATTGCCCAAGTACCCCACCGCGCCTGCCTTTGAGGGACACATCTATATTATAGAGGATACTTGGCGTATTCATAGCATAGACACGCGTTTGAGTGAAATAGCCGCTTCTCCTTTTTCTGATACACTCCGCCAAATTTATACGCCTATTACTGAAAACAACAAAGGGGTTTGGTTGCCGCTAAACATGACGCTTAGTTTTGAGATAAAAGGAGCAAAAATGACAGGTTTTTACCAGATTATAACTTCTGATTACCAACTCAATCCCATAGGCAAGGAAGAAAATATGGGGCTACAAACCTTAGAAATCATGCCCGATTCGCACCGAAAAGATAGTCTTTATTGGGATACTGCGCGCCCTGTGCCACTCACTGAAGAAGAAATAAGAGATTATTTGGCAAAAAGAATCTTGATAAAGCGACTCAACGAAAAACCTGTGCAAGATTCAATAGTCAAAAAGCAAAATCCATTCAATGTAGCAAACGCAATCTTTGTGGGGCATACACACAAAAACCAGTTCAAAAATAGCCAAATTACTTACCCTGCACTACTTAATCTATTCAGTTTCAATACGGTGGAAGGCTTAGTGCTTGATGTACCAATTACCTACAAAAAGACGTGGGCAAGTGGACAAACTTTGCAACTTTCGCCCGCAGTGCGCTATGGATTTGTAAACCAACGCCCGCAAGCAAAAATAGGCTTGCTTTGGAAACACAACCCGCACAAGTTGGCTTATTGGGAAGTAGAAACTGGGCGTTATATTTCTCAATTTGGTGGTTTTGAGCAGGTTTCGCCTTACCTCAACACCTTCACTACGCTGGGCAGTCGCAAGCTAAACCTGATGAAAATTTATGAAAAAACCTTTTTCTCACTCCGCTACGAACGAGAATTAACCAATGGACTTTATGCCTCTGCCCGCGCAGAATACGCACAAAGAACTTCTTTGGAAAACAATACGAGCTACAACTGGGGGCGAAATGACTCCCTTGCCTACACGCGCAATATTCCCCAAAATCGCATCACAGGCTTTGGGCAGGCGCACGAGGCAAGCTCTACGCTTAACTCCTATTTCCAAGCAAGCAATGCCCTGCGTTTTGATGTCCAGCTTACTTTTATTCCTGCCCAAACCTACGAACTTACGCCCGAAGGCAAGCGCGCTACAGGCACGCGCTACCCCATATTGACCGCAATTTATAGCAAGGGCATGGCAGATGCAGATTTTGACCTACTGCGCTTGCGCCTCAGCGACAACTGGCGTTGGGGAAGATTTGGCTTTGGAAGCCTGACCGTAGAAAGTGGTATTTTCTTGAATAATAACCGCGTATATTTTCCTGATTTTCAACATTTTGCAGGAAATCAAACTGCGTTATTACAAACTGCACTTCCCAATCGGAATTTCCAACTCTTGAATTATTATTTGTATAGCACCAACGACCGCTATCTCCAAGCACATTTTCAGCACCGCTTCAATGGCTGGCTAACGGACTACCTGCCCCTGTTCAAACGCGCACAGACTGAGCTAATTTTGAGCGCAAACTACTTGCACACACCTATTTTGGGAAATTATACAGAGGTGGGGCTTGGGCTTGGGCGTATCTTAAAGTTTTTGCGGGTAGATTGGTGGAATAGCTTTGACGCTACGGGCAAGCGCGAGCAGAGAATTACGATTGGCGCAGGATTGTAGCGGTGGTAGAGCCAAATATGTAATGCTATGTTGTTGGTGTTGCACACAGCGTTCAACGCACAACAACGGCATCAGAACATTAACTTGTTTAAGACTACCCAAGATTTAACAAAAACAAAAAAGACCTTTCCAAAATAGGAAAGGTCTTTTTTGCTAATTATATCTGGTTTCAGCTTACATCATGCCGCCCATGCCACCGCCGTGAGGCATTGCTGGAGCAGACTTTTCTTCTGGTTCATCTGCTACCACACACTCCGTAGTGAGCAACAATGCTGCAATAGAAGCCGCATTTTCTAATGCCAAACGTGTAACTTTGGTAGGGTCAATGATACCTGCCGCAAACATATTTTCGTATCTGTCATCGCGAGCATTGTAACCGAAATCGTCTTTGCCTTCTTTTACTTTCTGTACTACTACTGAGCCTTCGCCACCAGCATTGGCTACGATAGTTCTCAAAGGAGATTCGAGCGCGAACCTAATGATGTTTACACCTGTCATTTGGTCTTCATTGGCAAGTTTCAAGCTGTCAAGTGCTTTGATGGCTCTGATGAGGGCTACTCCACCACCAGCAACGATACCTTCCTGTACCGCAGCGCGTGTAGCGTGCAAAGCGTCATCTACGCGGTCTTTCTTTTCTTTCATTTCTACTTCGGTAGCCGCACCAATGTAAAGGATAGCTACACCACCAGAAAGTTTTGCCAAGCGTTCCTGCAATTTTTCTTTATCGTAATCAGAAGTAGTAACGTCGATTTGCGCTTTGATTTGGCTTACACGACCTTGGATTTCGTCTGATTTACCAGCACCACCCACGATAGTCGTATTGTCTTTATCTACAATTATTTTTTCTGCTCTGCCCAAATAGTGCAAAGTAGCATTTTCTAATTTGTAACCTCTTTCTTCAGAAATTACAGTTCCACCTGTCAAGATAGCAATGTCTTCGAGCATCGCTTTTCTTCTATCGCCAAAGCCTGGTGCTTTTACAGCTACCACTTTGAGCGCACCTCTGATTTTGTTTACTACCAAAGTTGCCAACGCTTCACCATCAACGTCTTCAGAAATAATCACCAAAGGCTTGCCTGTTTGTGCTGTTGCTTCGAGGATAGGCAGTAATTCTTTCATCGAAGAAATTTTCTTGTCATAAATAAGAATAAAAGCTCCTTCTAACTCAGCTTCCATCTTTTCTGTATTGGTTACGAAGTAAGGAGAAAGATAACCTCTGTCAAACTGCATACCTTCTACTGTTTTTACTTCGGTTTCTGTGCCTCTTGCTTCTTCGACAGTGATTACGCCATCACGACCTACTTTTTCCATCGCATTAGAAATCATATTACCGATTTCCTCGTCGCTATTGGCAGAAATAGTAGCTACTTGTGCGATTTCACTTGCATTAGAGATTGGCTTAGATTGCGCTTTGAGGCTTTCTACTACGGCAGCAACTGCCTTGTCAATGCCTCTTTTCAAATCCATAGGGTTTGCACCTGCCGCTACGTTTTTGATGCCAATAGAATAAATAGCTTGAGCCAATACAGTAGCCGTTGTAGTGCCATCACCTGCGCTATCTGCAGTTTTAGAAGCCACTTCTTTTACTAACTGTGCGCCCATATTCTCGATAGGGTCTTTCAATTCAATCTCTTTGGCAACTGTGATACCATCTTTGGTAACAGAAGGTGCGCCAAACTTTTTGTCTAAAATTACGTTTCTGCCCTTAGGACCTAACGTAACTTTTACGGCATCAGCCAAAGCATCAACGCCTCTTTTTAATCTATCTCTTGCATCTGTATCGAAAACGAGTTTCTTTGCCATTTTACTTTATGTGTTTGAATGTTTAACAAATTGGATTTTAATTGTTCACTGGTAAATTATCAATGATTTAATGTATCATCAACTTCAGTGCATTGATTGATAATTGTTTACTGATAATGGTAAATTGAATTAAAGGATTGCGAAAATATCAGTTTCACGCATGATAAGATATTCTTTGCCATCTACCGTAATTTCTGTACCAGCATATTTGCCATAAAGCACAGTATCATTTACTTTGACAGTCAAAGGCTCATCTTTTTTGCCTGTACCAACAGCCACTACGATTCCTTTTTGTGGTTTTTCTTTTGCTGTGTCAGGAATGTACAAGCCTGATGCAGTTTTTTCTTCTGCGGGAGCAGGTTCTACCAGAACTCTGTCAGCCAACGGTCTAATGCTAATGTTTGACATGGTTAATTAAAATGAATAAATTGGAAATTTTAAGTATAAAATTAAGTTTTCTTTTCAGAAGTGCAAAGCTAATCAATGCAAATCACATTTTAGCTTACCTCTACGTTTGTGTTTATCATTTTGTATGCCACGCTACTTTGAAGGCATTTTTGAGGTATTTTTGACATTTGGGCAGAGGAGTGTGTCAGGTTTTTTGTTAAAATACGTAAAAAACCTGACATAATTGCAGGTGTAGAAATTAGTAAACTCTAATCTACGTGCTTTTTCTTTAATTCTCTTCTTTTAAGATAATCATACAAGTCCAGTTTCTTGAGTATTTTGACCACGCGCCCTCTTAGGTCTGTGGGTGGGTTAATGGGTTCTGAAAGCACCTCTGCCCATGCCTTTCGTATCATGAGTAATCCCAGTTTGTGTGTTGATTTACGATACTTAGCAGGTGCAGTCCACATGGTTGTAATATATTCGCGACAGTTAAAGATGCTACACGTTTCACGATAAGTATCCCCAAGATTAATGGCAGTGGCTGTAAAATTAGCCTCAATATTTTCCCAAGCATACAGTTCGGGTAGATGTATGGTGGGTAAACCACTTCTATTTTGCATCTCTGCTAACCATTTTTGGGATTGTCTGACTACATACGCGTTGGCATTGCCATAATAAATTAATCTATTGAGTAGGACTGTGGTTACAGGCAAATCGTCGATGCCTTGCATGGTCAGGCACTTGGCTACCTCATTACCAATGGTGTGCATAATAACGGTGTCTTTGTAGCGCATAGATTGTGCATAATGCCCCGCCATGTACCTCTCTACGGGGGTGTCATAGTCTTCGTACTGTTTCTGAAACTCTTTGGGCACTGTAACGTCTTTTATCTGATTAATTTCAAAACGTAGTCCTAATCTTTGGCTGAGTTTTTTTGGCACCCAAACATCAGCAGATTCATCTGTCATGTGTGGGAACTGATTGATATAATATTGTATTTGGTCTTTGAAATTTTTGGAGAGTGCTACCAGTAGCCTACTGTCCCAACCAGCCGTAAAAGGGATAACCACAGGCTTGTCGCGAAGGATTATCGCTTTTAAAAAGCCATACAACATTTGATTACATCTCTCAGCCAATCCCTCCATTTCTTTGTCTTTGGCAAGGGGTTTATTATCCTCGAGTAGTGGAAAAAATCGCTTTGCCTTTCGTTCTTTAAAATCCAAATAGTGATTAGGCATCAGATTTTTTGCTTCTTTATAATAAGTAACATCACCTACTATAAAGCTATCTAACTGCTCATGCCCTGGATGATAAACAAATTTTAGAAAATCAGGGTCGTCTTCCATCGTCAAAGGAACATAATGCCTGAGTAACTGACATTGGGTAGCCACATAAAATGCCTCAGAAGTAGAGTCAAAATGGTAATAAGCAAGCCTCATTCGCAGGGTATCGGGCAGTAGGTAGGTGCCTTCGGCATTAATGTACAAAAAGAGATAACGCCCACAAAGTGGATAAGTGGCGCGAATAAAACTGGCAAAGTCCTCATGCTGTGCCAAATCACTCACAATGTCTTTATCCTGTTTTTCTGGTGTTTGATGAGAAAGCACATAGCCCAAGAGCAGAATTTCCACCTTGTCGGTTTGCAGATAGGTAAAGCTCAAATCTGCATCAATGTAGGCATACATTTTTGTTTTTTCTAAAGTGATTTTCTTTAAACCACTCAAATTATTTACTTCGCGATTAGAAAGTAAAAATTGTCTTTTAAATAGATTTGATAAGGACATAAAAGCGATTTGAGATAATATAAAAAATTAGATAGTATAAAAAAAATAGAAGATAATTTATAATTTTTGGTACTGGTCAAGCCCTGAGAAACTATAATATAAAGATAAATATTATTATCATAAAAGTACAACACAAAAAATTAAGTATAAACTCTTATATTTAATAAATTAACTAATATAAATTTATTACGCAATTTTAGGGTTAAAAAATTAATTACACAAGTAGAAGTGTTAAATTTTTTAAAATATTTATTATTGCATTCCAAACCAATTACGAATCCAGTCAAATTTGAGTTTGCGGTGTTCGCGTCCGCCGCCGCCATGCTTGCCATACGGATAGACGCAATATTGCTTAAAAGAGGACTTTATTTTGTTAAAAGTAGCAAAGTTGGTGGCGGGAGGGCAGGTTTTGTCTTGTAAGCCTGTACTCATCAGGACAGGAACTTTGATGAGGTGAGCAAAATTTTTGGTATCAAAATAACTCAGGTTATGCAGTGCTTGCGAAAAAGAAAGCCACTTATTTTTTTTGATGTACTTGTCTATTTCATTGCGTACCCAGTCTGTCTGCGTGGTTAGTCCTTCCATATCGCATAGAAAAGGTACATCAGCCGCGCAAAGTTTGACCCGACTATCCAAGGCAGCCACTATCAGACTTAGCCCGCCGCCCTGACTTGCGCCCTCAATGGCAATCCTACTTTTGTCAATTTCGGCACGTTGGCTCAGAAAATCCAGCCCGCGAATCACGTCTGCCACTGCGCCGCGATACACATATTTTTTCTTATCATGCAGATTATGAGTGATGTAGGCAAACATATTTTTGCCCATATTCACTTGGTCGCGGCTATTCCCATGCCCGCGAATATTGAGTGATAAAACCGCAAAATCCAAAGGAATCCCATAAAGCGGCTGCTCCACAAGCGATTGCGTATTGATAAATCCGCCACCCAAAGAGGGGATTTGAAGAATCACAGGTACATTTTTTTTGCCTTTGGGGTGTCTATAAATCCCTCTAATAATCACATTATCAAGGCTTTTCATTTCCACAGAATACATTTCATACTGAGCAGTAGAAAGCGTAGGACGTGGCGTAAGTTTGAACTGTGGGTTTACCTGAGCTAACTCTTGGAGAGTAGTTTGCCAAAAAGCCTCAAAATCATTTTTCTCTGTTTTTGCTACCTGAATCCTGTCCGTAGCATAGCCTGCGGTAAGCGTATAAACCTGCGTTTTTATGCCTTCTCTCTCCAGCTCGACCTTTGCCTTATAAAAACCCGCCTTGGCTGGCAAATAACTAAAAACAACCGCTTGCAAGTCTTTGGCATACACCTCAAAGGTCTTCGTTTCGTTGCTTAGTGCCTGTCCGTTTAGATTAGCAAACTGACAGTTTAGCCTACCCACGAGTTTGTTGGTAGAATTGTTTTTGCAAAAGAAAATAATTTCAATAGCTTTGTCCGAATTAAAAAGTCCGTTACTTTCAGCAGGAAACTCCAAATTCATCTCGTATTGTGCATGGAGAGGAAATACAAAAAACAGGAATATACATCCAATAAAATTGTATTTTTTTAAGAATATCGTATTAAGCATTGCCTAAGAATTAAATTAAAATAACACAAAATTAACATAAAAATCAAAATGCTGACATAAAAATTGCGTTTTAAAGTTAAAGGCAATTTTTGTGATTTTCTTGGAAAGATTTTTGTGATTATTATTTATAAATTTACAAAAAAGTACGTCTGTTTTGTATAAGCAGCAACTTTTGCGATTGATTATTTTAGCATTAAATTAACCAAATACCCCCCTTATTAATATGTCAGAAACTTCTTTGCGGCTCATCAGGCAGGTGTCTGATTTGCGTGCTGACTTTTTGGACTTAGGCAATAGTGGTTTGCAGGCTCTCCCCAAATCAATAGTAGCACTTGCACCGCACCTCAAAAAACTCAACTTGGGTGCTTGGCACATAGCCAATAGCCACAAAAGCTGGGTAGAGAGTAAAAATAATGGCGCGCAAAACGAATGGGCTAATCTCCACTTTTTGAAGCAATTACATCAGCTAACAGAGCTTTATTTATGCGAACATAGCATCTCTAATACCAATCCGTTGAATGACAAAAAACTGCACGAACATATTACCAGCAAGCACCAAATCTCAAACCTCGATTTGAGTGGATTAAAAATGCTGAATATCCTGATTATCAATGCAGAACGAATTACAAACTTTGCGCTGAATGACCTTCCAGACTTGCAGATATTAGTGCTGGGCGCAAAGCAACTCACCAATATTGATTTGAGCAATTTGACCAAACTCAATACACTCATTATCAGTGCCAATGAAATTTCAAAGCTCAATCTCAAGCAACTTCCCGCACTCAAAGAACTCTATATTTATACTGATAATCTGATGAATATCAATGTAGAAAAACTGCCTTCTCTGCACCAATTATCGCTGGAAATAGAAAAAATAAGTAATCTGAGCCTACATCACCTCCAAAACTTAGCTTTGTTGGAGATACAATCAACCCAACTTACCAATATTCAGCTTTCTCAGTTACCCGCATTAAAAGAGCTATGCCTCCATGCGGAGAGATTGGCAAACATTTCCACAGAAAAACTCTCGGCAAGCACCAAAATAGATGTGATAGGCAAATCGCTGACTAACATCGCGTTAAAAGATATTCCCCCTTCTGAAATCACCGTCGAGCGCGGACAGCCCCAGAGTGATTCGCACATCTCGCGTATGCCCACACGCAAGGCGTATGACAACAGCAACGCACAAACGCAACACGTATCAAAGCAAGTAGAAACTGAATACGGGACTTTGCAAAAAGTTGCCTGAAACCTGTGATTACTTTGAAATTATAAAAACAAAAAACCCTTTCAGCTTACTGCTGAAAGGGTTTTTTATATGAAAAAAAATGATATTACTTCATTTTCTTTGCTTCTGACAAGAGTTTTTCGTTAAACTCCACGTATTGCATATTATTCCCTGCTTTTGCCATCTCTGCTGATTTTTCAGCACTTGCGATTGCTTCTTTGTACTTTTTCAACTTCATCTCAATCTGTGCTTTGAGGTACATTGTCCAGTATTGAGGTTGCATAGAAGTAGATTTTACTATCCAATCATAAGCCTTATTGAGGTCTTTACCATTGTTAAAATAGTAAGAAGCGGCTTGATAAAAACCATTTGCATCTTTGTTAGGATTAGAGAAATCAGCAATTTGCTTTTCTACTTTGGCATCTACGTCTGCTTCAATTTTTACTTTGACTGAAGTATTTTCCCAAGAAAACTCCAAGTTTGCAGTATTCATGCCCAAATCAGTGAAAGCGATAGTGAAAGATTCTACCTTGTTGGTGGTCATGGTAGGCTTTGCTTTGACGCGCAGTACATCTTCTTCCATCTTGTAGTTGCCTTCATTTACACCTAAGTTTTTGCTAAAAATAATAGTCCACTCGCCTTGGCTGGGGATAGACATGATAGCATATTCGCCTTTTGCCAATTTGCTCCCGCCTATGGTTACATCATCTGCAATATTGATTTTGGTGGCTTGGTTAGCTCCTGTGCGCCATACTTGGTCATATTTTAACAAACTGCCAAAAATAGCTCTGCCTTTGGCACTTGGGCGAGAATAGTTTACAGAAACATTCGTCAGACCTACTACCTGTGTTACCGAAGCCGCAGGGCTTGGCGCAGGAGGCGTGATTTGTGCTTGTGCAAAACTTACCATACAAAACAAGACTAATGCTAAAAATAAAACGTTTAACTTTTTCATAATGAATGAATTGGTTTATTTTAAAAAACAACTAAATTGATTTGAATTAGATTGATAAGTAATCTCGTCTGCTTGATTGGCAGACGTTAGAAAGCACAAACTTGGTCAATTTATGCCTAAATTCAATCTTGTTTAACAATTCTTATGATAATTTGAACCTCTCCCCTGCCCTCTCCTGCTGAGAGGGTGTTATTTTTTGTTTCCACAAAGCCCTAATTTCCAGGACTGTATGCCATTTCTGCGTGCCTCGTTGGGGCTTCGGTAGGACTTGCCATCACAGCCACAGACGTAGCCTGTAACGGTGGAAGAAGAAACAGGGTCTGCATTGGTTTTGTCGATACAAGGTACGTTTTTTTCTAAAAAGGAGATGTCTGCGCCTGCGTCTGCGAGCTTTACCGTACGCGTGCAAAGATTGGCATAATATACGCCTGCTACATATTTTTGGGCATAAAACAGATAGGTTTCGTCTTTGAAAAATATCCAATCACAGGAACTATAACCGATTTTGATGACAGAGGAAACCTCGTCCAGCACTTCACCTTTCCAGTATTGTATGATTTTTACGCCCGCCATATCGCCTGCGAAATTGACGATTTTGCCCACAAAAACCGCATCATGCTTCTGGAAAGCATCTGCTACGCTTAGTTGCTCTTCGGGCTTGCATTGGCAGGGTACATATACGTCATTATTGTAGTTTCCTTGCTCTATTTTACCTGATACAGAGATAGTTACGCCCAGCCCATGTCTTTTATCATCTTTCCAAGTACCTATGTATTTTGTTTTATTAGCCCATGTAAATGTGCCTTTACCATTTGCCATATTGTTTTCCCACTGCCCCGAATATTCGCTTCCATCTTTCATTTTCAAGATGCCATCTCCGCTTCTTTTGTTGTTTTTGTATTGTCCTTGGTAGGTGTCCCCGTTAGCCCAAGTATAAGTGCCGAAGCCGTCGCGTAGCCCGTTTCGCCAGCCGCCTGTGTATTTAGTACCATCGGCGAGGGTGAGTGTGCCGTAGCCGTCCATGAGGTCATTAGACCACTGTCCGTCGTATTTGGAGCCGTCGTCCCAAAAAAATCTGCCACTGCCGTCTTTTTTTCCAGCTTTATAGCTTCCTTTATACTTGCCGCCAGTACTTGTGTCTTGGGCAAAAGCAAATGAACTAATGAATAAAATCAGAATTAATAAACTATTTTTAAGCATTATTTTTTTATTTATTGTTTTCCTGCCAGTTTTATTTTTTCTTCTATTTTTGTTTTGACAGCCCTCAAAATGCTCACTATCTGAAAAATATCATCTTGGGTGGCGGTGTAAGCATCACTGATAGCGTATTCATTGCCCTGCAAAACTACAAAAAACCAAAACCGCCCCATTACGTAACAGCCGTAAATAGGCATATTGTTTTCATTGCGTGCCTGCGCTGCCAAAATCTCAGCCAGTAATTGAGCAAGCGGGTCATTTGCTCCTTTTTTCTCTTGCTTGTATTCATGCAGAAAAAAGAAAGGGTTTTCAGGCTCATCTATTCCTTTGGCTATTACAAAATCTACGATACCATTTATTTTTATACCATTAATTTCGGCAGAAAGTGCGCGCTGTATAAAAATCTTGAACAAAGGCGTTTGAAGGTCTGCAATCGCAATAAGCTGGCTGATAAACATAAATTTTAGCTCGTCTTCATTCCAGTTTTCAGCATTGATACTTAGCTCTTTGGCAAGTTTGCGAAGTGCTTTTTCTTCTGAAACATCAAACTTGCTTTGCGACAATAGCCAAGTATCCAGCAAAGCAAAGCCTTCAAAATGCCTCTTCAGACCAAAAGTATGATGCAGTTCGCCTATTTTCCATTTTTCAAAAGTCTTTGTCATTGGTCTTTGTTTTTACACAAAAATACTAAAAACTACTTTAAAAAACAAAAATAAAAATTTTATACTTATTTTCTATCACTCCACTGCCGCAGTGAGTAGCTGAATCGTGCCTTTGTCTGCGTCCATTTCCGCCTCTATACCCACTGGCATCGTGAACTGGCTCGCGATATGCCCTATCATGCTGCCATGAAAAGCGGGGATTTGGAGAGGAGAAAGGAAATCATGGTAAATTTCTTCTAAGGTAAGCGTGCCATAACCGCCACTGGGCTTGCAGTTGGTGCATTTCCCTATAATAACGCCACTTAATTGGCGAAGGATTCCCGCCAGTTTGAGTTGGCTAAACATTCTATCTACGCGATAAGGCTCTTCGTTTACCTCTTCCAAAAACAAAATTTTTCCCTTCCAATCAGGCAAATAATCGCTTCCTATAATGCTTGTCAGCACTGACAAATTGCCACCTACCAGCACACCTTTTGCTTTTCCGCCTCTGATAGTTTGGATTCGGTCTTCAGTTTGTATGAGGCTATCTCCCTTTTTATCAGGGTTTTGTAGCAAAGAGGCTTCTTTGTCAAAAAGTAATTTTCTGAAATATTGATACGAAAAGCTATTCCAAGAGGAACTTCCCATAGGCGCGTGAAAAGTGGTCAGACCTGTTTTTGCATAAATGGACAACAATAAAGCGGTGATGTCGCTGTAACCCACAATAATTTTGGGGTTTTTCCGAATCAAGGCGTAGTCGAGCTTGTCCAAGATGCGCGCACAGCCTGAGCCGCCGCGTATCGCGATGATTGCCCCAACCTGCTCATCTGCAAAAAACTGGTTGATTTCTGAGGCGCGTTCTTCGTCTGTCCCTGCCAAGTGTCCATAACGTGCCTTCAAAAAAGGGCTGTGTTTGACTTTTAGCCCCATTGCCTCTAAGGATTCGGTCGCGAGCTGGTAGGGCAAAGTTTCGTAGATGGCACCCGCAGGACTGATAAGCCCTATGGTCGCGCCAGCGTACAAGGCTGGTGGTTTGATGGTTTTGAGCATAGAAAAAGCGTGATTTGTAGTCATCAAAGAAAACGGCATGGAAGAAATTACCGAAGAAAAAATCAGTGAGTTTCCTGCTGTTTTTAAAAAATTTCTTCTTGAAACAGACATAGTTTTATGTTTGTTGCTATGGTTGATCAAATTTTTTAAACCACAAACATCAATCCATTTATCTGCCTCTATACTCCAGTTTGTCTTTGATGGACAATTTAGAATATGCCCCAAAATGATTGATAAGGCTCATAAAATCACTTCTTTGGTGCATATTTATCTTGTTGGTTCTGATGTATTTTTTGAGGTCATCATACGGAATCTCGATAATGGAAGCAAGTTCTTGGATTTTACCACAACTGCGCGCTTTGCCGCTTTCGTCGAGGTAGAAAAATTCGTCTTCTAACACCAAGTCGTACTTGCCACTTCCTTTGAGGTTTAGCCCTTTTTGGTGCGGTTTCATCACGATTTTTTCGCGGGTAAGTACCTCAAAATCATGGCTGCCAATGAGTTCGAAGAAAATATTACGCATATTCCCCAGCTTGATGATGGACGGCAGGGTATAAAAGGTGCGTTCTACCTTTGTCAAGGTATCAAAAATAGAAAATTGCTCAATTTGCGCGCTGCCAAATGTTCTGGTAAGTAACTTAGCTGTTTTTAATTCCACCGAATTGTGGTTTAGGTGATACCTGATAAGCCCTGAGAAGGTTTGACCAGTGTGTAGCGTAATTTCTCCTCTGTGCCAATAGTTTTTGGAGAACAGGTATTTTTGGGCAGAGGTCAATTGTGGTAATGAGATAAGCACTACCAGAAGTATCAATTTCCAGTGATTCGCTTTCATGTCTATTAAAAAATGCGTTGTTTATGGTTCGGTTAAAAAAGGATTTGAGCTTGGTTAGGACTCGAAGACAAAGGAACAAAATTTAAACTTAAAAACAACATAATTCACTTATTTCTAATGCAAATTTAATTGATAATGAGAACGTTATGTGTTTTTTGATTTTTGATTTTTGCAAAAGTAGCTTAAATTTTGAGGCTGATTTTTTAGTAAAAAACCTAAAAATATATAGGGCAGGATAAATTTGGGGCTGGTGGAGAAAATATAACTATGATTCCTGAATTTTTTGCCTTTGATGCAAACGCACTGTTTTTTTTAGGGAATGACAAACATTCATGCTAAAACGCCATTGTGAATATTAGCAAAGTAGCACCTGCAAAAGTATTGCAGGTGCTACTTTGTACTAACTCGAGTAATAATTTTAACAAAATTTAACGTTAAAATATGCAAAATGAACTCACAGTTCATAAATACGCATTTCAGTTCTTTTTTATTCAAATTTTTTGTTTTATCTTTGCATTTGCTTACTTATACATCTATGACGAGGAAAGTAGGCTTTTGGTTGCAACCTTATTTTTTATCTTCATCAAAAAAAACTAAAAAAATGGAAATAGAAAAAGCAAAAAAACTCGAATACCTACACCAACTTATCTGCCGCAAGGCTACAGGTACGCCCGAAGAATGTGCCGAAAGGCTAAATATCTGCAAGAGAACGCTGCACCGATATATAGAATGCCTCAAAGAGATGGACGCACCTATTTGCTACAGCTACTTAGCCCAAAGCTATGTTTACACTAATGAATGGGTGTTTTTCCTCTTTTAAACTTTAAAAATTAACAATTTATTAATATATGAGTGACACTGTATGTCACTGGGCGTACTTTCATTTGTAGCATCATGGAACACGTACACGATTTTATTGGGTGCGTGCTTAATGAATAGTCGTTGCAACGATACCTTTTACTTCTACGTATTTTTAATTAATCTTTTAAAAAATGATGTATTATGAAATTAACAAAAAAATTTCCAAATTTCCAAATTTCCAAATTTTTTAACAAAAATTTGAGTAAAAGTCGCTTTTTTATCGCCTTTTTATTTTGTGTGGTGATGCTGGAGGGGTGTAACAAAAGTGAAAATTTTGCGCCTGAAAGTAGTGTAAATACTGGCAGTGTAAGTAATGGGCGCGCTGAAAGTGAGCCTTTTTTGCTCAAATATGAGAATTTGCACCCAAAAGTGAAAGAATCTTTTGTTTACTATGATGCCAAAAATGGATTCCTATTACTGATAACGCTATTAAAATACTGAAAGGAGGCAAAGTCGAAAATATTGCGACTTTAAAGAAAGCAGTCAAAGATATTGGTGAAGATATTGTTGTAAAGGATATTATTCGTAAGAGTGGGATTTCAAGGCGACAGAGACCACTATTATTAATTCTAATTTTTATTAGGGCAACTTTATTAAATCACAGCTTTGATAAAGTTGCTTTTTCCTTTCACTAAAAAATCTAATAATTTATGAAAAAGTTACTTATCATTTTCATTTTTACAATCACCTATTTTCCTTTTTGTCAAGCACAATCAGGGAAACAAAAATCAGTAAATATTAAGCTATCCCCACAACATTTGCTGTTCTTTCCGCAACAATGGGGGGCAAGCGCAGAAGTATTTTTGAATGGCAAACATAGCATTGGCGGGAATCTCTACTATGTCAATAACCACAATAATTTGGTGTTTGAGGAAAATAAACATCAGGGCATAGGCGGGGGAATAATTTACCGATATTACCCGTTTGAATTTATAACAAAGAAATCTGCCGTTCAGAAAGGTTTTTATGTAAGCCCATTTTTACAATCTGAATATTTGAAGATAAAATTTACCTCTATCAAATATCAGACTCCTATCATTAATAACAATGGCAATACCACTGGTTATAACGTAAATCCACAAGAGCAGACCATTTTTTCTTTGCAAACAGGGCTTACTATGGGCTATCAATGGACTTGGTGGAATTTTTTTGTTTTTGACATCTATGCAGGCTTAGGTTATCGGTATGCTAATTCCACGCTTACCAGCAACGACAAATTTTATTATCCTGTTTCAGAAAACCATACTTTGTATAGATTTATAGACAAATCCTACTCAGGCATTCTCCCCAAGCTGGGTTTTCAGATTGGGTTTGCATTTTAAAAGAAAAATTGAAAAATTACTATGAAAAACACACCTTTTAATTTGATAGTTATTTTGTTTACAACAGTCTTGCTGTTCTCAATTTTGTCTATCTGTGAGGCTCAGACCACGAAGCGGTTTGCTGTATCCTTTAGTGTGGGTGGCGCGCAAAGACCCATCTATTTCAGACATTATGACAAGGTTCATATTGGCTCATTTTATACTCTTTCCGCAGACTATGCTTTTGCCCAAAGACATTCCATCTCACTAAGTATCAATGCAGGCAAAAACAATTACTTCACCAGCTATGCTGAGAAGTATGCTACTACATTTTTACCTATTGCCATTCCTGCCTCTGTGCTTGACGAATATAATAGCAGTATCATTTCTTACACAGGGCTTTCATTACTTTATAAATATAGGGTTCTGAACACAAATAAAATCTCTATTTTCACAGGTATCGGCTTCCACACCATACGAGAAGTAGTTCATCCACTTGGCATTACTGCCTATTACGGGGCTACTCCATCTTATGTTATTCGAACAGACAGAAGTATAGATAATGCTATTATGCTTGCTTTGAGGTTGGAAATGCAATACAAGTTAAACGATAAATGGGCTGTGGGCATCTTGGGCGGTGCTTTTATTAATCCTTCTAATGAAATTGATAATTATCATTTTGCACCAAGTATTATTTACAAATTTTGAGATTTTTTGCATTTTTTGGTATTGGCAAAGCGCACCTGCAATACTTTTGCAGATGCGCTTGACTTATGAGAGAGTTACCATGCATAATCAGACTTATTCATTGAATCCAGCAACATGGTAATTATAAAAATGATAAGTGCCTAATATTTAGCCTACTTTCCATTCTAAATTAATCCAAATATGAAAAATCTCATTTTCTTATCCTTATTTCTTCTTTTGCTTAGTTGCAAAAAAGATGTTGAGCCTGAGTTTACAGGGACAGCCTCTATCAAGGTTGACGGACAAACAAAACAACTGGTGTTTAACAATTATTCTACTTTTTCAACTTCTATGATTAGTATGAGTTTTAAAGATGCCGATAATACATCATTTAACCTGACGCTACAAAAAAGCGGTAATATCAATAGTAACAATAACTTGATTTTCCCTTTTGTGTGTTGTGATGCTATTGATAGGGCTGGAGCAAACTTAGTAGCTAACTTGAAAGGGGAATCTTTTTTTAACACACCTACAAATCCTGATGCACTGGGTATTCAGCAAGGGCGTGTTTTACTGATAAAGTGGACGGAAAGCGAAGTAGAAGGCACTTTTAGTTTTATTGGGGTTGGACAAATAAATCCTAATACTCGCGTAGAAGTTACAGAAGGCAAGTTCTTCGTAAAGAGAAATTAGAATTACTTAATTTGAACTGATGCTAAAAACGTATTAGCATCAGTTCTTTTCCTTATTTTTCCACAGTCTAATCATCTACTACTATGAAAAATCATTTTTTAAAAAATCTGTTCATCCTCTCTTGTTTTTTTGCGCTTTTTTCTTGCCAAAAAACAGAAATTGAGGAGCAACCTTCTGGAATTATCACCGCCGAAGTAGAAGGAATAAAGTATAATTTTGAGGTTACGAGGTATTTAGGTCTTCAACTAAGTCGTGGGCGTGGTGTTTTTGAAGGAATTAATGATACATCAAATCAAAGTTTTTGGCTTGGTTTATTTGATGAAGGCTCTTTGGATTTTTTTGACCCTGCGTTTAAGCCTGAGATAAACAATCCTAATCGCCCACAAATTATTATTATTGAAAAAGAAGGTTTTAAGGCTAATACAGAAACCACGAGTATAACCATCACCAGCGCAGATTTTGCTACCAAAACGATAGAAGGCACTTTTAGCTTTGAGGCCTTGGGGGAGCTATCTAAGCGCAAAATCAAGGTAGAGAATGGCTATTTCAAGATAAAAATGCCTGCTTGGTTGTATCAATAAAATTCATGATGATAAGTTCCCACCCTTAAAAGGGTGGGTTAGTTTCTTTGAAATACTTAGGTATTTAAGCCTTGTAAATGACATTTACTTTACAGAAAATCATAAAAACACATAAGCCCCTTCATCTTTTATGAAAAAGTGTCTGATTATTTTTGCTCTTGGTTTGAGCAGTGCCGTTTTTGCCCAAGAAAAGCCTTCTACTGTAGATATGAAGTTTGGCGTGGGCATGGTCAGAATGATGGATACCAAATTATACAAGTTTGAAAACGAACTTACTAAAAAATGGAATCGCTTTTTGAGCAGTTCACTTTCCCTCAGTTTTGCAGTGGGTGGCGGTGCAAATATAAAATCTTTGACTACACTCAATGCCGATATAAATGGCTTTGTTTCGCCTTTTGGTAATCAAGAAAAGCACAATTTTAAGCTGGGAACGGGCTTATCGTATATGTATATCCAAGAAACACAAGCGCACTACAGAGGCGAACTATTTGCCCTTATGTATCCTTACCTGCCTGTAGAACCCCTCTCTGACAATATAAGGCGCGGCGTAGAGCTTAATTTCATTATAGATTATGAAAGAAATATTGGCAAAAGATATTTGATAGGAACGAGGGTAATCATGCAACCTCATCGGGAGTACAGAGACCCTCGTACCGCTATTTATGCCTTCATTGGAGGGCTGGTTAGGTTTGGTATTAAATTGTAATATTATTTTATTTTCCCCCATCGCAGGTATCAACAAAGCGCACCTGCAATACTTTTGTAGGTGCTACTTTGCTAAAATTCAAAAACATAAATCATTAATAACCAATCATTTAATCTGTTTTCCAAAACCTAATCAATAGCACCTCTGTCAATAAGAAAAGCAAAGCCGCCATCAGTGCGTATCGCCAAAGCGGAAGTGCCACATTTTTTTCTTTGAACTCATTTCCAAACTTTT
>JAAFJS010000094.1 GCA_013298985.1 Cytophagales bacterium
GCACTTTGGATAGAGAGCAAACTGCTTGCCTCTATGCGTAGGTTCTTGCAAACGGCATTGGCAGAAATGATAGGTTTCGTAGCAATGTTAGGAATGGTAACATTGGTGCAGACATTTGGCACTTGGTTGTTAGACCAGTTTGTGGCGGTATGCCAATCAGTGCTGCCACCCAGCCAAGTCACATTGGCGGGAGCTATGCCTGTGAGCGATTCATACGCACCTATATCGGGTGCGCCTATCCTTGCCTGTCCATTCAGGTCAGTAGGTACACCTGCGTCTGCCCCTGCATTGATAGCGGGGCTACAGTCTTGCAAGCGGAAATCTGTACTACTCACAAAAAGCGGGTCTATGGGGTCTGTGCTTGTGCCTATGAGGTCTGAGGGCAAGCCCGACCAAGCCTGTGTCCCTAAGTTGCCAATGAGGTTGTTGCCTTGGGAGGTGAGGGTGCTGGCTATAGCAATATCAGGAGTTCCATTATTAGAATTATTTTTTGCAATAATACAATTTTGAATTTGGGTTGTACCTACTAAAGCATAAATGCCTCCTCCTCTCACTGAAGTAGATGAACTTGTATTTGAATTATTGGTAATTGTGCAATGAAGCAGTCGTGTGTCCCCAAAAGCTAAGATTCCTCCCCCTAATGTGGTAGATTGGTTTGAGTGAATGAGGCTATTGGCTATAATCAATGTACCTGAAGAACTAAACCCTCCCCCACAACAGCCTGTTGAGGAATTATTATTAATTATGCAATTGGAAAAGGCTATATTATTGCCACTACTGTAAACTCCACCTCCTTCGTTACCACATATGTTATTAGATAAAGTTGATGACCTTATATCAAGCCTTCCGTTAGAATTATAAATACCTCCACCATCTAAATCCTTTGCAGTATTATTTATAATTGTACCAGATAATCCTCTCAATGTTCCTTCATTGTATATTCCTCCCCCTCTTCCATAGGTAAAACAATTAGAAACAGTTAATAAACTAAAAATTAGTGTACCTTTATTATATATTCCTCCTCCATTTTCACTAATTGAGCTAAGCCTTCCTTGGGTAACAGTCAAAGAAACAAAGGATACAGATTTTCCTGTTTCAATTAGAAAAACCCTGCTGGCATTATTCCCACTAATCGCTTTATTGTTTCCCAATATCAATATATTCTTATTAATGATTAACTGCCCAGAAGTAAGAACAAGTGTTCCTGAGTAAAGTAATTCTATCCTTCCCCCATCACACACATCAAGCAAAGCCTGTCGGAGAGAGCCTGCGCCACTGTCATTGTTATTGGTAACACTGATAGTGGAGGAGCATTGCGCCTGAGCATCATACTGTAGCCATAGAAATACAAAAACAAATGAGAGGAGTAAACTTTTTTTCATCGTACTTTTACAGTTTAAAATAGTTTAAATAATTGATTGTAAAATGATTATTATTGTTGATTATTTTTAGTCCAGATTTATAAACAGTTGTATTAAATTTCATTAAAACATTTCACACCCAAATTATATCTTAAGTTCTCTAAACAGCTACAAATATCTATATTCTACTACACCCAAAAAAAGGGGTAGCCCGCAGTTGTAATAAAAAACAATTTATTCCTTCTTCTTGCACAATTTCAATACTTTAACCCATAATTCTTGCCTGTTTCTTATGCCAAGTGTGTCATATATATTGCCCAAGTGGGTTTCTATAGTTCTGTGGCTTACCACTTTGGTATAAGTGCTTACTGCCCCAGCAATCTGCTCATTGCTATAGCCATCAAGCACATAATCAACTAATTGTTGTTCGTAACTGCTCAATTTGTGGTAGTTGTCTAACTCATGTAAGTTCATAGTAATTTTTATTTTGTTTTTTATCTTTCTAAGCACTTTTGCGCGCCAGCAAGAATTATCTGTTTTATTTTGTGTAGCATCATTTATTTTGTATCTTTGGTAGAAAAAACTGATTTATGAGCAAAAAAAATAAAGCAAAACCGTTTAAAAATTGGCTTTACGAAGAAGTAGCCCAAGAGTTTGGCTTGCACCGAGTCGAGGAACACCCCTTTTTGAGCCAGCTAAATGAATGTAGTCTTAGCAAATCGCATCTTTTGTATGAGCAGATAGAGGATTTGCGAAGTAGCTTGCGTACCTACGCCGAAGCATGGAACGAGGACGAACTCAAGACCATGTTTATCAACCCTTTTGTGCGTTTGGCAAGGTTTATCAGTCCCTACTACAAGGTTTTTACCCAACGCCCCATGTCTGTTAGGTACAACAACGATACCCAGCTTACCGAAGGCTTGGTAGAATATATGCTTGCCAAAGGTTTCCAAATCCCTACTAAACCTCACTTTTTTATCCACGAGTATAAACCAGAGAAACGCCGAGATAATGACCCCCTTGGGCAGCTGCTAATAGCTATGATAGCGTGCCAGCAGAAAAACCAAGACAACAAACCTCTTTATGGTTTGTATGTAACAGGTCGTTTTTGGTTTTTCGTGGTTCTTGATGGTAAGACTTGCGCCGTTAGCAAGTCGTACAGTGCCGAGGACGACGAAATCTTCAAAATATTCGCTATGCTACTGCATATCAAGGACGTGATAGAAAAACTGTATCAAGAAATCTAAACCAAAATCAGTGTAAAGTTTACTGCTTCTTTTCTCTGGTCTTCCCCAAAATCCACGCATGAAGCAGCAAGCAGCCAAGACCGAGCAAAATCAATATAGCATCCATATCGTGTATATTTTGGTTTCCTAAAATTAGAGGAGGTGATAGTAAATAACAAGCAAAAGTCTCTCTGAGCCTTGTTCACACGCTTAGTCAAGTTGTTCAAATTGGATAATTGAAATTTTTTATAGAAATTTGTCTCTCAAAACCTATTAATCCCAGAAATAATGCCTGTATCAAAAACAAACAGAGCGCAAGAAAATATGCCTTATTTGGAGCATTACAAAGAGCTATTGGACAAGGAAATGCAAGAAAAATATCAGTGGGAAGCAATGAAGCTTTGGACACACAATAACTTTGATAAATTATCGCTTGATATTTCTAAAAAAACAAATAAAAATGTTTCTGAATCAACTTTAAAGCGTGCTTTTGGTAAGTTAGAAACAGCTATTTTTCCCTCAGATGCCACACTTAATGCACTGGCGTTGTTTTTGGGATATGCAGACTGGGAAGCGTTCAGACAGTTTGTTGATACCAAAGAAATAGCAGTAGAGGAGGAAAAGGTAGAGGAAAGTCTGCCAAAGAAAAACCATTGGTGGAGAAGTTATCAAAAACAAGCAGGCGTAGTGATTGCGTGCCTTTGTGCTGTATTTGCCTTTTTTGCCTTTCTGCGCCCAGTAGTTCCAGTCCCCAAGCCTTCGGGCAAGTTATTTCTCAAATATGCGAAAGAACCGCAAAAAACCATGCCTTATACGCTTGTATTAGGTTATAAATTGGAGAATGTAGATTTAAACAAGGATACTTGCACCATTAGTTACTATACTTTCAAACGCCAGGACGAAGTATTGGTACATCACGAAGGGGAAAAATCATTTTACATTACCAATCCCGAAGTATATCAATACTATTTGCGAATGGGCAACCGCATTGTAGATAGCCTGACAGTGAGCTTACGCACTGAAGGTTGGTTTTTACTCACTCGCAAGTCAGATGATATGTCCCATCACCCTGATACAGAGGACATAGACAGTCTGTTCTTCAAAAATGGCACGTTGCACTATCCACACCCCTTGCCCAGACATTATTTTACATGGACTTCTTTTCTCAATGCAGGGCATATTTCTGATGTGAATATTGATGAAATGACCTTAGAGGCGGAAATAAAAAACGATATGTTAAATGGTGGAATTCCTGAGTATGATGTTAAAATAATGTTGGACGGGGAGTATGGTGATAAACTTCAGGTCAATTTCACAAAATTAGGACAAGAATATTTCTCTTACATTAGCTTTGGTTATACGCTCATACGCGGTTACGAAGTAGGCAGAGGTAGCTTGGCAACTGACCTTTCTAAGTGGCGAAAGGTAAAAATTTTAACTAAAAATCGCTTCCTCACCATTTATCTGGACGGAGAAAAAATAGCAGAAACGTCTTATCGTATGAATTTTGGCAGGTTATGGGGAATAGGATTTACCTTTCGTGGAAGTGGTATGGCACGCAATATATCCCTTCGTAGAAGCGATGAAAGCATTGCCTATCAGCTACATAGCCAAAAATAAATCGTTAGATTTTATTTTCTATCATTTCCCTTGCTAAACCCTTATTTCTCCCTAATTTGCAGTAAAAAATTCCTGATAAAATGAAAAACAAAATCGTCCTTATTACAGGCGCAAACGTGGGTATAGGCTACATCACCGCCTTGGAAATAGCCAAACTTGGCTCAACCCTTATAATGGTATGCAGAAACAAAGAAAAAGGTGAAAAAGCACGACAAGAATTAATAAAGAAATCAAAAAATCAAGCTATTTACCTCAAAATGTGTGATTTATCTTCGCAAAAGGACATTCGCAAGGTGGCTGAAGAAATCAAAAACGAATATCCTATCATTGATGTTTTGGTGAACAATGCGGGCGCAATCTTTCCTGAAAGACAGCTCAGTGTGGACGGAATAGAGCTGACGTGGGCTACCAATCACTTAGGTTATTTCCTACTCACTAACTTATTGATAGACAACTTAAAAGCCGCCAAATCAGCAAGAATTGTCAATGTTGCTTCACAGGGAAGCTGGCTCGGCAAGATAAATTGGGACGATATTAACTTGTCAAAAAAATATGATTCTATGCAAGCCTACTGCCAATCCAAGTTAGCCAACATCATGTTTACCAACGAGTTAGCTAATAGGCTCAAAAACACCAAAGTTACTGCTAACGCCGTACACCCTGGCGCGGTAGCAAGTAACTTTGGGCAAAACATGAGTGGGTTTATAGGTTGGGCATTCAAGTTTTTTAGCTGGTCGCTCAAAACACCTGAACAAGGCGCAGCAACTTCTGTTTGGCTCGCCGTTTCTCCTCAAATAGAGGGAGTTACAGGTAAATATTTTGCAGACAAAAAGCAAATCAAAGCAAAAGCTATTGTGCATCATTCCCCATCACTGCTGCGGCTCTGGAAACTCAGTGAAGAAATGACAAACTTTGAGGCAATTTAATTTCCAACCTTAGTTGGCTCTGCCTCAGAGATTTGCATAGGAAAAGCTACTTTTGCATCTTCCAGCTTGTTTGCTTGCTCCCTGCTCAAAGTTTCGGGGGCGGCACTCGAATAAGCAAGGTATTGCTCTACAGAGATTCCTAAGTGGCTTGCCCTCAGTTCGTTATAGGCGCGCTTCACTTCGTCCAGCACAGCCACATACACTTCGTAAGTCGTTCCTCTGTCCGTTTTGATGGAAATAATTGCTTTTTGTGGATTTTCTGATAAACCTTCCTTTTTGGCAGGATTGGCAATAAATTCCTTGATTTGGGCGTTCAGTTGGGCTATATTTGTACTTTCCTCCTCTACCAATAAGCGATTTTGAGAGTTTACCAAGATATTAAAAACGTTGCGTTCCTTGATATTCACAGGCGGTGCGTCCTCAATAAAAGGCGGTAGGCGCATGGTTAAGCCCTTGTCTGTGGCTATCGTCGTCGTTACCAAGAAAAAAATGAGCAAAAGAAAGGCAATATCTGCCATTGAGCTGGCATTGACCTCGTCGCTGCCTTTGCGTGCTTTTTTTGTGAATTCCATAGGTTTTTAAAGTTTAAGGGTTTAAAGTTTAAAATGTTTAAAGTTTGAGGTTCAAAATGTTTAAAGTTTGAGGTTTAAATGCTTGGGATTTTATTCTCATAGTTCTCCCCAATAAGGCGAGGGGTTATTAAATTGATAATAAATTACTTAGCTTATAAATTACGTTTTTTAAGGCTTTATCCTAATTTATGAATACTCGTTTTGCTTCACTGTAAATAATTACTATAAAGGCAGTTAAGCATAAAACGTACATTGTAATTATCCCACCACCAATCCTTTTATAAAGATTTGTTGGAGGATTGCCGTAAGATGTTGTATATGTTGGGTTTGTTATCTCATCACTTGAAAAAACGTAACTCGCTAAAAATAAAACACTTAGCATTATTATTGAAAGCATGAGTTTTGAGAAGTTTTTTATGTTTTTTCGCCAAAAAATAATAGGAAAAGAAACACTTAAAAAGATAACAAATAAAACACCCAAATAACTGATAAACAGCAATATGTCAATCCAAAATGATTCGATATTCATACTAATCTTTTTTAAAGTTTAAAGTTTAAAATGTTTAAAGTTCAACGTTTAACGTTTAAAGTTTAAAGTTTAAAATGTTTAAAGTTCAACGTTTAACGTTTAAAGTTTAAAGTTTGAGGTTTAAAGTTTGAGGTTTAAAGTTTGAGGTTTAAAGTTTGAGGTTTAAAGTTTAAACATTGAACATTAAGCATTAAACATTAAGCGTTGAACATTAAACCCCAAACAAGAAAATTATCCCAATTTGAAGATAATCGGAATGACCATTCTCTGCCTCACAGGGCGACCGCGTTGCTTGCCCGCTTTCCATCTTTTAGCGTCTTTGACCACGCGCTCTGCCTCTTCATCGCAACCTGCGCCTATGCCTTTGACGACTTTGATGTCCGTCAGGCTGCCATCTCTCTCGACCACAAACTGCACATACACTTTGCCTTCCACCATCATACGCCTTGCCTGTGAAGGATATTTAAGTGTTTTGCCCAGATACTGATAAAAAGCATTCATGCCGCCTTCGGGTTCGGCAGATTCCTCCACCACATTAAACGGTGCATCATCAGCTACTTCTTCAGGAATCGCTTCCACTTTTTTGACAATGACAGGCGCAGAAACAACCTCATCAATTTTGACTTCAGCATTAAAATCAGCCAATTCTTCTGGCACATCTGTATCATCAGGAATTTCAATGATTTCTGGCTGAATCATGCGTGGCGGTGGCGGCGTTTTCTGAATTGTGTTCACGCTTTCCAAAATTTCTTCTTCTACTTTTTCCAAAGTACCAAGTGAAGCAACTTGATACTCACTGTAGCTTTTCCACTCGAAAGCGGCAAGCGTAAGGGCGAGGCTAATGGTTAAGCCGATGTTGAAGCGAAGACCCCAGCCTTGACTCCAATTACTTTTGTTGAAATAATCCATAGTTTTTGTGAAAATGGTTTTAAAATGTGAAACGTTGGTTTTGAGATGATTACAATAGCATGGTTAAGCCGATGTTGAAGCGAAGACCCCAGCCTTGACTCCAATTACTTTTGTTGAAATAATCCATAGTTTTTGTGAAAATGGTTTTAAAATGTGAAACGTTGGTTTTGAGATGATTACAATAGCATACAAAACTTCTTTCTGTTAAACTTGAAATCATAATGCACCAGAGGAAAGAAGAGATACAAGAGAATAAAAAAAATTATCCCAATTTGAAAATAATTGGAATGACCATTCTCTGCCTCACAGGGCGACCGCGTTGCTTGCCTGCGTTCCATTTGGGCGAATATTTCATGACGCGAATAGCCTCCTCATCACAGCCTGCACCTATGCCTTTGGCTACTTTGATGTCCGTCAGGCTGCCATCTTTCTCAATCACAAATTGGATATACACTTTACCTTCCACCTCTTTTTCTAAGGCTTCGGCTGGATAACGAAGATTTTTTTTCAAAAAAGAATAAAAAGATTCCATGCCATCTTCGGGCTGGGCTTGTTCCTCAGTGATATAAATATAGTCTTCTACGGCTTCTTCTTCCATATCATTAGAGGGTGGTATAGAGATAGATACATCTTGATTTCCTTCACTCCAACCACCACACGTAGAAAAGTCAATAGTTTCTTCTAACTCAGTTTTGGGTGTTTCAGCAATCGTTAGTTTGAAAAAAAAGGTGGAAAAACGGCTTTATCAATCCCAAATACCACTTTGAGGTCATAAGAAAAACTCAAATTGTCAAAGGCTTTCTCCTTGGGGATTTCTGTAATAATCGGCGGCGGCGGGCAAAAAAGTTGGGGGACACTTATCATTTCCTCTTCTTGAGAAGAAAGAAAATTAGTACAGCCAATGGCATTATTTTCATCACTTTTCCACTCGAAAGCGACCAGCGTAAGGGCGAGGCTGATGGTTAAGCCGATGTTGAAGCGAAGACCCCAGCCTTGACTCCAATTACTTTTGTTGAAATAATCCATAGTTTTTGTGAAAATGGTTTTAAAATGTGAAACGTTGGTTTTGAGATGATTACAATAGCATACAAAACTTCTTTCTGTTAAACTTGAAATCATAATGCACCAGAGGAAGGAAAAGATACAAGAGGGTAAAAAAAAATTGAAGTATTTACGAAATAGAATGAGGTGTTTTTGATAGTTTTACAGCGTTATTTCAGCAAAAATTAGAAACCAATATTTATGTTCGACTTTTTACTTTACAAAGAAAACGCACCACTCATTTTTACACAGGCAACTTTTTGGGGCTTTTTTGCAGTCGTTATTCTTTGTTATCAGTTCATTTACAAGAACATATCCGTCCGAAATTTTTATCTGATGGTGATTAGTATGTATTTTTACTATCTGACGGGCGGTTACTTCTTCACTTTACTCGTTTTTTCCACACTCATCGATTATTATATAGGCAAATGGATTTATAACACTGAAAATCAGCGCAAAAGAGATTTTTTGGTAGCGACAAGTGTATTTATTAACTTGGCGGTGCTGGCTTTTTTCAAATATGCTTATTTCTTCACCGATTCGGTCAATGCACTTTTGGGTACTTCGCTGACCGTTACTAATTACTTGGCTGTCTGGACAAATGCCGTAGCTTTTACTGATTTCGACATCAATACGATAGTGCTGCCCGTTGGGATTTCGTTTTACACCTTTCAGACCATTAGCTATTCTGTGGATATTTATCGCAGACAACTTAAGCCTGTGCATAGCATCTCAGATTTTGCCTTTTTTGTCAGCTTTTTTCCTCAATTAGTGGCGGGACCTATCGTGCGCGCCTCCGATTTTGTGCCTCAGATTTACCAGCCGTACAAGGTCAATGAAATAGAGTATGGAAAATCTATTTATTTGATATTGGCGGGTTTGACCAAAAAAATATTTATCTCAGATTATATTTCCGTCAATTTTGTAGATAGAGTTTTCTCTGAGCCACTCAAATACAGTGGTTTTGAAAACTTGATGGCAGTTTATGGCTATGCAATCCAGATTTATTGCGACTTTTCGGGCTATACTGACATCGCGATTGGCTTGGCATTGCTGATGGGTTTTAGGCTCAATATCAACTTCAACTCGCCCTACAAAGCGCAAAATATCACTGATTTCTGGCGCAGATGGCACATTTCTCTTTCTACATGGCTGCGCGACTACCTTTATATTTCTTTGGGCGGCAACCGCAAAGGCAAATTCAGAACCTATCTTAACTTGTTTATTACCATGCTCTTAGGTGGACTTTGGCATGGGGCGCACATCAGATTCCTCATTTGGGGCGCGTTGCATGGCATTGCGCTGGCACTGCACAAGGCGTACATGGAGGCTTTCCCTCAGCAAACCAGTTCTTTGGGAGGAAAAATTATCAATGGCGTGCTGACCTTTCACTTTGTGTGCTTTTGTTGGATATTTTTTCGCGCGGCTGACATGACCATTATCGGCGATATGCTTTCCCAAATCAGTACAAACTTTGGCTTTGAGTACATTCCCGATAACTTGGTAGCTTATGCCAATGTATTTTCTGTGATGCTGGTGGGCTACATCATTCATCTATTGCCCAGTGATTATAAAAATGGTCTTTCTGAAACCTTTGTCAAACTTCCTGACCTCACCAAAGCCATTATGATTGTGGGCTTGATGCTACTGCTTTACCAAGTCAAAACTTCAGAGCTACAACCCTTTATTTACTTTCAGTTTTAAGAAGCAAATCTCCACTTTACAAACATGACAATTTTAACGATAGATTACGCAAATTTTAACAAAAGCAATTTGTTTGCCCAAAAAATAAAAATTGCTGTGAATCCTTTGAAAATATTTTGATTCATAAATAAAATTGTTTAGCATTGAAAACTGAAAGGAAAGGCTCGAAAATGTAGCAATAGGAAAGTAGAAATACACCATACTATATTGTCATTTTTCAGCTTCACAAAACAACAAAAACACACAAAACAAGGAAACTAAAATCATAAACCTGACTGATTTGCCATGACCACATTAATGATTGTTATTTTTATAGTTGGCTACATCGCGATTGCTTTTGAACACCCTCTAAACCTGAATAAAACAGCCCCAGCCATGCTTACGGCGGTTTTTTGTTGGACTGTTTATGCGCTCAATGCCCCTGATAGCCATGTAGTAGTACATCACCTGCGCGAGCATTTGGGCGAAATTGCGGAGATTTTGTTCTTCCTGATGGGCGCGATGACGATTGTAGAGCTGATAGACGCACATCATGGTTTCCGAATCGTTACTGACCGCATCAAGGCAAAAAATAAGGTAAACCTGCTTTGGCTTTTGTCTTTTGTTACCTTTTTCCTTTCCTCAGCCTTAGATAACTTGACAACGGCAATCGTGATGGTTTCTTTGCTCAGGAAACTGATTCACAATGAGGACGAACGTAAGTTTTTTGCGGGCATGGTCATCATCGCCGCCAATGCAGGCGGGGCATGGTCGCCTATCGGAGATGTTACCACGACTATGCTATGGATTGGAGGGCAGATTTCGGCGATGGCAATTATGAAAATGGTATTCATTCCAAGCATTTTGTGCCTCATTGTGCCTTTGATAGCACTTTCTTTTATTATGAAAGGCGATATAGAGCAATCCAAGCACAGCTCACACCAAGAGGCAATCCCCAAGGGCAGTATCACGATGCTGATGGTGGGCGTAGGTGGATTGATTTTCGTACCTGTTTTCAAAACCGTTACGCATTTACCTCCGTATGTGGGGATTTTGTTTGCGCTGGGCATATTGTGGGTAGTTTCAGAAATTATAGACAGCAAGGCAGATGAAAATATAAGGAAAAAACTTTCTCCTGTTGCTGCTTTGGGTCGTATTGATACGGCAAGTATTTTATTTTTCTTAGGCATTTTGTTAGCGATTGGCTCTTTGGGCGTTACGGGCGTATTGGTGAACTTGGCGCACTGGATGAACCAAAATATAGGACATTTGGACTTGATAGTGATTGCGATTGGTGTTGCCTCTGCGGTGATTGACAACGTACCTTTGGTAGCCGCCTCGATGCAGATGTACGAACTTTCGGAATACCCTATCGACAGCAAACTGTGGGAGTTTATGGCTTACTGCGCGGGTACAGGCGGCAGTATGCTCATCATAGGCTCGGCGGCGGGTGTAGCAGTGATGGGCATGGAAAAAATAGAGTTTGGCTGGTACATGAAAAAAATAGGCTGGCTGGCGGCTTTGGGCTATTTTGCGGGTGCGGGTGCCTACTTGGTACAGTACGCAATGATACATTAAATTTTTTCCACTACTTTTTCCATTATATCAAAAAACTACAAAGAGTTTTCAACTTTTTGTAGTTTTATTTTGCTGTATAGCAAAGTTTTTGTCATATCATTTTAGCTGTTTTTTACGTTAATCTAATTGTTTTAAACTTTTACTATTACAAACTGTTGTTTGTTTTCCATAAATTAAACTTGGTTTATAAAAAGTTATAGCGGAAAAATTGGTTTTTCACGTACTTCGTACCGAGAGATAACACGTGAAAAAATGCCCTATCAATGATTCATGTGTTCACCCACAGTGGAACTGATGAATTACAATGCGCTAAAAGATTAGAAGAATCTTAAACTTCTTTTCAAATAATTAATTACACAAAATTAGTTTAATATTATATTTTTTATAAAAATTTGATTATCAATCACTTATATAATTAGCTTTGCAATTAATTCATAACTGACAACTGACAACTGATAACTGATAATTCATCATTCATCATTACTCGAAACTCTATAAATGACGACAGAAGAAGATTTACTCAAAGAAATAAAAAGGCTAAAAATAGAGAATGAGTTGCTGAAAATGCAACTCAAAACACAGAGTGGTAAAAATAATCATTACGCTGACAAAAATTCTTTTTCTTCTTTGGAACAACTTACCGCTTATACCATCAATAATACCAGCGAAATGATTTGTTGGATTAATGAAAAAGCAGAAGTCGTTTATGTAAATGATGCGCTCTGTAGGCAATTAGGTTTTGCCAAAACAGAAGCACTGCGTATCAAAATCACAGACTTAGACCAAACTTTTCAGCCCGACAACTGGCAATATTTTTGGCAAAATCTCAAACAAAAACATACAATTACTTACGAGTCGGCTGTCAAGACCAGAAAAGGCGAATTTTTGCCCATAGAAATTACGGCTAACTTTTTCCTTTTTGAAAGTGCAGAGTATAACTGTTCGTACATTAAAATTATCAGCGAACGCAAGCAAGCCCAAGCCAAAATCAAAGCGCAAGAAATCAGAGAAAAAGCACTGATAGAGGCAATTCCTGACCATATTTTTGTCATGAACGAAAAAGGGCTTTATTTAGATTTTAGGCGAGGCAGAGGGCTTGCCATTTCTAATGAGGAAAATATTGTGGGGACTAATATCCAAGATTCTAATTTTCCCCAAGAGTTAAAAGACCTCATCATAGACCACAATCAGAAGGCTATCTCCACAGACAAGGTACATACGATAGAGTATGATTTGGCTTTTGAGGACGGTACAAAGCACTATTACGAATCGCGGGCGGTGCGCTACGCGGCTAACCTCGCCTTCCGAATCGTGCGCGACATTACCGAACGAAAAAACGCAGAGGAGAAAATCAAAACAGAAGAAGATAGAAAAAATGCGCTACTCAATACCATGCCCGATGTCATTTTTATTATGAATCGGAATGGAGATTATTTGGAAATGAGAGGAAGTGGCTACTTAGGCTATCTGCCTTCGCACCAGATTATTGGCTCGAATGTCAAAGAAATAATGCCGCCTGACATTGCAGAAACAATTCTCAAGCTGAACCAAAAAGCGATAGACACTGGCGAAATCCAGCTATTCGAGTATGCACTCCCTTATGCTGACAAATCAATCCATTATTTCGAATCGCGCACTGTCAAGTACGGGCAAGATTTGGTGGTGCGTATCATCAGGGAAATCACAGAGCGCAAATTGGCAGACGAAAAAATTAAGCTGCGCGAAGAAAACAAAAGAGCCATTTTGCAAGCTATCCCTGATATGATTTTTGTCATGAATGAAAAAGGTGATTACCTCGATTACAGAGGTGGTCGCGGCAGAATACTGCTCAACCCCAATACAATTATTGGCTCCAATATTTTTGACTCCCCTATTCCCATAGAAATCGCTAATCTGATTGTCAATGCCAACCAAAAAGCCCTCGAAACCAATGAAATGCAGTCAATAGAGTACGATATACTATTTGATGATGGAAGACACTATTACGAGTCGCGCTCTGTCAAGTATGGAGAAAAGCAAACCATACGCATCGTCCGCGAAATCACAGAAAGCAAGCGCATCGAAAACGAAAAAAATGCACTCCTCCAAGAAACGCAGATGCTCAATGAGGAACTCCAAGCCAGCGAAGAAGAAATCCGACAGACCCTCGAGCAGACCATAGAACTCAAAGAGGCTATAGAAAAAAGAGAGGAAAACTATCGCGCGCTCACAGAAGATTCGCCTGACATTATTATTATTATAAACAGAAAATTTGAAATCGAGTTTTTGCACTTGCCCTATCCAATAGAAAAAGCACAATTTATAGGGAAAGAAGCAATAGAAATCCTGCCATATAGAAGTCGTGCTATGGCAAAAACACGCTTAGAATACGTTTTTGATACAGGCAAACCAGTGCAGTACGAAATATTTACCAATAACCCACTGGGTGAACCCCGATGGTTTCTCACACGCCTTTCTCCCATTCGCGATAGTTATGGCAACACTACTGCTGTTTATAGCATCAGTAGCGACATTACTACACTCAAAGAAGCAGAAGAAACATTAATGAAAACCAACGAAGCATTAATTCACCAAAATAGGCAACTGAGCCATTACACGCACATTGTTTCACATAATCTGCGCGCGCCCGTAGCCAATATCTTGGGCTTGGTCAATGTATTTCAGATGGGCTTATTTCCCCAAGAAGAAATGCCCATAATGATAGATAAACTAAAAACCGCTTCTGATAAGTTAGATACCGTTCTTTTTGATTTGAATCATATCCTTACAGAAACGCAGATAATCCAAGAAGCAAAAATACAAATCAATCTCACTGACAAATTGGTAAATGTAGTCTCTGATTTGGACGTACAAATAAAAAATACAGGCGCAAAAATAGAGGCAGATTTTTCTAATGCACCCTCTATTTTTGCTGTTCGTAGCGTAGTCCGCAGTATATTCAAAAATCTGATTAGCAACGCCATCAAATTTAGAAAAGAAAATGAAATACCAGTCATCAAAATAGAGAGCAAAAAAGTAGATGGCTATACCTGTATCTCCTTCTCTGACAATGGCTTAGGGCTGGACATGGAAAAATATGGAAAGCACATATTTAATCTCTACAAACGTTTTCATCATCACATCGACGGCAAAGGCATAGGGCTATATTTGGTCAAAACCCAAATCGAGATGTTTGGTGGAAAGATAGAAGTGAAAAGTGAAGTAGATGAAGGAACTACTTTCAAAATATATTTCAAATAGAGGGTGTCATTTTTTTTCCTCAAAATCACTTTTCCCACCACGTTTTTCCAGTAGTTTTATTTCTTTGATAATAATTTCATGCGAAAACGCTTTGCACATATCATAAATGGTCAGTGCGGCGATACTTGCCCCCGTCAGAGCCTCCATCTCGACTCCCGTTTTGGCGGTAATCGTAGCCGTACATTCTATAATCACCTCATTTTGTGCATTGAAGCCAATCGTGATGTGGCAGTTTTCCAGTCCCAAACTATGGCAAAGCGGTATCAATTCTCCCGTTTTTTTCGCGCCCATGATGCCTGCAATAATTGCCGTTTGGAACACTCCTCCCTTTTTCGTTTGTATGTCATTGCCTGTGAAGTGTTGCAGGATTTCCTCATTCAAAACCACCGTTGCCTGCGCCCGCGCCAGTCGTTTACTGACTTGTTTTTCGCTGACATCTACCATTTTAGGATTGCCCGCCGTATCTAAATGTGTAAAAGAATTCATCTATTTGTTGAGATTATTACTTGTTTTCTTATTGATTTTTGCCTCAAAATTAAAAATAATACACTATTTTGCGCCATAAAAATTGTCAGACAATCAAAAAATTATTAAAACTTTAGAAAACATGAGAAAAAAAATAGTGGCGGGCAACTGGAAAATGAATATGACCAAAGAGGAAGGTCAGGCACTGATTTCCGAAGTCATAAATATGGCAAATGATGAGGTAAAATCTTCGACAGTATTGGTGCTTTGCCCACCTGCTCCGCACTTAGGCTATGCCAAAAAAATGTTCCAATCACAATCCAATGTTTTTTTGGGCGCGCAAAATTGCCACGAAAAAGCCTCTGGCGCGTACACAGGCGAAATTTCTGCGCCAATGTTAAAATCTTTTGAAGTGGATTATGTAGTGCTGGGGCATAGCGAAAGACGCGAATATTTTAAGGAATCTGACGAGCTACTCAAAGCCAAAACCGACCAAGTGCTTGCAAATCAACTTATTCCTATTTTTTGTTGTGGAGAATCTCTGAGCCAAAGACAGGCAGGTAGCGGCTTTATAGAATTTGTATGTGGTCAGCTTACCAACAGCCTTTTTCATCTTTCTGCCGAGCAGTTTGCCAAAGTCGTCATTGCCTACGAACCCATCTGGGCAATAGGAACGGGCTTAACGGCAAGCTCTGAGCAAGCGCAAGAAATGCACGCCGCACTGCGAAAGCACATTGCCGCTCAGTATGGCGAAGCATTGGCGCAAGAAATCCCAATTTTGTACGGAGGAAGTGCCAAGCCAAGCAATGCACCCGAACTTTTTGCCTGCCCCGACGTAGATGGTGGCTTGATAGGTGGGGCTTCCTTGAAATCGCGAGATTTTATAGATATTGCAAAAGCAATTAAATAAGAGAAAAATTATCTGTTAAATAATTGAAAACATGATAGTTAAATTCAAAACCCCTCGCTTTAGCGGGGGGAATTACTGATATTTTTTGAATTTTAATTAGTGAAGGAAATTTTTCTTGCTAATTGATGTTACATCAAATGAACCCACTATTTTCTAATTACCTTGTTATCACAGTATAATAAACCACTAACTTCATAGGGCTGGTAGTAGATTTATTGTTGCCAATCGTCAGTTTTTCCACCGAATTGCTCGTTAAAAAGCCCTGCGGTACTACAAATATGCCCGAATTGTCTAAGGTTTTGTTCATCAAACCCTGAATATAGGAAGTGATGATAACGGGCTGGAAAGTCCTACCACTTGCCAAATAAGGCATGGTAAGTGCCACCAAATTATTAGAGGTCGAGCCTTCCGCAGGCAGGTAGTTTACAAAAGATTTTCCTGATGCCGCATAAGAATAAGACAAATTTCCATCTGACTTTGCAAATACAAATTGCAGACTTGGAATGGTTTGGTTCGCGCGCGTACCATCAAAATTGTCAGGGGTTGGCTCTATGATAAGCTCTGCGCGATTAACCACCACATTTTTATTTTGGCTAAAACCATACACCGAAGGGAATTTGAGCAAGGTAAATATGCCCGCGCCGTTCATGATATAGCCCTGATTATTAAGCTGAGTCGTAGGGACAAATTTATTGACCACCAGTTTTCTCAAATCTGGCGTTTGTGAAAAATCTGATTGTATGCTGGTAAATAGCGTTCCTATGCCTGTAGTACCTGTAAAAAATACGGAAATACTTTTGTAGGTGGTGATGGCAAGTTCATTTTTATAGCGAAAAGTCAAGACGGTATTGGGGCTATTGGGGTCTATGCCAAACGCCACATTATTCGCGCCTTCTATTGAAATGCGTATGCCCTTAAAAAATTGGTCAAAAGCAGATTGTACTTTCAAATCGTCAGTGCCTTCCCTGCTAACGATTTCTCGTACAAAACTGTCTTTCAACTTGATAGAAAGTATAGTGCCTCTCTTGATTTTCTGAGTTACACTCCCCAAAAGTTCGCCAACGGGTAGCCTATCTGAGCTATAATACGTCTTGGTGGAAATCAATGGCTGTGCAAGGCGATGGACATTGATAGTGGGAGTTTGGGTCGTATCTCCATAATCATACGCGATTTGAAGGAAAAGTGTCAAAGACAAAGAATCGAGAATAGGAGTTCTTTTTTGGTCATCAACAAAAGTAATTCCTGCGTTGGGCAAGAGAAATCCCCCCAAAGTCATGGCTTCCAGTGTCCCAAACTTATTATCCTTCACCGTTCCTACCAAAGCCCGCGTAGTCGTATTGCCAGTAACGCTAAGTGTATCAAACATTCTTACACTACTTTCTACGGCAAAAGTGTCCACTGCAAAAGTGCTTAGTCGCTGGTCTGCGCGCTGAAGGTCAAGCCCCAGTTTCTCTTGGTCGTCGCAAGCAAAGAAAAACAGGATTACTGCGAGCAATAATCCTGATGTCATTTTATAATTTATCATTTTTTATGCTTATTGAAAAAAATTGCCCACAAAGATATTTAGAATACTAAAATATGGGCAATAAACAGGTGTTAATCTCTGTTAATCTCTGATAATTAACATTAACAGTTTACCAATTCATTATAAATTACATAGTGTCTTTCAGAAAACTCCTCAGAATTATCATCTTCCATAGAAGAAAACTTTGGGTTTCCTGTTTCGGGAATTGTATCATCAGAAACATTGTCAGGAGAGCTATTCGTGATTTTAATGACCGTATCAGCGTAGGTAGTGCCTATTTTGATAAAGCCGCTATAATCTGCGGTTTGCAAAGGGCTGATGGCGTTATCGTCTATGTCAAGCATTTTTGCTTTGGAGAGCAGGCTTTGGTCAAATTTGTGTGCAAAAGTATTGTCAAAATAAGTAAATACTGTTTTTGCATCTTTGAAAACAGGGTCATTTTTGTAGGTAGTTTTCAGGTACATCGGAATCAAACTTGTCATCCAGTCGTTGCAATGAACTATATCAGGCGACCAACCTAATTTTTTGATGGTTTCTATGACACCTTTGCAAAAGAAAATGGCGCGTTCGTCATTGTCTTCGTAGAACTTGTTGTCTTTGTCAGTAAAGACAGATTTGCGGTTGAAGTAATCATCATTGTCAATAAAATAGACTTGGAGCTTGGCATTAGGGATAGAGGCTACTTTGATAATCAAAGGTTTCTCTTCATCTCCTACGGAAATATTAATTCCTGAAAGCCTTACAACCTCGTGTAATCGGTTTTTTCGTTCATTAATTAGCCCAAATCTTGGTACTAATATTCTGATTTCCATTCCTTTTTCTTGCATCGCTTGTGGTAATTTACGCACATAATCGGATACGTAGGTTGTTTTCAGGAAAGGGTCAATTTCACTGGAAACATAGAGAATCTTGTACTTTGACATATAATTAATGTATTTTATTGTGATTGTTTCAAACACAATGCAAAGGTACAAATTTTTTTTGATAAATCAATAGGAATTTTAATTAAAACATTAATATTGCGACCAAGTTACCCAAGATGTGTATAAACGGAATGATAAACCGCCAATATCCATAAAAAAGCCCATGAAAAATGTCATCTTTCATGGGCTTTTTGTTTAAAATTTATGCCTTACAAACGCTTCAATCGCCTCATATTCAGCTAATCCGAGTTTGTCGTACATTTTTGCGGTTGCCTTGTTGCGGTCTTCGGCACGTTGCCAAAACTCGCGTGCATCAGAGCCAGGGAAAAGCGGTCTATCTTTCTGTGATTGGTGCTTAAAGATAGCCCTGCGCTTGCGGAGCAATTCCTGCGGGCTAATCGGTACAGCCATCTCGATTTGGTCGATGTCCCACTCCTGCCATGCGCCGCGATAAAGCCATACATAACAGTCTTTGACCCACTTCACGTTTTCTGCTTTTAATCTATCTAATGCCTGAAAAATAGCACTTAGGCATACGCGATGCGTGCCATGCGGGTCAGAAAGGTCGCCTGCGGCATAGATTTGATGCGGTTTTATTTCTTGTAACAAATCTATAATTATCTGAATATCAGCTTCGCCAAGTGGTTTTTTCTTTACGCGACCTGTTTCATAAAAAGGCATATCTAAGAAATGGGCTTTGGAGTCAGCGATACCGCTTGCGCGACAGCCTGCTTTTGCTTCTCCGCGTCGCATCAAGCCTTTAATCAGTTGAATTTCAGGAGAATCTACCTGTCCTGGTGCTTTGTCGGTAATGGAGGCGATGACTTTTTGGTACATGGTGGCGGTTTCCTCTTTGGCAATGCCCAGCGCGCCACAAAATTCCTTGACAAAATCGGCAAAACGCAGTGCATCATCATCAAAAACGGCAATATTGCCCGAAGTTTGGTAAGCTACATGAACATCATGCCCTTGGTCGACCAAGCGAATAAAAGTCCCTCCCATAGAAATTACGTCATCATCTGGGTGCGGGCTGAAAATGACCACGCGCTTAGGAAAAGGCTTGGCTCTTTCGGGGCGATTGGAGTCATCTGCATTGGTTTTGCCACCAGGCCAGCCCGTAATGGTATGCTGTAACTCATTGAATACCTGAATATTAATGTTATAAGCGGGACCATGCTGTGTAACCAAATCACTCATGCCATGCTCTGCATAGTCTTTATCAGTAAGTTTCAAAATAGGTTTGCCCACTTGCTGGCACAGCCAAACTACCGCGCGACGCGTCAAGCGATTTGTCCACTCACAAGTACCCACTAACCAAGGCGTTTTGGTGCGCGTAAGTTCTGCCGAAGCCGCCTCGTCCAGTACCACTGTCGTATTGGGGTGCGCTTGGAGATAGGTAGCAGGCACAGTATCAGTGATTTGCCCTTCGAGTGTGGTCTTAATCATTTTTGCCTTGCCTTCACCCCACGCCATGAGGATAATGCGGCGAGATTTCAAAATAGTGCCTACACCCATCGTCATTGCCGTTCTTGGCACATTTTCCTCCCCAAAAAAATCACTCGCTGCGTCTATGCGCGTGAGGTGGTCGAGGGTAATCAAACGCGTCATAGAATCTTTGGCAGAGCCAGGTTCGTTAAAGCCAATATGCCCAGTGCGCCCGATACCCAAAATCTGTATGTCAATGCCGCCCACTTCTGCCATTTGCCTTTCGTACTCAAAGCAAAAACGATTTACGTCTTTTGCCTCTATCGTACCATCAGGAATATGAATATTTTGTTTTTCGATATCGATGTGGTCAAACAAATACTCGTTCATAAAGCGAACATAGCTCTGCAAGGCATCAGGGTTCATGGGAAAATACTCATCTAAGTTAAAACTAACCACGTTTTTAAAACTTAGTCCTTCCTCCTTGTGCATACGCACCAGTTCGCCGTAGAGTCGCGTGGGCGTGGAGCCAGTAGCCAAGCCAAGCACCGCAATTTCACCTTTGGCTTGTTTGATGCGAATCAGAGAGGCTATCTCCTGCGCGACCGACCTACACGCCTCGCCACTATCTCTGTAAATTTCCGTTGGGATTTTCTCAAACCGTTTGAGTTTATCCATTTCGGAAGCCGTTTTGTACTGTGCCATAATTGTTTTTGGTTCTGAGTTTAATGATATTATATTGATGTTCAAATTATTTTTTCTAAAAATTAAATAGTTTTGGGGTGTACGAAAGTTTGCAGTACCTCCTACTAAGCAGCCCTTCTAACCAAATTGGTAACATTGCTCCATTGCTTGCTCAG
>JAAFJS010000095.1 GCA_013298985.1 Cytophagales bacterium
GTTTGATATAGATTTCTATGTTATCTTTGAAGTGTGTTTGAGAGGAAAAAATGTCGTTTTCATACTTAGATGAGCAAATATTTTTTTTTATGCGTAAAAATAGCTAAAAATGTATCTGTAATATCACTCAATTTGGCATAGAAAATGCAAAATAAGAAAATCAAGTATAAAAATTGTTGTAATTTGCGAATACCTTATTGAATCAATGATTACTTAAAATTATGTAAGTTTTTAAGACAAAGTTTAATAAATTAGACTATTGACCTTCAAATGCTTGCTTTAACTTATTTAAATCTTGAATTACCCCTATACCAAATTAAAGATGAAATACGTTGTTATTTTTTCAGCGTTTATACTGCTATTATTTTCTGTAAATGGTCTTTTCGCGCAGGGTCAGATAGACATTAATGGGCGAATTATAGACGAAACAGGGCGCGCAGTGGGCGATGTGAAAGTGTCCATAGAGAATGGTCAGTACATACAGGCGACTTCTCTGGGCAAGTTTCGCGCCTCAGTTGCGGCTAACAATACTGATTTCCATAATGTAAGAGTCTATAAGTCAGGCTACAAACTCAAAGACTGGAGATTTGATAAGAGCAAAGACCTGCTCATAGTGCAGTTGGCAAAGCTTTCTCAGAATGAAATATTAAGTGCAAAAACCATCAAAGGTACACTTTACAATGCGAACGGTGTGCCTGTACGTAAGGCGTGGATAACTGTGGAGGGTGTAACGCTGATGGACGTAGCAATTACGAACGAAAAAGGCACTTTTTATTTGAGGATTCCCCCCGATGAAAATTTTAGCAATAAAAATAAAATTTTGGTGCAAGGCAAGCACGTCAATGCTTCTTTTGTGAAATATGATGAAAAAAGAATGAGTCTTTACATTATGCTCAAAGGAGCTGAATATGATGACCCAATTATTTCCAATGAAACCGAAGAGTCTTTGCCTACGGCTGATATAAATGCAACCAGCACAAAATCAAGTCAATACATCATCAGTGTATTGGACGAGAACTCCAAACCCGTTTCAGGACTTTCTATCAATGCCTGGGGAGTAGGCTTCTTTACGACGGATAAAGATGGCAAATTTACTATGGAAAGCAAAAATATCCAAGCCGTCAAGTTTATCATCAAAGGTTTTGACAAATTAAAAACAGATTATTCGGAAAATAATAATGTGGCAATTTTGGTACGCAGTCAGCTACCTCGCGCACCGCTTACAGAAGAGGCTTCTGCCAAAAATAATGTAGAAATAAACTCCAAAGCACAACCTGCTGCTAATAAGGCAGATACGATAAAAAAAGGAGATTATGCCAGCCGATTTAACCGCGTGTCGGACGAACTGAACAACGAAAAAGAACTTTTTGAGCAGTCAAGCGAGCGCGTGCGTAGCGAAGTAGATAAAATTACAGAGGAGTTAGAAAAAGACAAAAAACTAAATGAAGCCCAAAAACAAACTTTACAGTCTTATTTGGGCAGTTTGGAGGCTTTGCTGAACGACAATGCTAAGGTTTTCGAACACAATCAGACGCAAACTAAAAACCGCTTGGAGTTGATGCGTAATTTTGTTTCTGCCAAAAACAAAATAGATGATGAGTTGCTCAAAGAAATGGAAAAAGAAAAGCAAGTAATGGAGTCTGATTTGAAGAAAAATATCTGGGCAATTTCGGCGGTGGCAGCAGTTTTTGGTATCATTACGATTGTAGCTTTTTCGCTGGCGAGGTATCTGAACAATCAGAAAAAGAAGGTGGAAGAGGCAAATAGAAACTTGGCAATAGCTACATCACAACTCAGTGAAAAGGTAGATGAAATCAATCAGAAAAATGAAGAAATGAGTGTGCAGTCCGAAAATTTGCAAAAAATTAATCAGGAACTACATAAAAAAGATGCCAATATCACTGCCAGCCTCAACTATGCCCAACGCCTCCAAAAAGCGACTTTTCCGCGCGTAGAGCTGATACAACAGTCTATTCCTGAGAGCTTTGTATTTATCAAACCCAAGGACATTGTCAGTGGTGATTTTTATTGGTTTACCGAAAAAATAGACCCTATCACAGGGCATAAGCAAATATTTATCGCATCGGCAGATTGTACGGGGCATGGCGTTCCTGGCGCATTTATGAGCATGGTAGGAGATGCGCTCTTGGAGAAAATCATTAATACTCAAGGCATTAGCTCCCCTGAAAAGATTTTGACGGAACTGCATCATGGTATCCGCTATATGCTTAACCAAGAGGAAAGCGAAAACCGCGATGGTATGGACATGGGGCTGTGCCTGATAGACAAGGCAAGTCAAACGATAGAATATGCGGGTGCTAAAAATGGTCTTTTCTATATCCAAGATGACCAACTTTGTACTGCCAAAGGCACAATGATGTCTTTGGGCGGCTTGCAGCTGCGCGACTTGGGTGAGGAAAGAACTTTCACCAAACACATCATAGACATCAGTAAGCCAACCACTTGCTACCTTTTCTCTGATGGTTTCCCTGACCAGTTTGGAGCAGAAACGGGCAAAAAATATAGCAAACAGCGTTTTAGTGATTTGCTTCTTAAAATCTACAAGGAAGACTTCCATACACAAAAGGAAATGCTCACTACAGAACTTGATAACTGGAAACAAGGCACAAAACAAACTGATGATGTGCTGGTGATGGGTTTTCGCGTGTAAATTGCTTTGTAGGGTGTTAGCCAGATAGGGGAAATGACAATGTTAAAGAAAGCCTTAGTTTTTTTAGGTTTTAAATGTTATAAGTAGTTACATTTGCTATCTAAAACTGTATTTATCCATATTGCCCTTGCATCAAAATCTTATTGCCGATGAATCCCCTTGTTTCTATTTTAGTAGCTACTTATAATGCAGAAAAGTTTATTGGAGAGGCATTGGAAAGTTGCATAGCACAGACCTACTCTCCGATAGAAATTATTGTGGTTAATGATGGGTCAAAAGATAATTCAGAAAAGATAGCTTTGGAGTATGCTGCCAAAGATACGCGTATCCAAGTTTTTTCTCAATCAAATAGTGGTGTAATCATAACACGTAACCGAAGCATAAACATTGCAAAAGGGGAATGGGCTATCATTTTAGATGGTGATGATGTATTACACCCTACAGCAATAGAGGAACAAATGTTGTTTATTCGCCAATATCCAGAAGTAGTAGCAGTAAGCGCGTGGAGTGAAGATATAGGAGAAAATAGTAGAACTTTTAGGTTACACGAATTGCCCAATGATTTATCTACTCCAGCACAATTTCAGCGATATAAGGAAGAAAAAAGGCTTATTGAGAGAATAAGGCATTCAGGTACTATTTTTCGTAGGGAGATAGTTGCGGGCATAGGAGGGTACAAAGAAGGGCAGACATTAGAAGATTTGTATCTTTGGAATCAACTGGCAGATATGGGCTACATGATGTTAGTAAACCCTAAAATATTATCTAAGTATCGTTTTCATAACGGCTCTATTATGAGTAAGAAAGTCTATGACGTTCATGTCAATTATAAATGGATAACCACTAATTTACATAGAAAAAAGAGGCAAGAGCTTCCTATTACTTTTGAAACTTATAAAAAATTGTATAAAAAACAGCCACTGTGGAAAAAGTGGAAAGATTGGCAAGAAGTATATGGAGAAATTTATTCGCGCAAAATATTAATCAGCTGGGAAAACAAATCCTACCTAAGTGCTTCTTGCCAATTCATTGTCTTGTTATTGATTGACCCTTTATTAGCTATCAAAAAAGTACAGAAAAAAGTACAAAAAAAATAAAATCCCAATATTTTTATTTCATCATAGCCAAATCTACAATAATGCCTTCGTATCCATTTTTAGCCTTCAAGACCTCGTTGTAGGTGAGGGCGGAACGACGCGACTTGAAAGGTCCCAAAATTACCTCATACATAGGCTTACCTTCTTTTTCGTCTATATGAAAAATGATATTGCGGTGGAAATACCCTTGCAACTCTTTCATTTTGTCCACTGCTTTTTCGTAGGTGCTAAACGTTCCCATTTTTACACCATAGCCTTCTGAGGCTTGTTTTTCTATGATTACTTTGTAAAGTCCTTTGCCTTTGGGCGATACAAAAGCGGCGCGTGGCGGGTCATCATTTTTATAAAGATACTCCCCTGTCGGTTGCCCATGAATCGGTATATTCCTTTTCAGCAAGCCAAGCATCTGCTTGCTGTCCAAAAATCCATCAATACGTTCAGAAATCATGCCTTCGGGCGTAAATACGATAATCATAGGAAAAAAGGTAACATCATATTTGTCTGCTAACTTTTTCCCTTCTGTGATACTTGACTCAGCATCAGCCATATAGCCATAATAATTCGTGTTAGCATACTTGGTAAAATCAGATGTACCAACAAAAACAGTTTCATTCATCTTTTTACAAGGCATACACCAGTTGGTATAAAAATAAATGAAATAGGATTTGTTTTCAGTCTTTGCTTTTGCTTGCATCTCTGTAAATTTTCCTGTATAAAAAGAAAAACTTTGTGCATGAGCAAAGCCCACAGTGTTGATAATAATAAAGGCTAAAATTATGTTTTTTATCAAAATATATTTTTTCATAGTTTTTTTATTCATTAATTTCATCAAATCGTAGTTGTCAAATTCGTATTCCCCAAATCAATACATCATCAATTTGCTGTTCTGTACCTTTCCAGTCTTCGAAGGTTTTGTCCAAAACCTCTTTTTGTTCAGCAATAGGCAAGTGGGAAATGGAAAATAATAATTCACGCAATTTTCTGACCATAAATTTTTTGCTCTCACTTCCCCCAAACTGGTCTTGGTAGCCATCAGAACACAAATACAAAATAGTTTGTTGATGATTGTCAATTGTTAGTTGTTGATTTTCTGTATTTTGCATTTTCATTCCAGATGGTTCGCCATGCGATTCCAGATTCTTAATTCCTAATTTGATTTCGTGTTTGGTAAAAACTCTTTCCTCTTCGCTTTGCAAGCCGCCAATAGGCATTTTGTCTGCTTTGATTTCATAAAACTCATGATTTTGAACATAATATAAGGGATTCATTGCGCCAGCATATTCCAACGTTTGCTTTTCTTTGTCTATGGTACAAACGATAATGTCCATGCCATCTCGATTAGCGGTTTCGCCTTGCTGGAGGGCGTAACGTATTCCTTTGTGTAACTGATTGAGAATGAGGTCAGGAGAGGTGATGTGATGTACATTTACGATTTGATTAAGAAGCTCATTTCCTATCATGCTCATAAAAGCTCCAGGGACTCCATGACCAGTGCAGTCTGCTGCCACAATAACGATTTTGTTCACCTTATGTTCTTCTGTGGTGCTATCAGCATCATTGCCCAAGTCATAGCTTTCTATGCTCATGTCTTGAAACCAATAAAAATCCCCAGAAACAATGTCTTTGGGTTTGAAAAGGATAAAATAATTATCTCCTAATGACGCTGCGATGCGCTCAGGAAAAGGAAGCATGGCGTGCTGGATTCGCTTGGCGTAGTTGATGCTGTCGGTGAGGTCTTCGTTTTTCTTTTGGAGTTCAGCAGTGCGTTCTTTTACTTTTTGCTCCAATTCTTGGTTATAGCGGATAAGTTGCTTGTTTTTTTCTTCTAATTCCTTGTTTGTGTGGTATTTATGCAGAGCTTCTTTGACGGTCATGTTTAAGTCGTCTTTGTCCCAAGGCTTAGAAATATAGCGATATAGGCTGGCTTCATTGACTACTTTGCCTACTGCGATGACATCTGCCTGTCCTGTGAGCATGATTTTGAGGGTATTTTGGACAAGAGAATGGACATAAATAAGAAAATCATCTCCCTTCATATCAGGCATAATGTGGTCAGAGATGATGATGGGTAGCTCTGTTCCCTCTGCCAGCAAAGCGTCAATTACTTCCAGTGCTTCTTTTGCGCTTTCAGTAGTCTCTATGGCATAATCTTTTCCAAACTGAGTGCGAAGTTGAGTTTTAAGACTTTGCAAAACAATGGTTTCATCATCTACGCAAAGAATCACAGGTTTTTCCATGCTTGAACTTATTATTCTTGTCTATTTTGCGAAATTTTGGGTAAATAAAAAAATCAGTTTTTATTGCTCTAATCCAGACCTAATCGTTTCTACCAATTCTTTTTCTTCCCAAGGTTTGGAAAGAAAGCCATATAAACCTGCTTTTTCTTGGGCATTTTTGATTGCGTCGTCTGCCGCCTGTCCAGAAAGTAAAACCTTGACAATCTGTGGGTATTTTTGATGTACTTCTATCAAAAACTCATCTCCTTTGATATCAGGCATGAGCCAATCAGAAACAATAATAAGGAGATTAGTGCCTTCATGAGCCAATTCATCAATGATTTCAAATCCTTCCTCTGCACTTTCTGCGAACTCATAGCGATATTCCGAACCAAAATTTTTCCGCAGTTGCCCTTTGAGGCTTTCCAAGACGATTCTTTCGTCATCTATACACAAAATGGCTTTTTTCATGTTTTTCTGTTTTTAGTTTTCATCAAATAAAGAATCAATCTTTATTTCAAAACCTGCCAAAATATCTTCGCCTGTGAGTATTTCAGAAAATGGAACTGCTTTTATCTCCCTGTCAGGGCAATAAATATATGTTTGGGCGTGTTGCGGAACAACTAACCATGCCAATTTTACGCCTTGTTTGATATAAAAATTCATCTTTGCTTGCGCCTCTTCCAAATCATCATAAGTAGAAAACCACTCGACCAAAAAAGTGGGTGTAACAGTAATAAAACTTTTTTGAGGAATAAGTTTGAGTTCAGACTTCAAAATATACGTAATATCAGGTTCTTTTTTACTGCCATCTGCAAACTTGACAGTGCTATTAGAATCATAAAACTGACCTTGTTTTCCATTTTTTACTCTATTCCAATAAAAAAGTTCATCTAATAGATTCGATAAACATCTTTGATTCTCTTCGTAATTTGGCATATATTTTAAGATTAAAGAAGTCATGTTTTCGGTTTCTATCTGCAAAAGCTGGTTTTCAGAAGAAAGCTTTACGAAAAAATCATCACTTAATTCACCTAAGTCTTTCATCGCAAGCCTGATATTTTTATTTTTCATTTTTGCGCCATGAAAGCTCAAATTATCTGCAATATGCCTTACAAATGCCTCTGTTTCAGCCTGTTCTACTGCCAAATCTATCTCATCGTCTGTCCATATTTCCATTTGCGTATTTTATTTATGTCAAATCAATAAAATGCTTTCAAAGGTAAGAAGTTTTACGAAATAACAGATGTTCCTTACATCACTTTAAAGTTTTTTTCTATTTCCTTTATTTCTGCTATACTTAGCTCGGTGAGTTCTGCTATTTCTTCTATGCTCATTCCTTTTGAGAAACACTTTTTGATGAATTGAAACACTTTATTTTGAGCTTCCTCTGCCTTATTTTGAGCTTCTTCTGCCTTGTTTTGAGCTTCTTCTGCCTTGTTTTGAGCTTCTTCTGCCTTGTTTTGTGCTTCTTCTGCCTTGTTTTGTGCTTCTTCCGCTTTGTTTTGTGCTTCTTCCGCTTTGTTTTCAGCTTTTTCTGCCTTGCTTTCGGCTTCCTCTACTCTCCTCTTTGCCTCATCTACCATGCGCTCATAATCAGCAAGTTCCGAAACAAAATCATCTTCTAACTCCATCTGATTACGCAGTTCTGCTTCTGCCGTTGCGTTTTGCAGCCGCTTGATAATAGAGCGGTATTTTTCAGGGAAATCCTCTTCCCTCATATTGAGAATATGATGGCTTGTCCCAATGGAACTTTGGTCAAAGATGCTTAACAAGAGTTCCAATTCTGTACGCCTTTTTTTATTCAAATCAGGAATAGAAATGATGTAACTGCGATGGGTAAGGCTTTCCACAAATGCCTCTCGCTGCGTAATCTTATTGCCTGAATACAAATCTATGGGCACATTATCCACTTTCACAACAGGTATGCCCTGAATATTGTCTAATTGCTCTCCTAAGAAATAGATGCTCACAATCGGATAGCCAAACTTGACTTCCTTGCCGTTTTCATTCTTTTTGATGTAAAAATAATCATTGTTTTGGTACTGCTTGCCCAAATACTTGCGGAAACGCATCACGTCATTGAGTAGCTTTGCTTTTTGAATCTCGATGATGATGATTTTTTCTCCATCTTCTGTTTTGATTTTTGCTGCAAAATCCAAGCGATAAACAGTGAGTTGAGGAATGAAAGTGTCCTCTTGCTTTTTCCCTCTTTTCTTTTTTACCCCTTGTAGTTCTCCACTTAGTTCTTGGGGTTTGAATTCAAGCTCTATGATTTCTTGCTCAATGATAGCAGAAAGTAACAATTTTGCCACTTTACTGTCTTCCATGAGGTACTTGAAAACGACATCGTATATAGGATTGGCTATGAGCATTTTGAGAATTAAAAATGAGAATTTACTATTTATATGGGGTTAGTACTACTTTTTCATAAATATCAGCTACTAAGATTTTTGCATCTCCAATTATTACTTCATCGTCCATATTGAAGTAATCCGTATTGAGCCAATCTTTGCCTTGAAAGCGTTTGTAAACAGAAACCCACGTTTGGTTTTGAGAAACTATCATTGCGTATTCTAAACTTTCTAATAACTTGTAGGAAGGTAGCTTTTCAAATAAATCGTATTCATAAGTAGATTTGGAAAGCACTTCTACCACCAAATAAGGATTAACAGTTGCTTTTAATTTGTTGTAAGTATAAAATTGGGGTTGCCCTTTCACCACCATCGCATCGGGGTTAAATCCTGCGTGCCTGTCTGATATATACACCAATCTATTGCTACCATAAACACGATAGTCAGTTTTTAAATAATAATTGTAAAGCAAACCAATGATGTTTGCAATAATTAATTCATGTGCATCACTTGCAAATCCCATAGAGATAATTTCGTTTTGATAATATTCTACTCTATACTCACAATCCATAAAAAGTTCGTAAAACTCCTCCCATGAAGCAGGAATCCTTATTTCTTCGTCCATTGCAAGCCTTTCTTTGATGCCCAAAGGCAAAGCTTCTATCACTTCCATAAATCATTTATTTAGATAACCAAAAGATATTAACCAAAGGTAAGCAAAAAATTACCTAAGTAATGCGAATTAAATAAAGTAATCTTTTGGTTTTATTTGATAAGATAAATTAGGTAGTCCATCATTAAATTGAATTCTATCCTATTCAAGTTCTTTTTTATCTATTTTCTCTCCAATAGGGTATTCTTTATTCACTATTCTGCTCACTACTTTTAGTCCTTTTGAGGTGGTTGTTTTGTCTATGATAGGACTTACGCAAAAATTTGAAACTAATGAAATATACGCTTAAAACGCCTTAAAATGTAAATTTTGAAAACGAGCAAAACGAATTTTGCCTAATTTAGCAGGCACGATATTTTTTTGCTGTTTTTAGCCTCACTATAAGCAGTTAAAGTGTCTAAAAGAACCTCTGCGTAAGTCCTAAAGATATTATTAAGGGGGTAAATCGGGCGGCGAACCGCTTGAATAAAAATCTGAAACAGTCCTTTTGCTTTGCAGAAGGGACTGTTTTTTTGTTTGCAGAGTTTCAGTTTTGCCCAAGCGATTAACAACCTATTGATGAATATTATTTTTCAAAAAAGACAAACTTAATTACATCATTTTTACCAATAAATTAATAAATTTACAAAAAATTATAAAAAGATAGTTAGCCAAAAATTTGCTTAGATGCTCATTATAAGCACTATATGTATCAATTTATTAACTATCAAAACAATAGAAAATTAACCTAACCAACGCCATATCAGCACATAATGAGGTGGAGTTCAAACATATATTGCAACGCTAACTTACTCATATTATTTAAGTTACTCACCACTCTTTTATTGTGGGTAATGCCACTATACTTGTTTGCAACACCACCCAATGAGGCACGCCTTTTACAAACAATTAGCAGTGCAGACAAAGAAAATTTCCTACCTGTCATTTATGCTGCCCTGCCCTATTACGATTCCATAGATGTCAGCCAGAGAGAAGTCGCATGGGACAAACTCATTCAGACTGTGCAGCAAAACACCAATCCGTATGCCGTTTTTTATGCCCAGTATTTAGAAGGACTCAAACACAAAAGCGTATCGCAAGACCTCTGGACGGTGGTGAAAGTGAACAGGAATTTGTTGAAAATCGCCAAAGAAAAACAAGACAATTATCTGATTGCCTTTGCTTTGCGTGCTTTGGGAGTTTCCTATAAATATGTAGGAAATTACGAAGAGGCGTACAAATACTTCCAAGAAGCAATGAAAATAAACAAGGAAAATGGAGATAAATTCATGCTTGCCAATGAGTTTTTGGAAATTGGGGACTACTATTATATTATCAAAAACTACGAAAAAGCAGTTGCCCATTATCAGCAGGGTTTGCGTTTGCCCAAGCAAAATCCCAATCGGTCTTATACCATGAACTACTTGAATACCATTGGGATATGTTTTGTGAAAATGCAATCAGACGACAAGGCAGTCAGGCAGCAGCAGTTAGACAGTGCCATTTATTACTACCAAAAATCACTTGCGATTGCCTACCAAGTTAACCGACAGTGGATAGGCTTGGTTACGGGCAACATTGGCTTTGCCTATTACCAAAAAGGGGACTTGGAAAAGGCAAGTGAAATGCTGAAAAAAGATGTGGAAATTAGCATAGAATCAGGGTTTTACCACAGTGCTGTGGGTGCATTGGCTTCCCTCAGCCGCATTGCTATCCAGCAAAATAAACTCAAAGAGGCAGAAAGCTATATAGACCATGCCGTAGTGATTGCAGACGAACACCACTTTTACGACCGCTTTGTGGATATTTACAAGATACTTTCAGATTTTCACAAGCAAAAAGGAAACTACGAAACTGCCTATAATTTTTATAGCAAACACATAGAAATCAGGGATTCTTTGGATAGAAAAATTAACAAAGAAAAAATAGAAAAAATTACCAAACAGTATGAAATTCAGCTACAAGAGGAGCAAATCAAATCACTTCAAAAGGAACAACTGCTCCAAGAAAAGCAACTAAGTTTGCAACAGTGGATTATTATTTCCGCCTTGATTGGATTGGTGGTGGCGATGACTCTGTTGTGGTTTACCCAGCGCAACTACCTACAAAAAAAGCAAGCAAACCTGCTTTTGGCATCTAAAAACGAGGAAGTAGAGCAGCAGCAAGAAGAATTGATGATACAAAGTAGTCAGTTACAGGAGATTAGCAGAGTAAAAGACTTGCTTACGAAGTCCATTATCCATGATTTGAAAACGCCACTTTCTGTTATCCTGCACCGAACCGAAAATGAAGAAGCACAGCAAGCCGCCCGCCAAATGCAAAACATGGTTTTGAATATGCTGGAAGTGGAAAAATTGGAAGAAATTAGCATGATGCTCCAAAGGCACGAGGAAAATTTGTACGCTATTGTCCAAAGTAGCATCAAACAAGTAGAAGTTTTAGCAAATAAAAAAGAGGTGGTGATTCAGAATTTGATTGAGAATAACATTGTCGCAAATATAGATAATGCCTTGATAGAGAGAGTATTTACTAATTTACTGACCAATGCCATCAATTATTCTGACTTCAAAAGAAAAATTACAGTACAGGTACAATCAGAAAAGGATAACTTCATCTATATCAATGTCATAGACCAAGGAGCAGGAATCCCAGATGAATATTTGCCCTATATTTTTGACAAATATTTTCAGGTAAACCCTCAAAGCACAGCTACTTACCGTTCCAGTGGCTTAGGGCTTACCTTTTGCAAAATGGTAGTAGAGGCGCATGGTGGACAAATCAGTGTCAAAAGTGCATTAGGGGAAGGCACGACGATTACTGTTTCGTTCCCCATAGCCTTGGCGACATCAGAGGAAGCAAGATTGGCAGATTTTAAGAACACAATCATTGATTTTGAGTTTAACCCAGCCGAGCGTGCTTATTTACAGCCTTTTGCGCTTAGTTTGCAAACCAAAGAAATAGAAGAATACAGCAACCTACGAAGAATTATCCACCAAATAGATGAAAAAGACAGCCAAACGATTCGCACTTGGAAAGAACAAATGATGTACGCTATACGCACGCACAACGAAATGAAGTTCAAAAAAATGCTTGAGTTACTTATGTAGTAGTGATTTTTTTAATTTTAAGTCATTGATTTTTAATGATTTAGATATTCAAAGCAAAAATGTAGTAATAAATGTAGTAGTACATTTTTGTTCCCACCTCATTTATTTTCTATACGTTTGTAAGTTGTAAAAGTAGTTATGAATCAGAAAATGGAAAAAACGCCCAAAATTCTTATTGTAGATGACGAACACATACACATCGAAGTCATCACTGATGCCCTTGAAAAAGAGGCAAAAAAGGGTATTTTTTATGATATTTTGCAGGCAAACCAAGGACAGAGTGCGTTAAAAATCATGGAAAAGTATGCCATAGACCTTGTAGTTACGGACTGGGAGATGCCCCAAATGAATGGACTGGAACTCATAGAAAAAATACGCCTTATAGAGCAGGAAAAGCCTATTGCTCATATTCCTATTCCCATCATCATGGCTACGGGCGTGATGACCAAGCATGACAACTTGGAGAAAGCACTTACCATTGGCGCAAATGATTTCATCAAAAAACCCATAGACCCCGTAGAAATCAGGTCGAGGATTAATGCCGCCCTGCGAACCTTGTTTTTTCAACGACAACTTTCTGAGGAGCAAAATAGGCTATTCCAAGAAAAAGTATTGGCTTTGGAGCAGCTTGCCTCTCAAATCTCCCAAAAAAACAAACTGATTGGACAACTGAAAAGGCAAGCAGAAGAAACTCAAAAAATATTGAACAATGCCTTTCTCCCGCATTTCAACAAACTTTTGAAAACAGTCAATACGGAATTGGACGTAAAGAAAGACTGGCAAAAATTTGATAGCCAAATCCAGCTCCTCTACCCCGAATTTTGGCAAAAACTCCATGACAAATTCCCTGAACTTTCCAGAAACGAAAAGCAGCTTTGCTTGTATATTAAAAATAACAAGACCTCTGCCGAAATCGCTGAAATCCTATCAGTTAGCCCTCGCACTATCGAAACAGCACGCTACCGCCTTCGCAAAAAACTCAATCTTGATGCAGAAACAGACCTGAGTGAGTTTATCAAAAATATGTAGTAGTAAATGTAGTAGTAGCTAATATATTCATTTTCAAAAAGATATACTCAAAAATAAGCTACTTTATCAGTGTAGTAATCAATGTAGTACCTCTTTGGTTGTTTATCCTTCTCTTTCTCTCTTATTTTGTGTTAAAATATAAGAGATGTAGGCATACTACACATTTTCTACCCCGTCTTTTTCTTTGTATAAAATTGATTTTAAGTATTTTATATACGCTTTTATACACACTATGCTACCAATTTCACGATAAATAAACTGACATGAAATTACGATTATTACTATTGCTTTTTGCATTCTTATTTTTGTGGCTCGATGCCCATGCCCAAACTCCTTGGTTTACCTATTCTGGGCAGTTAGGCATTACAGGAGATTTTTATCGCATGAATGCGACGGGAGGCGATGTACGCCCTCGCCGCCCTGATGAGATGTTGCGCTTTATGGGTTCGGGCAGCATCGGCATCAAAGGGATTAATATTCCCTTCTCTGTCATGCTTTCCAATAACCAAAGAAATATCAATACGCCTATCCCTACCGACCAAAATTTGGTAGATTTTATCACCAATCCTGTGAACTCCGTAGGTTTTGCACCTACTTTCAAGTTTGGGAAAGTTACACTTGGGACGTATGTGCCTAAGTTTACCTCCTATACTTCGGGAGATATTCGTGTATTTGGGACGGGTTTAGATGCACTTTTTTCTAAAAAATGGAGAGTAGCTTTTCATGCAGGAAACGGACAAATCCCTGTTCCTCAAAACCTTCCTTTGGGAATCCAAGGCGCATACACCCGCAGAGTTTATACAGGCAAAGTCGGTTACGGAGAGGACAACGGCACTCACCTACACGTGGCGATGATGAAAGTTACGGACATTGTGCGCTCTGTGCCAGAAGTATTGGGAGCGATTCCTCCAAGCGATAATGTAGTGCTTTCTGTATCAGGAAGATGGAAGATAAATGATAAATATTCCGTAGAAAGTGAAGCAGCACGTTCAGGTTATACAGAAAATACACTTTCTAACCAGTTTGAAAGCAGTGGTGGCGGACTGATTCGCAGTATGTTGCCTATCAATGTATCGAGTCGCTTGGGAACTGCGGCTAAATTTGCCTTCAATCAACAAGGAAAAATATTTTCAAGTCGTGTCTATGCGGACTACATGACGGAGGGTTTCCGCACTTTGGGCTATCCGTTCTTACAGCCAGACCAAATCAACTACCGCTTTGAGCCAAGAGTAAACCTCATGGGTGGCAAAGTGAGCCTTTCGGGTGCTATTGGTCAGAGAATCAACAACGTATCAGGACTGAAAGCAGCAAGAACTACACAACTGACAGGAATGTTAAATGCGAACTGGCAAGCAACAGACAAACTCTCCTTGGCAGCATCTTACAGCAACTTTGGTTTCAGAAGCACCGCCCGAAACGACACCTTGCGTGTGGAAAACGTGAACCAATCTATCAATTTCACGCCCACTTACACCATTCCTGCGGCGAATTATACGCACGTCATTACGGCATCAGCCTCTTTTGATATTTTTAACGACTATAACCTCATTACAGGCAGAGAAAACAACAATAATTCGGCTACTTATTTGGGCAGCTATATTTTGACCTTCAATAACAAACCTTTGAATTTGGACTTTACTGCAATGCAGTTCACGAACAAATTGGCAACCCAAGAGATGCGTATGAGGTCTGTAACCGCAGGCGTAACTTACCAATTCATGGAAAAGAAAATGAGCAGTGGCTTGAAACTGACATGGATGGAAAATAGCGTAGATAGATTAGACCCGTCAAGACAACTGATGACACAGGTAACTTACAAGTATAACATCTTGAAAAAGTTGAGTTTTGGCATGAATGGCTCTATCAACCTATTCCGCTTTGGGACAGAACGCCCTGGGGTACGCTTCCAAGAAACACTGTTAAGCACCTCGCTCAATTATATAATAAAATAAAAAATCTGGAATCTGGAATTAGGAATCTGGAATACATAATAAAAAATCTGGAATCTGGAATTAGGAATCTGGAATACATAATAAAAAATCTGGAATCTGGAATTAGGAATCTGGAATACATAATACAAAATCTGGAATCTGGAATTAGGAATCTGGAATACATAATACAAAATCGCAGCGGCGAACCGTCTGGAATGAGAAATCATATAATGTATTTATTATCAAATAATTATATTAACTCATAACTCATAACTCATAATTCATAACTCATAACTCATAACTCATAACTCATAATTCATAATTCATAATTCATTAGAATATGATTAACAATAAGTTACATAAAATTTATTTTTTGATGACTTTGTGTTTGCTCTCTGGGCTATTTGCCTTGCCAGCGCAAGCACAAATTTCTGCTAATATGACCATCATAGGCAGACCTACTAATAAGGTATCAGATTGGAATGGGCTTACAAGACGCAACAAAGTATTGGTTACGGTAGTGAATACAAGTCTTAGTGTAGAAGGTATTTTGAGTGTGAAATTGCTCAATAGCAGTGGAACAGTGATTGCGGAAACCATAGACGACCAGCAGACTTTGCAAGTTTTCAATTCAGGAAGCACTTTGCTTGACTTGGCTGATGTATTGCCACAAACCGCCAATGGCTACAAACTGAACGACCAAAGTTTGAGAGAGCGATTGAACAATGGCTTTTTTCCAGAAGATAATTATCAAATCTGCGTGGATTTGATAGATGCAGTAAATCGCCGTTCTCTGCTCAATGCACCTGTGTGTCGTTTCATCAATGTTGCTGCTTACCAAGCACCTATCCTGATTTTCCCTGCGGACAAGGCAGAACTTCAACCCAATACACGACCCATTTTGCGCTGGAACGGTGTATCGCCAAGACCCACATTTGCAGTAAGTTATCGCCTCAAAATATTTGACATAGCGGAGGGGCAAACGCCTGAAATTGCGCTGCGCTCCAATGTAGCGATTGTTGATGAAATCATCACAAACCAAACCCAATGGATTTGGAGTAGTGCTTACCCTTTCCCAAGCAATGGAAAATCTTTTGTTTGGAATATACAGGCGTTTGATGATGAAAATCAGCCACTTGGCGAGCCTAATGGTGCAGCGACTCCTTATTCTTTTAATATCCCATTGACAGAAGCACAGAAAAAAGAAAAAGCAGACCAAGAGAGGAAAGAAAAAGAAATACAGGCGGAGAATAACAAAGTAGTTTTCTCTGTATTGGTAACAAATAATGCCACCAGAAAACCTTTGGTAGGGGCTACCGTCAAAGTAAAGAACTCCTTGCAAAAAACAGATATTTCTGTGGAAACAAATGATGAAGGCAGGTTTACAAGCAATAAAATCTCCCCTGATGACTACGAATTAGAAGTAAGCAACAAAGGCTTCGAAACTGATAAAAGAACACTTACTGTCAATAAGGATACACGTAATCTGTATGTTAGCCTATTGCCTTTGGCGATGAACTTAAAGGGAACAATAGTAAGCAAACACAACAAAAAACCGCTTGATGAGGTAACAGTAGAGCTAATACTTTCTGGGCGCAGGGTAAAAAAAGATGCCAATGGCAAGGAAATGAGCGCAAACGGACTGCCTGTCATGGAAGGTTTTGAAAATGTAATTGCCTCCTTGAAAACAAGTAGTGATGGAAATTTTCATTTTAAAGACATCAAAGACGTAGGAAACTATATTTTAAGGACTAAGAAAAGACTTTATCAAGATTTTAAAACCGCAGACATTGCACTTGTGGCAGGGGAAAGCAAAGAACTTGGTAATGTAGAAATAGGCAACGAGAAAATAGGCATGATGTACGGCAGAATAGCTGTAACGTTAAGGAATCAGAAACGCATGGGCATAGATAAGCATGAAGTAATGTTACTGAACCCTGGGGACTTGCGAAGATTTTTAGATGGAAAAGCACCACAAAATCCTGTGAAACCTACTACTGTTACAGAAAACGGCTCTTGTTCTTTCGAGGAAGTACCTGCCTTGGCAGAGGGCGAGCAGGGCTATGCAGTCTTAGCGACAGATACAGACTTTTATGATGCTAAATATCAATCTTCTCTGACCATTTTTAAGCAAGATGACGAGCAGAGGGTAGATTTGATACTCAGTGAAGCCAAAACTCAAATGTCTGGGATAGTTACTGATGACGAGGGCAAGCCCCTATCCAATGTAAAAGTGGAGATTTTTGCCGCAGGAAATAATAAAATATTCAAAACAGTTAATACAGATGAAAATGGTAAATATGTGGTAGGTGATGTACCAAGAGAACCTTATGGAGATGTTACTTTCTCTATGACGGGAATGCAGTCCAAAACCCAAAAAGACGTATTTGCAGTAGCAAGACGCATACAAAAAGCAGATGAAAAACTTTCAGTTCTGATAGATGTAAAAGGCATTGTAAAGAATCAGTTTGGAACTCCTTTGGCTGAGGTAAAAGTAGAAATAGACGGAAAAACCGCTACTACCAATGCCCAAGGTGCTTACGAAATCAAGCAAACCACGCCAAACCGAAGCAAACTTGCCAAGCTAATAGCAGGTAAATTGAGCAAAGAAGAGAAATTTACAGTAAGGACAGGAGCCTCTTACGAACTAAATACAACTTTTGTACAGCCCAAAAAACGCCTGAATATCAATGTAGTAAACGAAGAAGGGAAGTTCGTAACTGACCTCTTTACCTTAAATATAGCACTTACTTCGCCCGCCAATGCTACTGCCAAAGCGACAGGCAAAGGGACTAACTTCTTCACTAAGCAAATTCAAGGTCATGCTGGCGAAAAACTCACGCTCGATTTCCCTGAAAACTACCAAGGGCAAAGCGTGGAGATAAGTGTAAGCAATAGAAATTTAATAAATTCATCTGCTTTCTTGGAAATACCCAAAGAGGATATTCCTTTTTTCAGCGAAGCGGCTGATATTACATTGGTGATGCGCTCTTTTTCTGCAACTGTGGTAGGCGTAGTTACAAGGCGTGTGGACAAACAAAAAATAGCAGGGGCAACTGTGAAGCTAAAAGGTCGTAACCTTTCCACCACTACCGATGCCCAAGGGCAATATACTTTTGCTGATTTGAAACCTGCCAGCAAGTATGAGGTAGAGGTAGAAATGAACGATTTAGAATCCGCAAGTGGTGTAGTAGCCGCAACTATCTTCCCCTTCGAGGGCAAGCAAGAACTTATCCTTGATGTAGAAATGAGAGGAGCGCAAGTCCCTATAAGCGATGTATTTGCAAATGTGAAAAGTAGCACTACGACCACCACTACGTCCACCACTCCCGCAGGGGCAAGTGCCTTAAAAGCAGGAGAAAAATTAACACAAGAACAACAGCAGTTTAAGAAAATAGATGATAGCAAACCCAAAATATTTGGTTTTGCAGTAAATATAAAAAGAACAGATAAAACTGAACTTGATGATGTAGTGTTGTTAGAAGGTTCTTTTGTGATTGATGACAAGCAAAAAATAAAATTAGCAAGCGGCATCAGTACCGAATTGCCTTTTGAGAATTTGCCATTTAGTAAAAAACTTGGAAAGGTTTGTAACCTTCAAGGAGAAGAAGTCAAAGAGTTTAGTTTAGGAACATCTATCCCGATTGTTCTCAATGAAGACCTAAGAGTAGAGATGGAAAGACCCATTATCAAAGAGGGTATCATCAATGCTGGCAAATACCTGATTGATAAAATCCAAACTGATGATGCAGAAATGCAAGACATTGTACTTACGCCCAAAAACCCTGATAAAACAGGGGTAAAAGCTAAGGCAGATGAAGATAGACCCGATTTTACAATTTCCTCTATTGGCGGAGTAGCACCAGACAAAGCCGTTTTAGACATTGGCAAGTACAAATTTGCGGTGAAAGAAGCGAGCTTTGACATCAATGAAGGAGATTATGAAATTAACTTTACGGGTGGGTTTACTTTCAAACAATCACCATATAATGACGAGGGCGCATTATCCCTTAGCTTCTATAACTTCATTGCCAAAGGGAATAAGGCAAAAATGACTGCAGGCGGTGGTACAGTATATATGGGGGCAGAGCCTGTAGTATTGGGTGGTAACTTAGGATTTAGCGGTGGTAGCTTAGTAGTACAAGAGGTAAGAGCTATTTTTAAAACAGGGCTTTTCTCTGGGGGGCTGAATGCCTTTGCAGAAGAAGTCATGCGTATATCAGATACAGGCAAGGCAAGCGACCTGATGCTCTATGCCAATGAGATAGACAAAGATACCAATATCAAAGATGTATTTGGTGGGGCAGGAGATAAAAATAAAATAAATGGAGGCTTAGCTGTAAGAAGGCAGGATAACAGCACAGTAACTGCTGGAGTCGGACAAGGTACAGGTAGAGCGCAGCAAACGATAAATAGAATAAATCAAGCAGGTGCCAATGCTACCAATAGCCTCAATAGTAGCATTACTAAAGCAGGGGCTAAGTTAGATTCTACCAATTTAAAAGTACGCAAGTTTTTTGCAGGAGAGCTTGCTATCAGGGGTATTACCGCTCGTTCTGACCAGGCAAATACCCTCACCATGCACATTAATGGAGATATACGCTTTGATATTTTTAAAAAAGGAGTCCAAATCACAGAGTTTTCTATCAATTCCAAAAAAGTAGTAAAGTTTACCGTTACAAAAAATAGCCCTGGGTTAAGTAATCCTTCGGAAAATAAAAAAAGTGGCTTTGTTTTCGAATTTGAGTCAGCTACTGCACAGCTCGATTTAGATAATTTCAAAAACTCAGTATTCGCACTCAAAGGCAAACTTGCATTGGGCATTCCTTCCCTTAGAGTAAAAGTAGGTGAGATAGTAGTAGGGGGAAGTAGCTGGGGAGGCTCTTTTGGGATAGAAGGTGGCAATAAGACTTTTGCCGCTTCTGGCGAAGTAAAATACGTATATGCTACAGCAGATTTAGGCACTTATAGAAAAGGGCATAATGTAGGTGGCAATGGTACGATTTGGCTGGGCAGAAATGGAACAACGTCCGCAGAAACAGGAGCAAGAATCGATAGCCTCGGTGTAGTAGGTACGTCCAAAGCAACCGTAAACACTACTACTACAAAGAACGACAAAGAAATCACCGTAAGTTTCAGCTTAAATGTTTCCTACCCTGATTGGTCTTTTAAATTATCAGCAGGCACTGGAGAAAGATTTGATGGTATGAAAATACCCACAGCAACAGAATTGAATGCCATAAAAATCAAAGCAATAGATGATAGATTAGCACAAACAGGACTACTTGCATCTGATAAAAGAGCCTTAGAAGTAGAAAAAGTAAGATTGCAAACTCCTGGCGGACAAACCGCAACAAACGCAACAGCACAAGGTAACGCAACAGCACAAGGTAATGCAACAGCACAAGGTAACGCAACAGCACAAGGTAATGCAACAGCACAAGGTAATGCAACAGCACAAGGTAGTGGACAAAATGCAACAGTACAACAACAACCAGCACCAAGTGTTACAGCACCAGGAGGATTCAAACTGCTTCGCCTTGCAGGGTATATATCTCGGCAGGAAGTTCCTGACCCCTCAGACCCGTCCCAAAATGTTACAGCAATAGCTTTTGGAGGAGAAATTGCGCTCCAAAACAAGACTGCAGCAGCAACATTAGAGATAGGCGCAGGCTTTGAGGTACAGTCAGGAGCAAAAAAAAA
>JAAFJS010000096.1 GCA_013298985.1 Cytophagales bacterium
TTTTCTGTTTCGGTCAATACAAAATAGTCATACGGATAATCCTCTGTATAAGCTAATTGAGGGCTATAATACGGCGAACCCTTGTATAAATCGACAAATCCTTTATCATTTGAGCAGTAGTATATTCCCTTGATTTTCATTATTTGATTTGAAACATTATCTATTTCAATTCCTTCATTTGCTAACCAGTGGTGGTCGCTTTTAATGATGATGCTATCAAACTGGTACTTACAAAGTCTTGGCGCAGTCGCACGTACAAAAGCCTGTGCGCTATCTATTTCATACTCAAATATTTCATCTTTTTCACCCTCTATGTTTTGTCTTTCAACCACCTCATATTTTTCAAAATATTCTATCGAGTCCAAAATATTCTCTGTTCTTTTTCCCCCACCAAATTGAATATCTAAACATTTCAGTTCTTTCCTGTATTTTTTCACAATCCTGACCCAATAAGAGCCAAATACGCCATGCACATTAACAATTTGAGCAAAGAGGTTTTCGATTTCATCTTCTGCCAAATGTTCTTTATCTCTACGCCTAATTCTGATATAGGAAGTGTAAATATTACTCATTGATTTGCGCCCATATTTGATATTTTTTGTCCATGCTACTTCATGCAAATTAAGAAATAAAATGAAATAAAGAAAAGGTTTTTCAAAAAATAATCCTTTTGGTTAGCGCGTTACGCTTGAAATAAAAAAAGGTTCAAGATTTGAGCCTTGAACCAGTAAAAGCCTTGATTTTTTTTACAACATGAATCTAAACCCTACACTTAGCGCGTTCATTTCTGGTGCTTTGTCCTTCACAAACAGTGCGTTAAGGTCATAGTTTGCAAAAATTTTTGCCCAGCCCAGCCCCAACTGCGTCCTGATTCCGTAGCGAAAATTATTGAGAAAATAGCTGTCATGGTCTTTGATTTTGCCCCCAGTCGTTGTTACAGCTTTTGTCCAGCTGGCAACTCTATAACCCACATAACCTCCAACCCCAAAAGTGAGTCCCCAACGCCTACCAACCTCGATAGAAAAGGGCAAGTTTAGGTAAGTTGCCGCTAACTTAGACTTTCTCAGTCCATTAGCATCAAGGGCAAGCTCCAGCCCCGAATTTCCCATCGTCAATAATACATCTTTTTCAAAAGAAAAATTGTACCAGGAAACCTCCAAGCCCACGCGTGCGCGTGCGTACCTGCCAAAATTAATGCGATTCATAAAACTCAGCGCAATATAGGTCGAGCGCAAAGGGTTTAGCTCGTACAAAGTGCCTGAAAATGAGCCTGTTTTGGGAATCATAATGTTCGTACCAATGTCAAATCCAAAATCAGTGCCTGTATATGACCTATACCTGTTTCTTCGATTATTATCATTGTTATTATTATTGTCATTGTCATTGTTCCAATTTCTGTAATAACCATCTCTATTATTGCTATTGATTTCGATGCGGTTATTTCTTTGATTTTTGACATCTTCTACCTTGTCGTAATAAATCACCGTTTCACCGTTTTGCTTGATGATACGATACTCGCCACTATTGTCGCGCACAAAGGCGGTATCAGCAATCTGATTGGAGTCCAAATAGCGCAAGGTATTTCGCAAAGAGCCGTTGTCGTACATCTGTTGGAGTCTTTCTTTGTGGCGACTATCACTTACGTAAATCACTACTTTTTTATTGCCAAACTGCACGACCAAGCTGTCTTTGTCAATGGAATGTGCTGAAAGTGAAGTATTTATAAATATACTTAAAAGCAATAGTGTAACACTTATCAAAAATTTTTTCATGATAATTTGATATTTTAATTTGATTAAAAAAATTGGAAAAATAGGAAGTAAAGAATCTATTGGCAAAAGCCTACTCATTGCGAGCCACTGACTTACCAAATAATTTTTCGGTTTCTATGCCAAAAATAGAGAAAGTTGGTTTGCCACCGTCCGAGTCATTTTCTTGGTCTTTTTCTTGCCTTCGCTTTTCTTTGAAATTAGCGACGACCTTGCCCAGCCAAGTTTTCTTAGGTTTTTTTACCTGATTTTCGGTTTGTTCATCTACAAAGTTTAAGGTGATATGAATTTCCTCTTGCGCTGTATTTTCTTGATTATCAGCAGTTTTGGATTTGGTTACTTGATTCAGCACAATAGCCTCTTCGGTTTGGATTTCAGCGTCTTTGTTTTCTTCTTGAATAACCACCGCTTGTTGGTGTGCTACCAATTCTTCTTGCAAAGGCACTTTTTCCTCTGTATTTATTTTTATTTTGTTTTTACTGTTGTTTTTCTTACTTTTTGTGATTTCAGTAATTTTTGTTTTTTCAAAAGGTTGATATGTTTTAACTTTTTCTTTGCTGGTAACATTGCTATCCGCAGGCACTGGTGGATTGGCTATGATTGCGATAGGTTGTGGCTTTGTATCTGTACTGTCTGTCAAGTGGTTATGCTTTTCACCACCGCCCAAGTAAAAGACAGAAACCATCAGAAGCAAGGTAATTACTGCGGCTACTTTCCAGTACACGCCCAGACTTCTTCGCTTGATTTGCTTACCATTCAAAGCCTCGTCCAGCTTTGTCCAAGCCTCCGCCGAAGGTTTTTCTTGGTGCTTTAAGAGCTTGTTTCTGAATAATTTATCTATGTTATTTTCCATTGTTATTGCTTAGATTTTTTTTTATCATTCCATAAAATAAAACACATTTTACATTCGGTTTTCAAACCATCTCGAACCGTATTATTTTCAAGTCCGTTTCTCTGGGTTTGGTAGCAGTTTGGTTGTCCGTCTGCCATGCCTTTTCTGTTTTTTCCAGCATAGTTTTGAGCATATTTCTTGCGCGATTCAGTTGTGATTTGGACGTACTTTCCGAGATGCCCATCATTTCCGCAATTTCCTTGTGGCTGTAGCCCTCGATGGCATAAAGATTAAATACTGTCCGATAACCTGTGGGCAACTTTTGCACCATTTCCAAGAGTTCTGAGGCTTCTAAGCCCGTTTCTTCTATCTGATAATCAGCATGATAGTCTGCATTTTCGGCAGGTTCTAACTGCATCTTGCTTTTCTTTCTCAGCATTGCCAAGGCTTCATTCACTACAATTCGGCGTATCCAGCCCTCAAAACTTCCCTCCTGCCTAAAATTTTCTAACTGACCAAACACACGAATAAAGGCATTAATCATCGCATCTTCCGCTTCTGCGCGGTCAGGCAAGTAGCGCGTACAAATTGCTAACATCTTGCTACTGTACTTTTTATACAGTACCTCCTGTGCGTTGCGCTTGCCTGCCAAGCAGTCAGCAATCAAATCAGTTTCGTTTTTATATAGTTTTATTAATTTGAACATTTCGTTCTACGTTTCTTCTTTGATGTCCCTTTACTTAATTTTGACATTTCTTTGCTTTTCTCCTATAAGATGTTAAAAGAAAACAAAAGGTTGCGTGGGGTAGCAATATTTTTTCTATTACTCCTTATTTTCCTCTCTTTTCCACTTCAAAGAGAGCTTGTACTTGACCGCGACAATGCGTATCGTAATGATAATCAGCACAGTAACAATGGTATTAATCACAGAGGTAGGATTTATGGACTCCAGCAAAAAATAAATTGCCGCTCCCGCCAGGCACGCTGTAGCATAAATCTCTCGCCGAAAAATCAGGGGGATTTCATTGCAAAAAATATCTCTGGTAACGCCGCCAAAAGTGGCTGAAATCATGCCCATCATCACCGCAATCATGGGCGAAACCTGCCCGACGAGCAGTGCTTTTTGCAAACCCATAATTGTAAAAAAACCAAGCCCAATCGTATCAAAAAGAAAAAAAGTCTTTCGCAACGGCAATATGTGTTTTTTGAAAACAATCGCAATCCCCACTGCTAAAAATATGGTAATCAGATAGTTGCTGTCTTTTATCCAGACCAAAGGGTGAATACCCAACAACAAATCTCGCGTAGTACCGCCGCCAAGCGCAGTGATAAAGGCAATGAATGTGATGCCAAACGCATCTAACCTTTTCTCCTCTGCCGCCAGCGCACCACTGACCGCAAAGAAGAATGTACCAATAATATCTAAGCTATAAATCAGACTCATTTCTATAAAATTTGCTTTGGAATAATGAATTTTTGCGCGCTGCAATATTTATACAATCAGGCAAAATAAAAGTATATTTGCCCTTATTTATGGTTGTCTGACAATTTTTGTGGCAGACTGAGTTTCTACGAGTTCCCCCCGCTAAAGCGAGGGGTTAGATTAACCCCTCGCTTTAGCGGGGGGAACTTTCCACAAAAATTGTCAGAGTATCTTATTTATTTAATAAAAAAATGCAAGTATTTAATAATCAACTAAATAAAGATGGTTTTGCTATCATAGAAGATGTTTTTACTATTAAAGAGATAGATGAAATCCAATCAAAAATTGACCATCTCCAGCACACAAACTGGAATTTTAGGGCAAGCAAAGATTTGTTTGCTATTAGACATTTTTTAAAAGAAAATACGGATATTCAAGCACTTATTTTTAATTCAAGACTAAAAGAGTTACTTCAAAATTTTGGAAAAACGTATGCACTGGTCAAGTCTATTTACTTTGATAAACCGCCCAAAGCAAACTGGACGGTGAATTGGCATCAAGATTTGACGATTGCTGTCAAAAATAAGGTGAACTTAGTAAATTTCAAACATTTTTTGCCCAAAGATGACTATTTTTCTGTGCAACCTCCTGACGATTATCTGCTTGATATGCTTACCTTTCGAATCCACTTGGACGATTGCAAAAAAGAAAATGGTGCGCTACGCGTAGTCCCGCAGAGTCATCAAAAAATCCAAGATAGTAGAGATTTACCGCCTTCGTTTTTTGAAAATGAACAAGTGTGTGAAGTCAAAAAAGGTGGATTATTGCTTATGAAACCTTTGCTCTGGCATAGTTCGCGGCGTGTAGAAAGCAAGGAAAATAGGCGTGTCATTCACCTCGAATTTAGCAGTTTGTCGCTTCCAGCCGACTTGCTGTGGAACGAGTTTTTTGCACCAAATTACTAAAATTGAAAAAACCCTTTTCGTAACACTATTTTTTTCTAACAAATTATTATTTTTGGGAAACAAAAACAAAGCGAATTGAGAAAAAATCATCGTATATCCACACCCATTCTCCCACCAGCGCGTCGCGCAAGGCAGGTGAGTATTTTTGTAATTCTACTGATTATCAGTTTGTTTGCTAATGCTTGCAAGTTTTACCACGACACGACGGCGCACTTCAACGCGCACTTTTTGGCAGACGAAAAAATGAATGAAATAGAGGAAAAAATTTTTCTGGGCTACAAAGATAATTTTAATGAGGTGCTAAATGTATTGCCACCTTTGGACACCACTTCTACCGCCGCTTACAAGGCTGATTTCGAATATTGTATCAAAAAAGCCTCTATCCCAATCCAATACCACAAACAAAGCAAGTGGACGGACGATTGCTATATTATCGTGGGCAAGGCGCGTATGTATTCGGGCGATTTTGCCAATGCCATGAATACTTTTAAATACGTTAATACCGAAAGTAATGATTTTAATGCGCGACATCAGGCACTGATTCTGCTAATGCGAATGTTTATAGAGCAAAATGACAAAAAAAGTGTGATTTATTTGGCAAATTACATGGCAAAAGAGCCAGAAATTAGCGACAAAAATGCCAAAGATTTTTACCTGAATATGGCGCAGTTTTATCGCGGTCAAAGCAATTTCCCCAAAACGGTTGAGTATTTGGAAAAGGCACTGCCTTTGGTGAACAATCGGAAGATGAAAACCAAGTGCTACTTTGTACTTGCTCAGGCATACCAACAGACGGGCAACAACGAAAAAGCCTTCGAATCTTATAGCGAAGCTCTCAAACGCAATCCGCCCTACGAAATGGCATTTAATGCCCAACTCAATGCCTCCCGCGCGACGACCATGAACGACCCCAATGCCGTTGCCAAAAGTGAAAAATATTTGAAAAATCTGCTTTCTGACGATAAAAACATAGAATATTTGGACAAGGTTTATTACGAATTAGGTGGCTTTGAGGCAAAACGTAACAATACCCAACCTGCCATCAACTACCTGCGCGAATCTTTAATTGCCAATAAAAATTCTACTTCACAGCGCATTGCTACTTATCTAAAGCTCGGCGAAGTCTTTGCCCAGCAAAAACAAGATTACACCAAAGCAGTCAAATATTACGATAGTGCCTTTGTGCTGATGACCGAAAATTCGTTTAACTATGCCAAAGTCAAAAAACAAATCGAAATTTTGAAATCATTTACCAGTAGCTATCTGGCTGTCAAAGAAGCAGATAGACTTTTGAGATTGGCAAGCATGACTGAAAAAGAGCAAAGCGATTGGATAGACAAAGAAATGAAAACGGAAATAGAAGAAATAGTAAATGAACGCCGTTTTTATGCACGCAGTCAAGAAAAAATAGCGGGACAGCAAGCTACCGCCACCGTTACGCCTTCACTGGTGGCGAATAATCCGAATGAGAAAAAATGGTACTTTTACAATCCTGTGGTCAAGGAAGCAGGCGAGCAAAACTTCTTTCGTGTGTGGGGAAATAGAACACTGGAAGATAACTGGCGCAGGTCGCAACGTCAAAGCATTTCTTCGGATAATACAAATCAGGCTACTGCAAATCAAGAAAGTGATAAAGCAGATTCTACTAACACAACGGCAAGTAATCAAGCAGAGGCAAATAGCGCGAGTACCTTGGGAATTAGAAATAAGAAAGATAGGTTAGCGGACATTCCAAGTACAGCAGAACAAACAGAAGTCATTAAAAATCAGTTAGAAAAAGGGCTTTTTGACTTGGCAAAAATGTATTCCCTCACCAAAGATTTGCCCAAAGCTCAAGAAACTTATTTGCGTGTAGCCAATGAATTTCCGCAGGGAAAGTATGCGGCAGAAGCATTGTATTCTGTGCTTCGCCTGTGCAAGGAAATCAAAGACTGCGACTCAGAAAAGTACAATCAGTTACTCAAAGAAAAATATCCTACATCTAACTTTGCTCAGTCATTGGACAACAAAAATATTTTCAAAGAGGTAAAAGCGGTAGATTCGGTCGTAAATAGAAAATATGAAGAAACTTATACGCTCTACCAAGCCGAAAAATATCAAGAAGCACTCATTTCTTTGCAGAACATAGAGAATACGCACCCCCAGAGCCACTTAGAGGATAAATTGGAACTGCTCAAAGCAATGGTGATGATACGCACTTCGAACAATCTGCCCGAAGTGCAAAAAATGATAGAAAATTTCATTAGTAAACACAAAGACTCTGAATTAGAACCACTTGCACAATCACTTTTAGAAAACATAAAAAAGAAAACAACAGGAGGAAATTAAAAATGGTCAAAATTTTATTTGTCTGCCTCGGCAACATCTGCCGTTCACCTTTGGCAGAGGGTATCTTGAACAAACAACTGAAAGACAAGGGTTTAGAAGGCAAGGTTTCATGCGACTCCGCAGGAACTTCCACTTATCACATAGGCGACGACCCTGACAAACGCGCTATCAAAACTGCGAAAAACCATGGCTGCGAGCTTTCCCACAAAGGACGGCAAATTACCTTGGGCGATTTTTCCACTTTTGATTACATTTTTGCGATGGACAACGAAAATTTCAAAGATGTAAAAGCATTAGAGAAAAAAGCAAAAGATGCAGGCGCAGTCATTCGTGCCAAAATCTACCTCACGCGGGAGTTTGACAACCTATATGACGACGAGGTAGATGATTCAGAAAACGATATAGCCTGGGAAGTAGCCGACCCTTATCATGGCTCAGAGGAGGACTTTGAGGAGTGCTATGATACGCTGGAACGTTGCAGCACCGAATTTTTAAAGTATTTGGTGAAGGCACATAAATTGTAGCTTACAATATGCAATGCGAGTAGAAATACCACCTTCTGAGTGAGGTGGTATTTCTGATATGTTCATTTGCCAATCTCTCTGCTTTCTGGAATTTTCATGCTCAAAAATTTGATATGCTGACCTTACAGCTTACTTCATTTTCTTATTTGCCCTCATATTCCTTACTTCGTCCTCTGTGAGAGGGTAGGTTTCCCACCACCCACTTGTTGCCAACTCGTATTGCCTATGTCCGCAGTGTGGGCAATTAACAGGCTCTATTTCCTTTGTTCCTGATGTTGGGAATTCATGCCTGACCACTTTAAATAGCTCATCACAGTTATCACATACCTCAATATCTATCCACGTATTCATTTAAATAAATTCTTTTTGATGTGAAAAAAATTTAATTTTCCTTTCTCAAATACACATCGCCGCTAATCGACTCCAAGTGGACAAGCGTTCCACCACCGTTAATTTTGCCCTTGAGTTCATAGCCTACTATGGGATTTTTCTTTTTGTTTTCTATGGCAACATCGAGGTTAGAAAATACATCACCTGAGATGGTTTTCATTTCCAAGTCTGCGCCCCTGCCCGCCTTCCAAGTGAGGTCGACGAAGCCGCTTATTGTTTTGGCAAAAAGTTTCCCTGCAAAGCCACGGATTTCAATATTGCCTGAGATGGTTTCCAAGCGAAAATCGGTCTTGTTTGGAACTTTGATTTCGAAGTAAATATCCGAACAAATCATCGTTCCATTGTTCCAATTTATGCTTTTGCGGGTAGTATAAGAGTCGCCGTTTCTGCTGATATAGTTCTCACAATCTTCGACTCTGCCCTGTTTCATCAGTGCCTTGTCAAAGTCAGTCGTGATGTCCAGCTCGCCACCACTTTTGTCGACCTTCATGGTAAAAGCCTCGTTGAGTTTGCCATTGTTGATGAGAATGACCGCTTTGATTTGGATTTCGTCCTTGTCCCAAGAGGTTACTCGGATAGAATCTGCAAATTTGAGATTCATGCTTACTCGGTTACTTTCAGGAAGTTTATAGGTTTCTTCCACGATTTTTTGACCCAAAAGGAGGGTACACGCCTTGACAAAAAGTAAGGCAAATAAAAGTAGTTTTTTCATGAGTTTAAGTTTTTTAAATTAATTAAGAATCTGAAAATTTGGAATTAAAATAACCAAATACAAAATCTGGAATCTTTTAATGTGGAATCTGGAATGAGAAATCTGGAATTAAAATACCCAAATACAAAATTTGGAATTAAAAATAGATAATTAGGTAGTTGATTGTTAAATAGTTATTCGCTATATTTTATTAGAAATTAGTAATTATTCATTAGTAATTATAGATTCTTCATTCCAGATTTCTAATTTTGTATTTCATTCCAGATTTTGTATTATTTCTTCCTAATATACACATTCCCACTGATGGATTCTAAGCGCATCTCGACCCCGCCACCGTTAAGCGTACCTTTTGCCTCATAGCCACCGCCCCACTGTTTCATGTCTTTTGATTTAGGGTCGTTTTTCTTGTCTGTCAAAATATCTAAGTCAGTGTAAACTTCGCCAGTAATAGACTTTGTTTTTATATTTGCTTTGGTATCTGTGGGGATAGTTACATCTACTTCTCCGCTTACATTAGTGATAGAGGTAGGTTTTTCGGCATTTACCTTGCTGAAAGTTACATCAATATCTCCACTTGTGCTGTGCGCCACTACGGAGCCGTTCAGGTTGCGAATGATGATGTTAGAAGTTTTTGCTTTTGCTTCTACATCTCCTTCTATATCAGAAATCTTAAAATCGCCGCCACCATGCCACGACATTTCCTCGACCACAATAGAAACGCTTTTAGGCACTTTGATTTTGTACTCTCCATCTCGCTTGTTTACTTTGGTAACACTGATAGTGCTTCCTTCTACGGTTACTTCCAGCCCAATTCCTGTATTGTCTGTGCCATTGGCGTAGAGTGATTTGAGTCCTTTGGCACGCTCTGGCGGTGCGTCATTTTCGTCAGAACTGATAATGAGTTCGTCCCCGTTGTAGCCCTCAATCGTCAATTCGGACTTGTCTATGTAGATTTCCAAACGTCTGTCCTTGCCACCACCAAATTTGACCTTGTATTCGCCTCGTCCGCTACGAGAACCGCCACTACTTGCCGCACCACTGATAGATACATTTTGTGCAAATCCCTGCACCCAAAAACTGATACACACTAAAATTAAAATTGCTTTTTTCATTGTTTTAAAAAATTAAGTAGTTAAAAGTTAAGTTTTTATAATAATTAATTTGGAATCTGAAAATCTGGAATTTGGAATAAAATTTATAGTTAAATAGTTGATTGTTATATTGTTGAATTGTTATGTTGTTTTTTGTTAGATAGTTATATTGTTGATTGTTATATTGTTAAATAGTTAAATTGCTAAATTGTTAATTATTCATTGTTAATGACTTAGCTAAAATAAAGCTACTTCATTCTTGGAAAATTTTGCACTCTATCACGATGTAGTGGCTGATGTTGTACTTCTCGCCCCACTGCTCAGGTGGAACTCCTTTTGCTGTTAATTCACAGTAAAACAAATAGTTAGGCTGATTTGGGTCTTTGTAAGGCAAGCTATAAGCTAACAGTGGAAAAGTTTGATTAAAAGCTACTTTCTCTTTTTTTCCGTTGCTTACATCTCTCAAACTATAAATATTGGTTTTCAGGCTTTTAAACTTTTTAACTGTATGAAAAAACGGATAGAAAAACTGGAATTTGACGGAATCATTTTCTAACCTTTTTGCCATCACACGAAAAGAAAAATTGGTGCTATCTATCTTCACCCCATATTTTTGAGTATTCAAAATAGTATCCGTTTTAGTCAATTTTTTATTCCAAAATTCTTTGGAAATCAGTATTATGCCTGACTTTGGTAGTTTTTCGCTTTTAAAATTCAGTTTGAAGTAATCAATATCTTCAAACCTGATGTAATCCTGAAAACTCTCGTCTTTTACACCCCAATCGGCAGTGATGGTGATAGAATCTTGCTTTTGTGCAAAAATTTGACTGTTTAAAAGAACTAAAATACTGATAATGAGTAGCTTATTTTTCATGGTTAAAATTGTTGATTGTTAAATGGTTATATTGTTGAATAGTTTATTGTTAGTTATTTTTATTAATAATTAGTCATTCTTTTCTGGTACAAGCGTAACGCTTGTACCTTGATTGGTTGCAAGCGTAACGCTTGCACCAGTATTTACAATTTATACAGCTCTCCCACGCCTTCGGCAGCTTTAAACTTCACAATTTCAGGGAGTTGCTTGTTATCCATGAGGCGTTCCATTTCGTTCATTGCGCCTTTTTCTTTCAGCCGCACCAGCATTTCTATCAGGGCAATTTGTAGGTTCGGTTCGGTTTGCAAGCGCAGAGATTGGGTCATCGCCAAGCGCACTTCCTTTTTATCACCAAAATAGTACAAAGCACTGATGGCTTCGAGGCGCACATTGGTACTTTTGTCGTAGTTCATTACATTTACCAAAGCGTCAATCATCTCTTTGTCAGCATCTTCCATGTCGTAGGCGTAACCCACAGCCTTGATTCGCTCGCTGGCAGACTCTTGTTTGAGCATATTGAGCATGACCAAGTTCTTCGTTTCTGTGATTTCCTGTTTCAACAAAGCAATTTCTTTATTGGTCTGATTTACAAGTGTTTGCCTCCCTGCAAAGAAAGCAAGAATCAATAAGGTTACAGTAGCAGCAATGCCTGCCCAAACTTGGTAAGGCTTTAAAAATTTTACACTCACTCCTGCCGTTGTCAGTGTGGGCGGCACTCCGTTCCTCACTGACAACTCTTTGTCTTTATTCATGTCCTCACTAACGACTTTTTCTTGTTCCAAAAAGGCATAAAAATTATCGTCTAAGGCTTTGGGTGCGGGTACAAGTGTTTGTTTTTGAATATTTTGAAATATCATTTTTAGTTCCTCATATTCTTGCTGACAGTCAGGACATTGCGCCAAGCCTTCCTCTACTTCCTTGCGGAGGTCATCGGGCAGGGTGTTGTCTATCAGGTCTATCAGATGTATTTTTATTTCTTCGCAGTTCATGTTTTTAATGACTAATTACTAATAATGAATGACTAATTTTTAATGACTATTTTTTTAGTAAAATAATTGTAAATAATTGATAATGAATACATTTATAACTCATAACTCATAACTATTTCTCTTAGTTTCTGTATTGCTCTATGCGCTTTCACTTTTACATTGGCGACAGAGATGCCCAAGATTTCCCCAATTTCTTCGTATTTCAGTTCCTCGAACCTGCTCAAAATCAGGATTTCTCTTTGGTCATCAGGGAGTTTTTTCAGGGCATTGTGCAGTAGCTGTTCCCTTTCGTTTCGCATCATAGGCTCGGTTTCTGTGTCGTGTTTTTGTCTTGCTGATTTAATGTCTATGAGTTTGACTTGATTTTCTTTATAGCTGTCTTTCAATATATTACGAGCTATTTGGTAAATCCAAGCCTTGAAAAGTTGCGTTTCGTTATATGACTGACGGTATTTCAACATTCGATAAAATGTATTTTGGGTCATGTCCTGCGCCTGCGCTTCGTCCCCACAAAATTTGAGAAAAAAGTTGAACAGGCGATGCTTGTATCGCTCAAAAAGGATTGCCGCCTTATCCAAATCTCCTGATTTTACGGAATACATTGCCTGCTCGTCGGTCATTTACTTTTTATTGTTAGATTGATGAATTGTTAGATTGTTCTTTCTTTTCGTTTGTCATTATTCATTTGTCATTGGTAATTATTGTATTCATTTTAGATTTCTGATTTCTGATTTCTGATTCCTCATTCCAGATTTTGTATTTGATTTTTGTATTTGATGCTATGATTACAAAGGTTTTTGGGAAAGGTTACAAAAGATGGAATTTTTTTTTGAAAGAAAGTAAAATTAATGGCTCGGACAGCTTCAGCGTATTATTAGAAGCAAAAAAGCCCACCAAGCCTAAGAAAAATTCTTGCCTGATGAGCAGAAAATAGCTTATATTTTTGTGAGAAAGAGTAAATTAATGTGCTTAAAAAAGGTTTGCCTCAGTCCCTCTCATGGAAACCAGTAATATTACAATGAACGCAATCGCAGAGATAATTTTTGTGTTTTTCATATTATTTTCATTGAGTTTTTACGACGACTTTCATTTTCGTCTTTTAGAATTTTTGGTAGCGAATATAGGTGAATGTTTTTCATCATTTATTTACTTAGCAACCGCCTTTGCGAGGTACACGTTTATAAATTATTTTACTATCTCGTTCTACATAGTTTCCTTGTGGCTTTGATTTCAGCAGCAGAGAGTGGATTGCCTCCCAGCGGAACGCCAACTGAGGGCTTTGGGGTTGCCTTTTTAGAAGTTTCATTTTTAATTTCACGATTTGCAAATACCAGCGGGCGGCGTTCCACTCCGCTTACCACCACCGCCAGTAGGATAAGCGCAAAAATAACTTTTTTCATGTTTTTTGTATGTTTAAATTAAATAATATTGAAGTAGTTATGAATTATTAATTATAAGCGGTTCGCCGCTGCGATTATGAATTAATCGCAACGACGAATCGTACAAAATACTGATAATCAATATTTTAATCAATATTTATAGTATAAACTAATTTTGTACGGCTACTTAGTCAAAAGATTTCAAAATCAGCAATACACATTACTCCCTCACCTCTTTCCCTTCAAAATCTGTAATGATTTTGCCATCATAACGATATACGCCACCCAAAGCACCAAACCAAATTACGCCATCGTTCGCTTCTAAAATCCCAAAAATCATATTTTTAATATTTTTACGCTCCGATTTTATTTCAGTGGCAGTCAGCTTGATAGCTTGACTATTGGACAAGGACATTTCATCATATCGGGAAAGCACCCAGCACTGAGCAGTTTGTGAACTTGTCCAAATATTCCCTTTTTTATCTTCGTGGATATAGCCCACAAAATTTTGTGTGAAATTGGTAAATGTAGTGCCGTCATATCGCCAAAGTCCATCATTGCCACTCAGCCAGATATTGCCTCTTTTATCTTCGATAAGAGTACGAACATTTGTAAAAGGTTTGCCCTCATGGGTGAAAACGGTAAATGTTTTCCCATCATAGACAAAGGTATTGCCCCTTGTAGCAAACCAAAAGTTGCCTTTTTTGTCTTCAATGATAGAATTAACTTCGTAAGGTTGTCTATCCGAAAAAGTTTTCCCTGTCTTATCTTCGTTCATCGAATCTCCATTGATGCTATAATTCTGAAAGGATTTTCCATCATAACGGCTTGCTCCCCCAGAAACACCGAACCAGATGTTACCAGCTTTATCTTCATAAATACTTCCCACTTCATTATTAAGAAGTCCATTTTTGGTAGTGAAATTTCGAAAATTATAGCCATCGTAATAATAAACCCCTGAGCCAATCGTCCCGAACCAAAAGTTACCGTTTCTATCCTCTAAAAGAGAAAAAAAACGTGCAGAGCTTACGCCACTTGTCATATTGAAAAAGGATTTGCCATCGTATCGAAAAATGCCATCAAATGCCGCCACCCAAATATTGCCCTTTCTATCTTGAATGATATTGCGGGTGATGGTCTTGGGGGCTTGGGAAATGATAGCCTCTTTGGTTTTGGACTTGATTGTATCTTTTGGCAAGGTTGTTTGATTTTGCTCTTTGTTAGAAGTGTTGGCTTGATTGCAGCCAAAAAGCAGAAGTAAAAATATTAAATTCGTCATTTTCATTTGTTTTATTTTTATGTATGTTCCATGTCTGAATGTCATTTACAATGACTGATGTTAGCGGTTCGTTGCTTTTGTTCACAAGCCTTAAATCAGTATTTTTTATTCCCTTGCCGAAGGGGTTTCACTTATCCCAAATAAGACCTTCTTTTTATTCTGTGTAGTTCGTAAAGGTTTTTCCATCATAACGATATACTCCGCTTCCAGACCCCACCCAAATACTTCCATCAAAGGCTTCTAAAATTCCAAAAAAAGCGTTAATTTCTCCATCTGACACGATGGTTACAGTGGGTTTTTGATTAGACAAGGACTTGCCATCATAACGCAAAAATTCACAATTTCTACCCACAACAGAAGTAGTCCAGATGTTTCCTTTTTTATCTTCAAGTATTGATAAAGCACCTTTCTCCGATAACTTAGTAAATGTACTGCCGTCATAACGCCATAGACCGTCATCTCCAAACCAAATATTGCCTTTTCTATCCTCGGTTATATCCCAAACGTTCTTGAAAGCTTTCCCGTCTTTGTTAGTGAGCGTGGTAAATGTTTTTCCATCATAAACGAAGGTATTGCCCGTTGTCCCAAGCCAAAACTTGCCTGTTTTGTCTTCAATCATAGCATTAACCCCATAGGGTTGTCTATCCGAAAGAGTTTTCCCTGTCTTATCTTCATTCATCGATTCTCCATTGATGATATAATTCTGAAAGGATTTTCCATCATAGCGGCTTGCTCCCCCAGAAACACCAAACCAAATGTTGCCAGCTTTATCTTCATAAATACTTCCCACTTCATTATTAAGAAGTCCGTCTTTGGTCGTGAAATTTCGAAAATTATAGCCATCGTAATAATAAACACCTGAGCCAATAGAGCCGAACCAAAAGTTGCCGTTTCTATCCTCTAAAAGAGAAAAAAAACGTGCAGAGCTTACGCCACTTGTCATATTGAAAAAGGATTTGCCATCGTATCGAAAAATACCCTGCCATGAAGCCATCCAAATATTGCCCTTTCTATCCTGTATGATTGTGCGAACAATTGCGTTAGGAGCATGGGAAGTGATTGAGTCTTTGATTTCGGACTTGATTGTATCTTTTGATTCAATTGCCTTTTCTTTTGCAGATTCTTTTGTTATTTGTCCGTTGCAGGAAGTGGCAATAATCAATATTGTCAGAAAAGCAAAAACTTGGGTTTGTAAAAAATAATTTTTCATTGTTCAAATTGTATTTGATGTTTTGTTATCTATTTATCGGTTTGGGCATTGCGCTGTAATTGCCATGTTGTGTGTAGTTTATTTTGTCTTCCTGTACTTATTATTTTCCCATAAGTTTTAGTGTATAATTCTTTACAGCATCAACTTTGTTTAAATAGTCATCTATGCTTTGTGATACATAAAAATCAGGAAGTATTCCCGTTTGGTCTGGCAACTTTGTGGCGGTAGATACATGGGTATTATTCGCCGAAGAGACTTCTAATTTTGTATTTCTCAAACGAAACAGCATTTGTCCAGCCGTACAGAATTGATTTGAACCCAGCTCCTCGCCAATGATTGTACCTAAATTGTGTGCTTTCACTAAACTCATGAAATGTCCAGTGGTAGAATTTCCATTTCCATCAATCAAAAAATAAACTTTTCCTTTAAAGCGATTTTCAAGAGGATAAATAATGTCTTCACCGTACATTTTATCTGTTTTTCCTTCAAATTCTGCCTTTGAGTAATAAGTAAAAGGCTTATTCATAAGATGTTGAAGCAAGTAAATACTTGGATATTGAGAACCGCCTCTATTATATCTTACATCAATCATTAGATTTTCAATCTTTTTATTATTGATAACATTCATACTGCTGTCAATGAAAGTTTTAAAAACAGGATAATTGTTCCACTCATAATAATTGAAAGACGAGATAGTTAAAATAGCTGCTTTCCCGTCCGAAATTTCTAAACACAGGTCTTTTAAACAACTATTTATAGCGGGGTCATATAATTCCCTTGCCATTTTTTTGGCTTTGTGTAATTTAATTGAACCACTTTTTCCTTTAACAACAATTTCAAAAGTGTTTGGCAAACCTAATGCGTAAGATATTAAAGCAGCAAAATAGGTATTGAAATGGTGATTTTTAAAGGTTTGAATATTGGCTTGTGCAGCAATGTGTTCGTAAATATCTGAAATAAGTTTTGCTGTTTCAATGCCATTTATACTCAGAATTTCGTCTTTTACTTTTACCTTATCAGCATTATTCATTGGATTTACGACGAATAATTGCTTGTTTATCCATCTTACTTGCAATGGAAAACTTTTTTTTATGGGCAAAATAGAAAACTCATGATAGGCATTTTGCATTGTAGAAGTAGCTGTATGTGAACAGCCAATACTTGCAATGATAGCATTACAATGCCACGCAAATTCAGGATAGGTGGTTTTTTCGGTAATTAATGATTTTTTACTTTCAATATTTTTAAAAAACTGGTCTTTGGTGATAAATTTAAGTGCATGAGGGTGAATGGCTAATAGCTTTTGACCTAATTGGTCTAAATCTGTCTTATAATCATTTTTGGTATAAACCTTTGAGAATTTTTCTTGTGCGGTTAAAGGTTTGATAGTTGGAAACTTAATTTTCTGGATTACATCTTCTGCATAAAAATTATCAGGGTTCATGAGCAATGCTTTCTGATAAAATTGAAGTGCTTTAACGCTATCTTTTGCTTGAAGATATGCTTCACCCATACTGTCATAAGCATTCGCCGAATTGGGAAATTCAGAAATGACGAGTTCAAAAATGGCGATAGCATCAATTAAGTTATTTCCCCATAAAAACGAATAACCATATAGCGTTAATTCCGTTTCATTACCAAAATCATATAATTCCAAATTTTCTTCTTTGAGTTTATGATAAAGTGCTATCCTTTCTTTAACAGGTAGATGAGCATTTTCTTTTAGTTTTGCGACAATTGATAATTTTTTAATTTTGCCTTCCTTGGCTTGTAATTGATTAACAGAAGTCGTTGAAATGTACCTAATTCCGTATGCAGAGAACACACAGCAACTTAAAATTGTCAAACAAATTGCATATAATTTGGTCATATATTCATTTTTTAAATTGTAGAAATTATTTGTTATCTATTTGTCGGTTTGGGCGTTGCGCTGCAATTGCAACCCTCAGATTTTTGACAAACCTACTGGCTTGAAGGCATAAAATGGGTAAAGTCCTTGTAAATAGACTGTAAACGACTTGTAAAATGATTGTAAAAGCAATTATTTGTGGTATAGATTCTTTATTTTTGTCTATGAAATTCAAAATTCTTCCTTTTTTCGTTGTAGGCTGTTTGCTTTTCACGATAGTTTCGTTTGTGGCAGAGAAATCGGATAAAACCGCTTTTGAGGCTGCAAAGGAGGTCATCATCATGCGTGAAATTGCCAATCGAGTGCTGCGTTACACTGGTGATACCACTTCTACGGTATTGCCTATCAATCGTTTGACTGAGAACGAGTTCGAGCTTCCGTTTGAAAGCGGTTTTTCGTTCAAGCCCGACTCTTTGGTTCGTATCATTGACGGGATTATTTCGAGCAATGATTTGCCCGATAATTATATCGTCAATGTTATCGAGTGTAATACCGCAAAAGTGATTTTTGGCTATGCAGTGTTGGGCGTAAACAAAAAAAACATTGTACCATGTTTAGGTCGTCAGCAACCCAGCAAACGCTATTGTATCAATATTAAATTTGAAGAATCGAGCTGGTTTATTCGAAATCTATATCTTGTAGGATTGAGTTTATTGGGCATTGGACTGATGTTTTGGGGGGTACAACGATTAAAAAAAGAAAAACCTGATACCGAACAAAAAAGTGAAGAGATGCTGAACAACAAAACGGCAATTCAGCTTGGTAAATACGAATTTTACGCCGAAGAATTATTGTTGATTTTTGAATCGGAGAAGATTTCGCTTACCCTAAAAGAGGCTAAACTACTCAGCATTTTTGCCGCTAACCTCAACCAAATCATTGACCGTAATCACTTACAAAAAGAGGTTTGGGAAAACGAAGGGGTGATTGTCGGGCGAAGTCTTGATGTGTTTATCTCGAAACTCCGAAAGAAATTGGAGCAAGACCCAGCTGTAAAACTCACCAATATTCACGGAAAAGGCTATAAATTGGAGGTGTAAATGCGAATCTGCTTAAACTTTTTTTTATGGTATTTGTCTATCCTCTCGTCCGTTGGACAAGAATTAAATAGAATTAGGACTTACGTTTTTCATGTGAAAACACATGAAAAATGGTTTTTTCGCTGTTTCACGTGTTATTACCCGTAGTGGAACGGTGAAACACAAACGTAAGTCCTCGCCATTGTCAGTATCTATTCCTACTGTCAGGTAGGATTTTGCTGATTTCATTCAATATCCAAGACACTAATTTGCTTTATTCACGATATTCGCCACTTACGCGCTCGTTTTGAATTTTGAGGAATGATTCCATTTTTTGCTCCACCCACTTTGCCTCTTCTACACTCGAAAGCGTATCTACCAATTTGGAGTCTTTATTTTCGCGGTCTATCAAATTTACACCATAATTATAACGCTTTCCACGTTTCCCTTTGTGTATATACTGCTTCACATAGAGTTGCTTGATGTCGTGTTTGAGTATATCCTTATTTCCTCTCCAAAATATTGGCTTATGCTTCACGCTGACATTGTCATAATCTATCGTAATCATTGTGCTATTAAATATATGTGCTAACCCAACATAAAAAATGAAAAGCCCTGCGCTCATAGATATTGCGGCAAATAACCAAATAAAAATAGGAATGTCATCATCTATCTCCTCAGAGTAGCCCCAAAGCATATCAGCAGTTATTGCTGTCCAAACCAGTGCAAAAACCAACCCCAGATAACCTAAAGTTTTATTCCATTTATACTTGATTACCAGTGAGTTATTTGATTCCTCTACCTGCATATTTGCGGGAATAGGCGTTAGTTTTTCTTTTTTATCCATTTTGAGTATTGTTTGATGAATGAAAATTAATAAATTAACGTGAACTTCTATGCTCAAATTTACTTTTTTTCGCTGATTTTGTCTTTAATCAGAAAATTTCTTTCTCATTTTCACCCTTATTAGTCTTTTGACCAACAAGAATATTATGAGCTGATAATCAATAAGTTGTCAAGCAAAAGATATAGAAAGTGCAAGAGCTTTTGAGGGTGCATGGGCGGATATTGAGGTATTTGAGCAAGATTTAGTAGCTGATTTTCAATCATATAAAGTGGGGGACAAATTAATAGAAAATTTATATGAAAAAAAAGATGGTGTTCTCTATGAACCTGCGGGGTATCACTTTGGGTTTTGGGATTGGTATTTTACAAAAAAAGTACCTTAGCATAACTAAGGTACTTTTTTGTTGGGAGGTTAGGATTTTATTCGTAACCTGGATTTTGTTCAAGAGATGTATTTCGCTTGATTTCGTCCCTGCTAAATGGTCTGAAATACATTTTGTCGACCCATCTTCTTCTTTCTACTTCTGTATTATCTACAGATGTATAAGTGTAATCGTAGGTGTTTTTGTCGTATTTGTAAGGTCTTTGAGGCGTTCTACCTGCCTTCAACTTTGCCCTTACGTTCATTACCTTAATTCCTCTACCCACCGTAGTTGGCGCGATGAGCCATCTACGTGCATCATGGTAGCGATGCTCTTCGTAGGCGAGTTCTACGCGTCTTTCGTTGCGGTATCTTTGCTTTAAGGCTTCGCCAGATTCTGTGATGGCGGGCATACCTGCTCTAAACCTGATTTTGTTTAACCAGTTTCTCGCTTCACCGTCTTCGCCTAATTCGATACAAGCCTCTACGTAACTCAATACCATTTCGGTAGTGCGGATAAAAGCCCAAGGAATAATTTGAGCATTGGACTGATTATCTGGTAATGCTGGATTAGGGTCTATGAATTTCCTTACATAATAGCTTGTGCGGCTACCATTCCAGTTTTCAATGACTGACTCGCGAGTATCTACACCATTGATAGTTCCGCCGCTTCCGTTATCATAGTAACCAGATTGGATTTGATTCATGGGGTCTATGGAGGCTACACTGGCAGGTCTTGGTTTCCAGCCCGCCCCGTCGTACATCACAGACGCATAGAATCTTGGGTCTCTATTTTCATAAGGTGCGCTTCTGTGTGCTTCATTGTTCCAGTCAAATCTGCTACCGTCCATCA
>JAAFJS010000097.1 GCA_013298985.1 Cytophagales bacterium
AAAAAGTCGAAGAAACTTACGACTTAGAGGCAAAAGAACGCTTTTCGCTGGAAAAAGAAATCAAAAATCTGCACCAACTCAACCAGCAAATCAGCAAAGAGGCAAATAATCTCGCCAGCGCGCTCAAAGGACAAACAAAAACACAAGGAAACTGGGGTGAAATGATTTTGGAAAGTATTTTGGAAAAATCGGGCTTAGAAAAAGGGCGCGAATATTTAGTGCAAAAAAGTCATACGACCGACAGCGGCAAACGCCTCCAACCTGACGTGCTGATAACCCTGCCCAACCAAAAATACTTGGTCATTGATGCCAAAGTTTCCCTCAATGCCTATGAGAGATTTTGTAGCTCTGATGATGAAACGGAAAGAGAAAAACAACTAAAACAACACATTTCAGCGATTCGTCAGCACATCATAGAGCTAAGTGCCAAAAATTATCAGAACCTCTATGCTGGGCAGAGTCCTGATTTTGTGCTGATGTTTCTGCCCATTGAGCCTGCATTTAGCTTGGCAGCACAGGCTGATAGTGAGCTATTTAGCTTTGCTTTTGACAAGGGCGTGGTCTTGGTGAGTGCCTCTACTTTGCTTGCCTCTTTGCGAACGGTGGCAAGTGTTTGGCGACAGGAAAAGCAAAATCGCTACGCCGAAGAAATCGCCAAAGAAGGTGGATTGCTCTACGAAAAAGCGGTAGGCTTACAAAACGACCTCAAAGACTTAGGGCTAAAACTCCAATACGCCCAAAATGCCTACGAGGAAGTGATGCTCAAACTGGGAACAGGCAAGGGAAATCTGCTCAGTAAGATAGAGAAAATGAAGGCGTTAGGCATCAGAACCAATAAATCGCTTTCACCAAATTTGTTTGAAGGGGAGGAGTAAAAACCTACCTTACCCCAAATCTTTCCCTATATCATTCCGATAATACTTGCCTTCGTAGCTGATGAGTTGCGCCGCTTTATAGGACTTTTCTAAGGCACTTTCTAAGCTGTCAGCCAGTGAAGTCAGTGCCAATACGCGCCCACCCGCAGTCAAGATTTTGCCATCTTTCAGCACCGTACCTGCATGGAAAGCAAGCACTTCGCTGTCTATTTTTTCAAACCCAGTCATCACTTTACCTTTCTCAAAATCTTCGGGATACCCACCAGAAACGAGCATCACCGTCGTAGCCGTTCTTTCGTCTATCTCCATTTTTGCCTCAGCAAGCCGTTTTTGGGCAGTCAAAGACAGTATTTCCAAGAAATCGGACTTAATTCTTGGTATCACCACCTCCGTTTCGGGGTCGCCCATACGCACATTGTACTCTATCACATACGGTTCGCCGTCCACATTCATAATCCCAATAAAGATAAACCCCACATAATCAATATTTTCTGATTGCAAACCTTTCAACGTGGGCTTTACGATATGCTGCTCTATTTTATACATAAAAGCCTGATTAGCAAAGGGAACGGGGGAAACCGCACCCATGCCGCCCGTATTTAGCCCTGTATCGCCCTCCCCAATACGCTTGTAGTCTTTGGCAGAAGGCAAAATGAGGTAAGAAACACCATCAGTCAGCACAAAAACAGAGAGTTCTATTCCACTTAAAAACTGCTCAATCAGCACCTTAGCACTTGCAGAGCCGAACTTTGCCCCTTCTATCATTTCTATCAATAATTGCTTTGCCTCCGTAATATCTTCAGTAATGATTACGCCCTTGCCCGCCGCCAACCCGTCTGCTTTCAGTACGATAGGCGTGGGCTGGCTTTCTATGTAAGCCAATCCTTCGGCTAAGTTGGTGTGGTCAAAAGTGCGTGAAGCCGCAGTGGGGATTCCGTATTTGAGCATAAAATCCTTAGAAAAATCTTTACTTCCTTCGAGCCTTGCGCCTGCCTTGACCGCGCCAATAAATTGTATTTTACTAAGATTTGCATCTGCCTGAAAATAGTCAGCAATGCCTTCGACCAAAGGCGTTTCAGTACCTACCAATACAAGGTTTATATTATTTTTGAGGCAAAAAGAGCCTATTTTCTCAAAATCTGAGAGGGAGAGATTGACGTTTTGGGCAATCTGAGCAGTGCCAGCATTACCAGCGGCAACAAAAAGTTGGCTACAAAGAGGGCTTTGAGCTATTTTCCAAGCGAAGGCGTGTTCTCTTCCCCCAGAGCCAAGAATCAAAATGTTCATTTTTATCTATGAATACAAAACCCAAAGCCTGAAAACTTTGGGTTTTTAGTTAAAAAAATATGATTTGGTTCAACATAAACTGCTTATTTATTAGCTAAGGCTTTTTCCAACGTATCAATCAATTCTTTGGAAACTTGTCTTGACTTTTGCTCTTTGTGTTTTTTGAGTAAGTCCAGTGCCGCCTCGCCGATGTGGTACAAACCCACAGGGTTTTTGTCTGCATTGTAACTTACAATCACAAATTGTAATTTTTCAATGATGTCTTTGTAAACTTCTACGTCCAACTTTAAAAACTTATCGCGAGCTTCGCGACAGGCATTTTCAATTTGCTCACTTGCACTCATAATTTTAAAAATTTAGGTTAAAAATAGCTTCAAATTTGAAAATTTTACATTTTTAATTAAAATAATCCCTGCAAAGGTAATTGATTTTTGAAAATTGGCAAAAAATACCCCTATTTTTTAATCAAAATTTAATGGACTATTCTGTAAATACGCCCATTGCGCTAAATTTTTCTATGCGTTTGTCGATTCTTTCTGCCACAGATAGCTGGGAAAGTTCGGCAAAATGTGCCAAAATAGTTTGTTTTACCGTTTTTGATATTTCGTCCTTGTCCACGTGCGCGCCACCAAGAGGCTCGTCTATGATGCCATCAATCAGTTTGAAGGCAAGCATATCCGTAGCTGTCAGCTTCATAGCCGCTGCCGCTTGCTCTTTGAAATTCCAACTGCGCCAAAGAATAGTAGAGCAGTTTTCAGGTGAAATAACTGAGTACCAAGTATTCTCGAGCATCAGCACTTTATCACCTATCGCGATGCCCAGCGCGCCGCCCGAAGCTCCTTCGCCAATCACGATACAGATGATGGGAACTTTGAGCATAAACATTTCTTTGAGATTGCGCGCGATTGCCTCTGCCTGCCCGCGTTCCTCTGCTTCTATGCCAGGGAATGCACCAGGTGTATCAATAAATGTAATAATAGGTTTGTCAAATTTTTCAGCTAACTTCATCAATCTCAGTGCTTTGCGGTAGCCTTCGGGGTTTGCCATGCCAAAGTTGCGGTATTGGCGGTCTTTGGTATTTCGTCCTTTTTGCTGCCCGATAAACATGAAAGTCTGCCCCTCGATAGTGCCAAAGCCGCCTACCATTGCTTTGTCATCTTTGACATTGCGGTCGCCAAACAGTTCGATAAAATCTTGGGTCATACCATAGATATAATCAAGCGTATAAGGGCGTTCGGGGTGTCTGGAAAGCTGCACGCGTTGCCAAGGCGTAAGATTTTTATACGTTTCTATTTTGAGTTGCAAAATCTTGTTTTCCACTACTTTGAGTGCAGATTCAGAATCGGCATCGGAGCTATCGCCAAGTTTTTGCTTCATATCGGCTAATCGCGCCTCTAAGTCTGCGATTGGTTTTTCAAAATCTAATAACATAGATTGGTGTTGATGTTTGAAGTTTGAAAAGTTTGCAAATTTATAGAAAAGAAAATAGGAAAGTATTATTTTGTGTAAAAACAAAATGCTTCCCTGTGATAGGAAGCATTTGTTGTAGAGATGAGTTAATATTCGTCTTCGTTGAAGAAGAAGTCGTCCTTGGTTGGGTAGTCAGGCCAGATTTCCTCAATACTTTCGTAGGGTTGTCCGTCGTCCTCCAACTCTTGTAGGTTTTCTACTACTTCTAAGGGCGCACCAGAACGTACTGAATAGTCAATCAGTTCTTCTTTGGTGGCAGGCCAAGGTGCATCTTCTAAATATGACGCTAATTCGAGTGTCCAATACATATTTTCCCTCCTTTTTTTTGATTGCGGATTTAGGTAATAATTTTCTTAACTAAATTACTTTTTTATACGAATAATGTTGCGAAATAAAAAAGATTTATTAAAAAAGGTTGCAAAAATAGAAAAAAGATTTATTAAAAACTAATAATTAGCCAATAACTGGTCTTGCAACTTTTTGAGGATACGCTGTTTGGTTTTCAGTTTGTTAATCTGGTTCAAACGTTCGATGTCAAACGGCTGCGGAGGTTGCTTGGGGTCATATCGCTGAATGGGCGTATGCTTGGTTCTTTCGTTCATCATGCTCAGTTCGGTTTCATCTTTTTTGATGGATTCTTTGATGAGTCTGATTTTGATTTTGAGTTGTTCGAAGAATGTTTTTTCATCAAATCCCTCAAATTTGTATCGCGCTTGCTTGGTAAGGAAGTGGCTCTCAAACAGCTCGTTACAGGCTATTTTGAAGCGCGTATTGAACTCCTTGTCGTTTGGGTGCTTGAACTTGCCCAGCCTCTGCCACTCTTTCTGAAGATTTTTTACATCTTCGATAGGTGGTTCTTCCATATCTACCATTTTCTCTACTTTCTCGCAGATTTCGCGTTTGCGGTCGCCAGGATTTTTGAAAGGTTGTTGCTGCTTGCGCTTTCCAAAGAATTTATTGAGTTCACCTTTGTATTCGGTGGTCATCTCTACAAATTCTTTTTTAGGGATTTTGCCTACCATTTTCCAATCGTTTTGTATCCTTTTGATGATTTGGAAGGCATTTTCGGGCGCGTGTGCTATCACATCTTTGAGTTTTTCCAAGAGGAAAGAATACCTGTCGAGGCGTTCTTGGGTAATTCTGCGTTTTTCCTCGATGACCTTGTTGCGCTTTTGGAAAAAAGTTTCCACAATGGCATCAAATTTTTCATTGAGGATTTCCTCGTCAGCTTTGAAGGCGCTTCCCGTTTTTATCCATTTGAGTTTGAGTTCTTTATACTTTTTGGTAACGACAATCCAGTTGCCGTTGCCTCGGTATTCCTCTGCTTCTTTGAGCAATGCCTGCTTGATTTCGAGATTTTTGACGCGGTTTTTGTCCACGTATCCGTTGATTTCGTCCTCTAAGGTATCTAAGGCTACAAACAAGGCGGGAAAATCTCCAAGTCCGTCAAATTTTGACAAATACTCGCGCAAGTGGATAAGTTTCATCAAAAAAGAGCCTTTGTTGGGGGTCGTAGTTACCGAACTACTTAGCTCTGCTACTTTTGCTTTTGCCAGGTCGAAACGCTTTGTAAAGTATTGGACGCTTGCCTCCTCACTTTCTTTGACTACGCCTATTTCTCTGGTAGGAAAGTCAAAATACCCATTCAGGTACACCTTCCCGTCTTTTGCGTATCCATAATCAGATTTGCTCATTGTGTAAGTCGTTGTGGTTGTTTGTTATACTTTGGTTTGTACGTAATTATCAAATAAAATGTTTGATTTAATATTCTGCCTTTTCGTGTTTATTTTTTATTAAAAACCATTGAGCTAAAAAAACCTCAAAAACAAGCAAGAATACCTTTTTATCATTTTAAGTCATTTATGATAGAGTAATATTACAAATAAAAAAATTAGAATAAAAGAAAATTGGTGTAAAAGTTTTTATCACCAAGTCTTTAGCAAGCCACTTTGCCAACATTTGTCATAGGCAAAGTGGCTATTTTATTGCCTCACCCCGCGCCCTCTCCTACTGAGAGGAAGAAATAGGCTATTTTCACAAGAAGCCTATTGTGTAACTTTGAATGGCACTTTTAGGTTTTCCCACAAAAACGTAACGATTCCGTCCGCGCTTACGGTGAAAGTCATTTTTTCTGCCATACTGTCCGATTTAGCAGATTTTACCTTTACGCGTAGTGCGTCGTCTGCTTCTTTGTAGTCATACGCGCCCCATTGCTTTGCAGTTTTGTTAAAAATAATAGTCCACTCACCGCTTTTGGTGGGGATAGTGAACAGGCTATATTTGCCTGCGGCTATTTTTTTGCCTTCTACGGTCGCATCTTTGGCAAACTCGATGGTCGTTGCCTCGTCTGCGCCTGTGCGCCACACCTTGTCATAAGGCACTAATTTGCCCCAAACTTCTCTGCCTTTGACCGAAGGCTGGCTGTAAGCAATCGTTACTTTGCCACTACCTACCGCGGAAGTTGCTTCTGCTTTTGGGCTTTTTTGGGCAAATACTGCACTGGTAAGCAGCAATGCAAAAAACAAACTCAAAGTCGATTTTAAAAATGTTGTTTTCATCACTTTTGAAAATTTTTTAATTGAATAAGACTATGTAAACTAAGCTGAAAGTTGAGTATTTTTAATTGGTTTACATTCAAAATGTTTTTCATTTAACTTACAAACTTGCTAATTTTATAATAGAATTTCAAAAAAACAATATTAAATCTTTTAAAAAAGCGCGAGGAAGTAATTTTTATTTAATTAAACTATTAATAATCAATATTTTAACTTATTTGTTATGTCGTTTCGATGACACCTAACATGGAAATCAAATACTTCTGGAAAAAGAAAACGCAGAAAATAGAAGGCATCAAGTTTATTTATTTTGTATGCCAGAATGTCAGTAAAAACTGCAAAATGATGGCTTTTGAAGTTAATCTATCTTAAAAAAAACATATTTGTATAGATTTTGAAAACAAACTGTTAAATTTATATACTTTACTTATACATAACTTTACAAAATATTTAAACTTTTTAGCTATAGTTTATTTATGAAAAAAATCATTTCAACTTTGCTGATAGCCTTCGTAGGTGGTGCGGCAAGCATTGGGCTTTACAAATTGGTGGGCTTTGACAAAAAAGAAATCGTATTTAACGAGATTTCGGGAAGCCCGTCCTCACTCACGCGCTTTGGTGGTGAAGGGTTGGCAGATTTTACCGCTGTCGCAGAAAAGGCAAATCCCGCAGTAGTGCATATCAAATCTACTTTTGGCGTTTCGCGCACGTCCGAACGCCGCGAACAACCCCAATCTTTGGAAGATTTGTTTGACCTATTTGGTGGTGGCGGCGAAGGCGGAGGTAATCCTTTTGGTGGTCGCGGACAGCCTCAGCAGGGCGCAGGTTCGGGCGTAATCATTGGCAATGATGGCTTTATCGTTACCAATAATCACGTAGTAGATAATGCAGAAGAAGTCGAAGTTACCCTCTACGACAACCGTTCGTACAAGGGGACAATCATTGGTACTGACCCTTCTACGGACTTGGCTTTGGTCAAAATCAATGAAAAAGACCTTCCTACCCTCCAGTTTGGCAACTCTGACGCGGTCAAGGTGGGCGAATGGGTGATGGCAGTAGGCAATCCATTTAACTTGACATCAACCGTAACGGCGGGGATTGTCAGTGCCAAAGGACGCAATATCAATATCTTACGCAACAAGGATAATTCTGCGATTGAATCTTTTATCCAAACTGATGCCGCCGTAAATCCTGGCAATAGTGGCGGTGCGCTGGTAAACATGAATGGTGATTTGGTAGGCATTAATACTGCAATAGCCTCACAGACAGGTTCTTTTGCAGGTTATTCTTTTGCTGTTCCTGCCAATCTGGTCAAAAAAGTAACTGAAGATTTGAAGAAATTTGGAACGGTGCAAAGAGGTTATTTGGGCATCGTCATCAGAAATTTGGATTCCAAACTGGCAAAAGAACTCGATTTGACCATTTCTGAGGGTGTATATGTGGATAGCTTGGTGGCGAATGGCTCTGCGGCAGTTGCGGGCGTGAAATCCCAAGATGTAATTACCCGCGTAGATGGCACGCCCGTCAAAACCGTTCCCGAACTCCAAGAATTGGTAGGTAGGCATCGCCCTGGTGACATCGTAACGCTGATGCTCGTGCGCGATGGCAAAGAAAAGGAAATCAAAGTTACACTAAAAACCAGAGAAGGAAATACCGAAGTGGCACGCAAACCTACGCAAACAGCCTTAGATGTGTTGGGCATTGAGTTAGAAAAAGTAAGCGAAAAAGAAGCAAAAAGACTTGATATTCAGGGTGGTGCAAAGGTTGCTGCTATCAACAAAGGCAAAATTAGTAAGTTTACAGATATGCGTGAAGGCTTTATCATCACTCGCATTGGCAACAAAACCATCAAGAGTCCAGCCGATTTTATCAAAGCGATAGAAGGAATGAAAGGCGGCGTAATGATAGAAGGAATGTACCCCGACGAGGGCGGAATCCAATATTATGCCTTCGGAATGGATTAAGAAAAATTGATAAAATTTCAGTACCTGTCGGCAAGGCTTTTAGCTGTTGCCGAAGGCAAACACCTTTGGCAAAGTTTTACAACTGTTGCCGAAGGTGTTTGTAATATTGGGCTTTTTATAAAAAAATAGCAGTTTTCGCCTCTTGACAGGATAAAATAAAGTTGATAAAAATGCTTTTGCAAAAAGTCTAATCATCTAAACAAGACAGATAAAAACACCATAAAAATAAAAAACAATGGAAAAACAAATCAAAAAAATTAGTAATCAGCATTTCAAACAAAATGCGGTGGGTTTTAATTCGATAGATATGTTTCATGCCGAATATGGTTTTGAGCCATTTTTGGTTTTTACCGAATTTCACATGGACAGACCCATTTTTGGACCTCACCCCCACGCAGGCGTATCTGTGATGACATATATGATGCCTGACAGCCAAGGCTCGTTTCTAAACCGCGACAGTCTTGGCGACCATAGTATCATAGAGCCTGGTGGTATTCACGTTACGCAGACAGGAATAGGTGTGAAGCATGATGAAGTTCCCACTATCACAGGGACAGACTGTCATGGTTTTCAAATTTGGATAAATCATGCAGACAAAGACCGTTTGGTAGCCCCCAAAGCCTTTCATGCCTTTTCAAAAGATATTCCAGTGTTTGACAGCGAAAGCGTGCATTTGAGAGTGGTACAAGGCGTTTATCAAAATATAAAATCTCCCATCGAATTGGTAACGAAAACGTCATTGTTTGATGTAACCTTGCAGCCCAATTCGAGCATCGAGTTTGAGGCGATGGAAATGGCTTTTGTCTATTTAATCACAGGCGAAATAAGCATTGGCGACAGAGAAATAGCAGGCGCATCAATGATAACTTTTGAAACAGAGGGCAACAAGGTAAATGTAAAAACAGGAAAAGAAACTGCCAATTTTATGTTTGTATCTGGCACACCTCACCGCGAACCAATTGTGTACGGAGGCCCTTTTGTGATGACCACCGAAGCGCAAATGAATGAAACTCGAAAGAGATTGGGTCGTGGCGAAATGGGCATTTTAAACCCTTTATAAAAAATGGAAAAAATAGCAACATTAGTTTTTGATGCTTGGCAGGAAGGTGAGAAAACTGGAAATTATGACCATTTCAAAAGTTATCTTTCAGAAAAATTTGTGTTGTTTTCTCACCCACTTATGGGGAAATATGCCCATGCAGAAGCCCTGAACGCCATAAAAAATCTCATCAAAGAAAGAGAGCAAAACAGCAATGCACTTTTGTTTTCTGAGGTTTCGAGTTTCAAAAAAGAAAATGCAGTTTTGTTTCAGTTCAACTCCAAAGGGACTGTGCAGAACGGCAGTTTCTCGTATGAAGGTTTTAACATCATTCTGCTTGCCTTTGACCAAGAAGTCTTTACAGGTTTTCAGGAATATTTTGGATTTATTGACCCAAACTGGTTTAAAAAATAGAAAAGTCATCACTCCTACTTTTACAAATAACCTTGAGAACGTAAACCACGTTATAATGAATAAAGAATGAAAGTCAAAAAGTGTATTTTCAGACATTAAATTCTAAATACTTTATGATGACTACCGAACAGCAGCAGCTTTTTCAAAAAATTCAAGATTTTCGCTTGGACAAAGAAGGTGTAAGTTTTCCTTTTTCCAAGCGACTGGCAAGCGAAAATCACTGGTCGCACGCGTTTGCGCTACGTGTAATCGGCGAGTACAAAAAGTTCGTTTTCCTAATGATGGTCAGCCCTACGCCAGTTACGCCTTCGGTGGCGGTCGACCAAGCGTGGCACTTACACCTAACCTACACCCAATCGTACTGGGAAGACCTCTGCGAAAACACCTTGCAGCGCAAACTCCACCACCACCCCACAGAGGGCGGCGCGCAGGAAGACGCTAAGTTTGAAAATTGGTACGCCCGCACCCAAGATTTGTATGTTCACTACTTTGGGCAAGTTCCCCCTGCTGACGTTTGGGCTTCGAAAGAGCCACAGCTTGAGAAGGAAAACTCAGCGAATAAATCCGTTGGCAAAGACATTAAAAACAACGCAAAGGTCAAAAAAACATTTTCTTTTGATTCCCTTGACTTGACCTCTCCCCAATATGCCTTTTTTTGTATTCCTTTCCTTGTCGTATTTGCCTTTTTTAATCTTTTTAACTTTGTTTTCTTTGGATTGACTTTTATAGCTATTTATTTCATCTTTTTTCATAAAAAAAATAAGAAAAAGAAAAAATTTAGAAAAGCTAATACTAATTCTACACAAACGAGTTCGTACGATACAACCTCTACCTTCATGTATGCCTCTAATAGTGAGTCTTTTAGTGATAGTATAAACTCAGATAGCAACGATTCGAGCAGTGGTCATTCAGGCGGCGGTTCAGACGCAGGAAGTTCAAGTGGCGGTGGCAGTGATGCAGGTAGCTCTGACGGCGGCGGCAGTGGGTGTGGTAGCAGTTGCGGTGGCGGTGGGTGTGGTGGCGGAGATTAGATAAATTTGCCTTCTAAGGCTTTGGTTTACGCTTTTATCCTTATTTTAGCATGATTTTTTTACAGCAAGCATTTATTGGCTGTGAATCAGTGAAGAAAAAATAAGCAATACAAAAATGCAACAAGCACGTAAAGAGTTCATAAAGAGAGAGTTTAGAATCTCTGCCATTTTTATTTTGATGGTTTTGTCGGCAAAGTACTTACCTGCTTTATTTTCGTTTAGTGGGAAATCCAAGATGTATGAAGAATATTACCACGAATCTGTGCCGATTGGTTTTTTGGATTTGGTCTTGATTTTCTTTGCCCTCAGATTGGTGTATCGGATTTTTATTTTTTTTAGAAGATACTGAACAATGACGTGCTTATAATTTACTAAAACAAACGAAGTATATCAACGAAAATAATTGTTCCTAAACTCCTTATTGATATTCAAAAAATATCTTCTCTGTGGCTCACCCCCAGTTCCACTGCGGGCATAAAGCGAGGTGTTAAAAAAACTGATAAACAATATATTACATTCTATAACCCACCGTTAAAACGGTGGGAACTCACTAAAAAAGAAAACGTTTAATTAATGAAACTCCTTTAGGAGTTTGATGTTGGTAGAAATAGTAATTTTGATGTTCCACAAACTCCTTTAGGAGTTTAATATTCAATTTTTGTGCAACTCCTAACGGAGTAGCAATACGTTTGTATCGTTTTTCTACTATCGCAACGGCGAACCGTCAACATTTAACACCTACGGTGTATTTAATAAGAATGTTTATTTTTAGGCGAATAATTTGATTATGAATTACTTAACTTTGTAAAAATAAAAAAAAACAATACCTTTGGCAACATAAATGTCAAAAATCAATTAGGCTAAATTTATAAAAAAAGAATTAAAAAATGAATAAAAATTTGAGAAATTTAGTGCTTACAGGCGTGCTTGCGGTAAGTACACAGTGGGTAAACGCGCAAGATACTGCCCCTAAAAACTGGTTTAATTTGGACGCGGGCAAAGACAAGGTACAAGGGGTTAGTGCCGAAAAATCCTATCAAGAATTGCTCAAAGGCAAAACTTCGCAACCCGTAGTGGTGGCTATCATTGACTCAGGCGTGGATATAGAGCATGAAGACCTCAAAGATAAACTCTGGGTAAACAAAGGCGAGATTCCCAATAATGGTATTGATGACGACAAAAATGGCTACGTAGATGACATCAACGGCTGGAATTTTTTGGGTGGCAAAGATGGCAAAAACGTAAGCCAAGATACCTACGAGGCTACACGTGTCTATAAAAAATTCAAAGACAAATTCGAAGGCAAAAACGAAGCTGACATCAGCCCCGCCGACAAAAAAGATTTTGCCACCTTCCAAAAGGCAAAAAAAGACATGGAAACCAAAAGAGAACTTTATAAAGGCAATCAAGAAATTTTGAGTAGCAACTATAAGGTAGTCAGGCTGGTGAATCGCTTGATGAAGGCATATTTGGACACTGATACGCTTACGCTGGAAATGCTGAGTACGGTAAACTCCAAAGATGAAAAAATCACTATGGCAAAGCAGGTAGCTACGCAGGTACTCAGTCAGGGAATGACCGAAGAGGGTATTCTCGAAGATTTGGAAGAGATGAACAAGCAGTTAGAGTTTGGGCTGAACCCTGACTTTGACCCCAGAGGCATCATTGGTGATAACTATGAAAATAAAACTGAAAAAGGCTACGGCAACAATGACGTGGAAGGTCCTGATGCCAAGCATGGTACGCACGTGGCGGGCATTGTCGCGGCTACACGCGGGAATGGTGTGGGCATGGAAGGCGTAGCTGATAATGTGCGAATTATGTCGGTGCGCGCTGTTCCTGATGGAGATGAGAGGGACAAAGACATCGCCAATGCCATTCGTTATGCGGTTGATAACGGCGCAAAAATTATCAATATGAGCTTTGGGAAGGCTTTTTCTCCTGATAAAGCGATAGTAGATGAGGCAATTCGCTACGCAGAACAAAAAGGTGTATTGCTGATTCATGCGGCGGGAAATGACAACAAAAACGTAGATACAGAAGAAAATTTCCCCAGAAAAGAAGTAACAGACAAAAGAACGGGCGCACTTACTTGGCTGGAAATAGGCGCGCTTTCATGGAAAAGTGGCGAAGATATGGTGGCAACTTTCTCTAATTTTGGAAAGAAATCAGTAGATGTTTTCTCACCTGGCGTAGCTATTTATTCTACCACCCCCAACCAAAAATATGAAAATTTGAGTGGAACAAGCATGGCGGCTCCCGTCGCTTCGGGCGTGGCGGCTCTGCTCATGTCGTATTTCCCACAACTCACTGCGGCGCAGGTCAGAGATATTCTCTTGAAATCGGCTATCAAAATGCCCAAAATTAAGGTGAAAAAGCCGGGCGCAGAAGACGAAGAGGCTTTGGTGGAATTTGGTGAACTTTCCGTAACTGGTGGCGTGGTCAATGCCTACGAAGCCCTTAAAATGGCGGAGGCAATGAAACTCAAAATGCCTAAGAAATAAAACTTAAAAAATAGACTTCTTGTAAAAACTATCTCTATTGTGCTGATAGAGAGGACTTTTACAAGAAGTCTAATCCAACACTATGAAATTTGAGCTTTTTCCGATAATTGATATAATGATTGACCTTTATGAGAAGCCAAGAACTGTTGAAAGATTCCAAGCGTATTTGGATACATTACAAGGGGGCAAAAAAGATAACTTGGCGATGCCCATAAGTGGTTTCAATCCAATGGCAAAGGAACATTTGCTTGACAAACTGAAAGAGTTGAAAAGTTTGGCTGCCGAGCAGGTGATTGAAGAAACTCTAAACGAGTTGAATGATAATCATTTTTCAAAAAATTCAGATAGAAATTTTAAGGTAGCCATCAATTTGTCTGATGACTTAAAAGGAGGCTGGACAAATCGTTTTACCAGTGATTATGATAGTAAATTTAAAATCAACGGACTTTTTAGTAGAAATTTTTGCACCCCAATTTTTTGGTCAAGTGAGAGTTTTACAAAAGACATCATTAAAGAAAGAGCATTAGCCTACATTTTTAGGACAGTTTATTGGTTAAGTAAGCCTAAACCAAAGACTTTAAAAGAACATTTGGCGCAAGAAATCTTTGTAGCAAGCCAAACAAAAAATAAAAATAAGTTTCAAAAAACAAACTTTGAAGCATTAGAGAAATTTTACAAGGACAATGAGAATACAGACAATTACCACCTCATTTTCAACTTTTTCTATGGCGACAAAGCCTCCGCCTCTTTGGGATTCCCAACTTACGGAATCATAGAAAATATTACAGGCTTTGACTACTCAAAATGCCGTTGAACCCAATAAAATAGAAATTCCCTTACAAAATAATAAGACATTGATTTTAAGCAAGTTACTCTTTTATTTTTTCTGAAATACCTCCTACGCCTGTGAGTTTCCATTTTTCGTCATAGACTGACGAATAGATAATTTCCAGCTTTGCAGAATCTTGATTACCAAAGAGCTTTCTATACTTTGATGCCTGTATTTCAGAGTTTTGGATATGTAAAAGGGAAAATTCTTTACCCGCAGGAATCATACGCCCGTTATAAAGATTGGAGTAACTGTAATCCTGTAAAAAGGAGGTATCTTGTGGGAAAATCACCTTGTATAAAAATTCTGTTTGGTCGCCTTCATACATCTTGCCTTTATAGATAACTCGCACTTCTTTGATAAAAGCGGGTCCTATGCCGTTATTTATCAAGGAAAGCCGATATTCTGCATCAGAGCCGCCATTGTTCCAAAGCTCCAAATAAGGCAAGGCAGAGGCATACTGCTGTTTTTGCATGAGGTGAGTTTGATAAAAAATCACAGACACGCTTGCGATACTCACCAAAAGTGCGGAAATCCCGATAAGTTTGTCCCCACTCCAAAATATTTTTCGCGCTGGCTTGGATATAGGTGCGCTTTCTATTGCCTGTCTTTCTTGAATAATTGGTTTATTTTCCATTTTTTAATCGTTTAATGCTAAAAAAACTACTCTATTTTTGCCCTTCCTGCCAGTAAAATGACACTCGCACTCAAAACAGCTATCAGCCCCAAGGCAATGCGTAAGGTAGAAAGCTGTGCCAAAAAGCCAATAATTGGCGGTCCTATCAGAAATCCCGTTGCGCCTACGGTCGTTACTGCTGCCAAAGCAATGCCTGCGGGCATGGTTTTGGACTTGCCCGCCAAGCTATATACCAAAGGTACACCCGTAGAAAGTCCCAAACCGACTAAGGTAAAACCGAGAATAATGAAAAACGGAAATGGCAAAAACAAGGCTATGCACATACCCACGCACGCGACCAGCCCATTGATTTTCAAAAGGAGAATAGCTCCAAAACGTGCCGTAAGCCAATCTCCGCCAAATCTACCCAATGCCATCGCAAAGGAAAATGCGGTGTAGCCTGCCGTACTTAGCCCTGATTGCGAATGGAGGTACTCCTTCAAATAAACGGCACTCCAATCTGCCATCGCGCCCTCACCTATCATAATGCAAAAAGCAATAACGCCCAAACCCAATAAAGTCGCGTCAGGTTTTGCAAAAAGAGGATGGCTGTCATCATGCTCCAAATCTGTATTGAGTAAATGCTTTTGGACAAAAAGAACGACTACACTAAAAACCAAAAAAATAGAGGCAAAATGTTGAAACAAAGACACTTCGAATTCCTCCATGAAGCCGCCAATCCCCGCGCCAAACATTCCTCCCAAGCTAAAAAGCGCATGAAAAGAGGACATAATTGGCTTTTTGTAAGCTAACTCGATGGCTACTGCTTGCGTATTCATGCTGATATTGAGCAAATCATTGGCAAAACCAAAGAAAAACAAAATACTCCCTAATACAAACGGACTGGGCGCAAAGGCTATCATGGGCAGAATCGCGCAAGATAACAAGACAGAAAAAACAACCAGCGAACGGCTCTTGAAGCGCGTGGTCAGCCAGCCCGCTATCGGAAGTGTAGTCAGCGACCCCAGCGGCAAGGCAAGCAATACGCCGCCAAGCACCGCATGATTGATTTGGAGATTTTCTTGGATAAGCGGAATACGCGAAGCCCAACTTGCAAAAACTATCCCATTGATAAAGAAGATGATAGATACCGCAATTCGATGTGTTTTCATAAAGAATCTTTTTTCTGTACGGCTTGTTGGAGTTGAGTTCCCTTTTGTTTTTGCAATAGGTCTAACATATACTGTGGAGATTTTCGGTATTCTTCGTATTCTATTTTTTTGACTATTCGTCTTATATCTGCCTGAATTTGAAGATTTTGCCTATCCAAATTCGCCGCACGTTGGTAGTGCTTGAGTGCGTCAATGAGCCTTTTGAGGTGGTATTCATAAATAGCCGCAAGCAAGTAATCTCCATTCTCAATATCTGATTTCTGCAACACTACTTTGGTCAAATATTTTTCTGCTTTTTCATAATTCTTCTTGTTGATGCAGTACATCGCTACCTGATAGCCCGCCTGCCAAATCGTTGAGTCCAATTCAAAAGCCTGACTGTAAAGTACAATCGCCGAATCATAGCTTCTCAAAGCCCACAAAGACCGCCCAAAAGAAAAATAAAAAGACGCATCATCTCGCTCACTTCCCACTTTCTCACAGTTTTTGATAGCAGCCTTGCTATATCGAATAGCCGCTTTGTGTGCGCCATAGTTACTATACAAATCCACCAGTGCGCGGTATGCCTCTCTATACTCTTTTTTTAGCTCAATCGCTTTATTCAGGTAAGCAATCGCATTGGCGGTATCTTGGGTTTGGAAATAAGTAAGCCCACGAAAATAACGCATTTCAGGCAGTTCAGGCAATACTTCCTGCACTTTGTCCAAGTATAAGCCCGCGTTACGGTAGTCTTTGGCATAATAACTCATCTTTCCCATGAGCATATCTGCATCAATTTCTTTGAAACCCTTGCTTTCCGCCTGCTGTGCCGCCAGCAAAGAAGCCTTGTACTCTCCCCTGATTTCGTGGATTTTAGCTTTGACAAAGTAGTAAGATGCCTTTGTAGAATCGAGCAAAAGTGCCTGATTGATGTCTTTTTGTGCTAAGTTCTCTTTTCGCGCTTCCAGATTCAGCACCGCCCTTCGGAAATAATAATCCGCCACAGCTGGATAATCCTCAATGACGCTATTCATGTAACTGATTTTCTTGGTCAAAGTTTCCTCATTCAGCCCAAGTACAGGCGCAGTTTTCTCTTGTATTTGTTGCTGACAGGCGGTAAAGAGCAACATTACAGAAAAAAAATAAAATAAAATAGTGCTATTTTTCAAATTCAATGGGCTATAATTTTACTGCAAATTTAATAATTTTAAGAAGCAATATTACAAACACCAGTGCTATTTTATGGGGTTGATTTACTTTTGTGGAGATAGAGCGAGCGGAGTGCTTGGTGTTTTATAATGGATTTAGGATAAGACATTGGCTGGAAAGTAAAAAAAGTGGAACTTTTAGAAAAATTTAAAAATATCCTTGCCCTTACCCCACCTTCTTCATTCCCACCAAATACCCCACCAAGTCAATCAGCTCTTTTTCAGGGAGTTATATCTTTCAGGTTTTTATTTTACATTGTCAGGATAGTCTAAATAAATTTACGAACTACGATTTCTTTTTATTTCTTGTAATAATCTATTATATTTGTATAGGCACATTAATAAAGTCTTAATTAGATGAAACTTATAGATAAAATAATTCAAAAATTAGAAAGTTGTATAAAGCAAAAGACTTATGAGGCTTTAGAAACTGATATAGTGGAAATTAAAAATATTCCAGGTAGTGATGGCGATTGGAAAGAAATATATAAAACAATTTGTGCTTTTTTAAATACACAAGGTGGTATTCTAATCTTAGGAGTAAAAGAAGATAAAGAAAAAAGAAATTATAGCTTTGGGAGTGGCTATTCTGAAAATATAGAACCCAAAATTAAAGAAGTAGCAACACTTTATACAGATGAACATAATAATAAAATAGATGTAAGTCAATATATTTCAAATTTCCAAATAAAAGATTTTTTAGACAGGAGAATTGGGGTTTGGTACATAGAAAACTTGTCAGAAGATGCAAAATTTATTTTTTTCAATAAGGTGGCTTGGGAGAGAAAAATTACTGGTGAACATAAAATTGATGAGAGAAAAATAGAATCACAAAGGGATTTTAAGAAAGAAATTGAGAATTCAAGAGAGTTAAAAATAGTAGAACAAGCATCTTTATCAGAGATAGATATAGATAAAATCAATGAATTTATAAGTTTATTGAATAAAGAAATAAAAATAGAGAGTATCAAAGTAGATGTATTTACAGCACTTCCATTTTTACAGAGGAAAGGTTTTGTGATGGGGGAAAAACCTACTATTTTAGGAATGTTAGTTTGTGGTAAATATGTCAATGATTTCTTAGGACAACGAGCGCAAGTAGATTGTTTTGTGGATACACCTATACAAGTTGCCCAAGATAAAAAGATTATCCAAGATAATGTCCTTCAACTTATGGAAAGAAGTTTGGGATATGTGATGAGAAATATCCAAATAGGTATTAGTGCAGAAAAAGGAGGAATAAGCAAACCTGAATACCCTGAAGGACTTATAAGAGAATCTATCAATAACTCATTGGCTCACAGAGATTATAGCATTAACAAATTTATAATTATTGCTATAAAACCCAATCAATATATAGAGATTCGCAACCCAGGTAGTTTCAAAGCAGAACTTGTGCTGGAGCATATCAATCATGAAATACCAATCAGACGAATTATTCCTAATTCTAAACCTAAAAATCCAAAATTAGCAGATATATTACATATTTTTGATAAGTGGGAAGGTAGAGGGAGAGGTATGGCAACACTTACTAATGAAGCATTGGCAAATAGTATAGATTTGCCTTACTATAAATTTCATAGCAAGGAGGAAATGAGTTTGGTCATTCCTCGAGGCAAGCTTTTAGATAATCAGATGAAATGGTTGTTTGAAAGTTTCAGTGGATTAATTATGAAACTTACTGATGGCGAGCTACTTACAGAAGAGCAAAAATTAGTATTCTCCTATATATATAAATCAGAAGAAGCGAATCTAAATTATAGATATACCATTTTGCTTACTCCTGATAATAATCATTTGCAAGCCCTTAGCTTTTTGGAAAGAAGAAAATTGATTGAAAAGCATCCACTTAGTGATTCTATTCATCCAGTTTTTTTGGTAAGAAGGGAATTTATTAATTTGAATTATTCTACAATATTGAGAAATAAATTTGGTAGAGATTATGATAGCTTACCTACTAAATATAAGGATGTACTTAAAATAGTATATCAATATAATCAATATAGTATTGCCCAGACTGTTAGTGCTAATGAAGTAGGGAATATTCTCTTTTTAAGAGAACAAACTTTGAGCGAGGAAAATCTAAGGGCTTTTGAAAATTTTAAGAGAACAGTAAGAGGTGTATTCAACAAGTTAGAAGCTAAAAAATTAGTTATTGTAGAAAAACAAGAACGAGGAATCAATAAATATATACTCAATGACAATTATATGACAACACTTTCTATATTTTAGCAGTTAAAAGCCAAAAGCACCAAACTTTTCAAAAGGTTTGATACTTTTGGCTTTTATGTAATTTTTTTTAACTCGCCTTCTTCATTCCCGTCAAATATTCTACCAAGTCAATCAGCTCTTTTTCAGGGAGTTGAAAAGCTGGCATCAGTGAGCCGTCGTATTCTTTCTGGCTTTCTATGTCTGCCACTTTTACTTTGGTAACAGTGCCTCCTACTTGTTTTACGTCTATTTCTGTTTCGGTTTTGCTGGCGATAATGCCTACCAGCGTAGTTCCGTTTTTGAGTTTGAACACAAAACCTTCGTAGCCAAAGCTAATGCCTTCATTCGGTTTCAAGATAGATTTGTAAAGCCCTTCTTTGGGCAGTTTTGTACCTATTTCCGATAGTTTAGGTCCAAAATCTATGCCTTCACCCTTCACTTGGTGGCACTGGGCGCAGTATTGGGTGTAAACTGCTTTGCCCTTGGTCGCATCACCTGTTTGAGAAACTAATTTGGCAATGGGCGAGGTTTCTTGGGCAGTTTCTCCACCATAAAACTTTGTTGCCTCACCTTTAATGTCCGAACGCCAAGCATTGGTAAGTACCTGTTTTGCAGTAGGTTCTAAGTCTTTTTTGAGTTTACTGTCTTTCACCAATTTCCAAAGTTGCTCCTGCCCGCCCCAGCCTGCGCCGTACTTTTCCAGAGCCAAGGCACGTATTGCCATTTCGTATTCTTCGCTATTCATCACGCTGGAAATCAGTTCTCTCGCTTCTTCATTGTCCAATTTTCCTAATACGTTTAGCGTGTTTCTTACTTTTTGGTTGTCTTTGTCTTTCAAGGATTTAGCAAGCAAACCTTTCCCACCTTTTTTCATCAAAATTTTTGCGCCTTCGCTTGCCTCTACGCTGTCTGATTTGGCAAAAATCATTTCCATCAAATCAGGATATTTATCTTTTAGCTCAAATTGATTGACCAAATCTACAAAATCCAATGTGCCTTTGGTAGAAACTAAAGCGGCATATAACGCCTTTTTCAATTTGGGTGTTTTAGCCACATTTTTGTCTAAATGCCTCAAAACCAAGTTATCTATTTCACCTTGTTCCGCATGGTTAGCATCAAAAAGTGTGAGCAGAACGTTTTGTTTGGAATTGTCTTTTTGGAAGTCAAACGCCCTAAAATAGCGCAATTTTTCTTCTCCTTTGCTTCCTTGAATCATTTTGGCAAGCATTTGAGGCGTTTTTTTCGCCCTACTTCTCCAAACGATGTCCTTGTTCCAGTCGTCCCCTACCCTTTTCAAATATGCCTCTAAAAAGCTGTCCCACTGCTCATCTGCGCCAATTCCCAATGCTTCTAAGTACCACCTATCGCCATTGTGTTGCGTTGCCAATTCTGCCCAAATTTCTGCGGCTTCGGGTGCTTTGTTATTTCTCAAAGCCAAAGAAACTTCACGCCTTA
>JAAFJS010000098.1 GCA_013298985.1 Cytophagales bacterium
CGCTAAAAGAAAAAGAAAATTGTATGACAATGCTTTCAAAACAAAAGTAGTTTTGGAAGCATTAAAAGAACAAAAAACACTTGCTCAATTAAGCAGTGAGTTTGGGGTGAGTGCTAATCAGATTTCTTTGTGGAAAAATAAGATAGTCAAGCAATTACCTACTTTATTTGGTGCAAAACATTCAGATTTAGCACCTGAAAAAGAGGAAGAAATTACAGCTCCTTTGTATCAACAGATTGGTGAATTACAAGTTGAGGTAAACTTTCTTAAAAAAAAATTGAAGCAGTTAAAAATACACTAAGTCTTCAAGAAAAAAGGCAACTTATTGATAAACAAGATAGTAAATTAAGTATTTTGCGTCAATGCAAACTGCTTAGGATAGCAAAATCATCTTTTTACTATCAACCTGTGCCTGAAAATGAGGAAAATTTAAGATTAATGCGAGAAATAGACCAAATTTATACTCAGTATCCGTTTTATGGTGCAAGGAGGATTTTAGTAAACTTACAAAAAGAAGGTAAAAAGTTTAATATCAAGAAGATACGTAGATTAATGAGGCGCATGGGTATAGAAGCCGTTTGTCGCAGCGGCGAACCGTCCCAAACCGAATTTATCTAAAAAAGAAGAGGGGCATGAGATTTATTCTTATTTACTTAAAAATTTAATAATCAATGAATTGAATCAAGTATGGGCAACTGACATTACCTATATTCCTATGGAAAAAGGATTCTTGTATTTGGTAGCAATTATTGATGTGTATTCAAGATTTATCTTAAGTTCTTGTTTATCAAATAGTTTGTCAGAGCATTTTTGCTTAGATTGTTTGCAAATTGCTTTAAAAAATTGGGGAAAACCACTCATTTTTAATAGGACGGGGACGCCCAGTCCAAGGTTGTCAGTTTACAAGTAAGAATTTCACTCAAATACTTAAAAATGAAGATGTTAAAATTTCAATGGATTCGAAAGGGAGAGCATTAGATAATTTTATTTTTATACATATTCAAAAATAATTGATAATGAGTGAGTTATGATGAGCTGTAAAAACTAAAAAATAAGTATATCAAAATTCTAATCGTTCCTAAACTCCGTTAGGAGTTTCATGTTGGTAGAAATAATAATTGCGATGTTCACAAACTCCTTATTCGGTTTCATAAATTAACCGTTCTGCGAGTCCTTACCAGTTCCACTGCGGCATTAAAACGGTAAGTTATATTTAAGCCACCGTTTTAACGGTGGTATCCTAAGAACGAATATTTCTTGAAAGTTAATTAGGAGTTTTATATTCTTTTATGTAACTCCTAAAGGAGTAGAAATACATTTGTATCGTTTTTCCACTACCAACATTTAACACCTACGGCGTATTTTTATAAAAATGTTTATTTTTGTTGATGTACTTAACGTATAAATTATGAATTAATCGCAGCGGCGAACCGTACAATTAGCTTATAATCAATGCTTCGTATAACAAATTTCAACTTTACTGGTTTTCATTGTTTTATAATACTAACTCCTAACTCCTAACCCCTCATTTATTTTATTTATACAGCACTTGTATCTGCTGCTTTGACCTTCACCCTGCTCATTACAATAGCCCCCACCATAAAAAAACAAGCAAGCGTGAGCATACTATTTCGCATATTGCCGTCAGAAAGCTGGGTAATGTAGCCGTTAAGGAATGTACCAACTACAATGGACACTTTTTCCAAAACATCATAAAAGCTGAAATAAGAAGCAGTATCAGGCGTATTTTCGGGCAATAACTTGGCGTAGGTAGCCCGCGAAAGCGACTGTACGCCACCCATCGTTGCGCCAAGCAAGGCAGCTAAACCGAAAAACTGTGCCTTGGAATCTACCAAAAATGCACCTACACAAATGACGACCCATATACAAAGTAGCAGCAAGAGTGTGAACTGATTACCTTTGCGTTTGGAGATTTGAGCGGTGAGTAGCGCACCCAAAATCGCTACGATTTGTAACAGTAAAACCACACCTATCAGTTCGCTACTTTCCATACTGAGTTCTTTTTCTGCAAAAATAGCGGCAATGAGCAATACCGTCTGAACGCCTGTACTATAACAAAAAAAAGAAATTAGAAATCGCTTTGTATTTGCTTGTTTTCTAAGCGATTGCCAAACGCGCTGCAATTCGTGAAAGCCCTTCCCAAGCACTGAGGCATTGATGGGATTGGTTTTTTTCTTGTCTTTGAGGTGGTGAAAAGTAATTTGAGAAAAACTAAGCCACCATGCTCCTACCATCAAAAAAGAAATCTGAGAAGCAACTCCTGCGCTACTAAATCCAAACATTTCGTATTTCAAGACCATTATTAGATTGACCAGAAGTAACAATGTGCTGCCTAAATATCCCATAGAAAACCCGCGCGCACTCACTGCGTCATAGCGGTCAGGCGTAGCGATTTCTGGTAGGAAGGCATTGTAAAAAACCAAGCCTCCCGCAAAACCAATGCTGGCAATAACCGCCGCAATGATGCCAAGCTCTACATTTGCGCCATCAAAAAAGTACAGGGTGAAGCAAGCTGTCGCGCCCAGCATGGTGAAAAAGCGCATAAATATTTTTTTGTTGCCACTATAATCAGCTATACCAGAGAGCATGGGCAGCAGAAAAGCAATGATAAGATACGAAAGACTGTACGCATAGCTCAATAAAACGGTGTTCTCGACCTCGATGCCAAAAAAGGAAACCATATTGCTTCCTCCAAAAGCAGCACGTGTCGCCTGATTGTAATAGACTGGGAAAATGGCGGCGGTAATCACCAAAGAATAGGCGGAGTTTGCCCAATCAAAAAAGCACCATGCATTGATAATTTTTTTGTCGTTTTGTATCATAAATTTAGAATAGTCTATCAGTCTTGTCTTGTGTATGAAAGCAAAGTTAATAGAATAAATGAATTGATAGATAATAAGAAAATATAAATGTCATTTTTAGCACAAAAAACTATAAAATTCAATGTGATTAAAATAATGATAAGCAATTTAATATTTTGCTGAGAGGCATATTGGCTGTTTAACGAAAACGATTGCGGTTTAGTAGCTTACTGCTTGTAAATGAAAAAATTACGGTTTTTAGTATGTTAAACACTTATGGTCAAATTTTGAAAATTTGGTATCGTTTTCAAAAAAAATGTTAAATAATTTTTAATTTTCGTTAAAATATCTTTAACTTTAACGTTAGATATCCAGCTAAAAGGCAAATCACATAGTAATTATTCACAAACAAAATTGTATGAAAATGAAAAACAAAGACCAACTCAAAGGGGGCTATTTCGTGCCTATCCTTCTCTTTTTTCTATTTATTAGCTCATTCACCTACGCACAAAAGAAAGTAAGCGGCAAGGTAACAGATGGCGAAAATGGCTCTTCTCTACCAGGCGTAACTGTATTGGCGAAAGGCACAACCACAGGTACAGTTACAGATTCAGATGGAAATTATAGTATTTCTATCCCTACGGGAGGTGCTGATATTTTGGTGTTTTCTTTTGTGGGTTATGTAGCTCAGGAAGTTGCAGTCGGCACTCAAACTACGCTGAATGTAGCACTTGCAACTGATGTAAGGGCTTTAGAAGAAATCGTAGTAACTGGTTACTCTTCACAACAGAAAAAAGACATTACTGGGGCAGTAGCTGTAGTAAAGGCGAAAGACTTAACTGCCGTACCAGCAGGAACAACAGAGCAAATGCTACAAGGTCGTGCCGCAGGGGTAACAGTTATCTCCTCTGGTCAGCCAGGTACAGCAAGCTCAGTAAGGATTCGTGGTTTTGCTTCCTTTGGCAATAACCAACCGCTTTATGTAGTAGATGGCGTACAAACCTTTGATATTAGTACGCTAAACCCCAATGATATAGAAACAATGCAAGTATTGAAAGATGCAGGTGCAGCTTCTATTTATGGTGCGCGTGCTTCGAATGGGGTAATTATCATTTCTACCAAAAGAGGTAAGAATGGTCCTGCAAAAATTACGTATGATGGCTTTTATGGTATGCAGGCACAAGGCAAGGGCTTTACCAACTTGCTCAATACCCAAGAGATGGCAGACCTGACATGGCTTTCCTTGAGAAATGCAGGGCAGGTAGGTGCGAATGGCAATCCAAGCACTGCACAATATGGCAATGGTGCGAACCCCGTCATTCCAGACTATATCGTGCCAAGTGGAGCTATGGAAGGCGACCCACGCGTAAACCCCGCACTTTATAATGTAGATTATGGAGCAGGTGATATTTATCAAATCGTCAGAGCAAACAAGCAAGGCACTAATTGGTATAAAGAAGTAACACGCAATGCCCCTATCCAAAGCCATAATGTAGGGCTTTCTGGTGGTAGCGACAATGCAAATTATTATGTGGGCTTAAACTACTTTGACCAACAAGGGCTTGTATTAAATACTTTCCTCAAACGATATAGCTTGCGTGCCAATACAGATTTTAAGATTAAGAAAAACGTAAGGGCTGGGCAAAGCACTATCTTTACATATAGAGATAACCCAACCATTGGTAACTTGAGTGAGGGTAATGAAATCTCTAACTCATATCGTATCCAGCCTATTGTACCTGTGTATGACATCGGCGGCGGATGGGCAGGCACGCGTGGTGCTAACTTAGGAAATGGGGGTAATCCTGTTGCTTCTCGTACAAGAGCTGTAGATAATAGAGGTTATGATATCAAATTGGTGAGTAATGCGTATTTGGAAGTAGATGTTTTCAAAGATTTTACCCTCAAAAGTAGCTTTGGAGTAAGCCTACAAAATGGACATAACTTTGGTTTTAGTTATCGCTCTTATGAGAATGCAGAAAATGGTTCAAGCAATAGCTTTGGTGAGAGTTCTTTCTACAACAATACTTATAACTGGGCTAATACATTGGGGTATAAGAAAACCATTGACAAACACAATATTAGTGCCTTAGTAGGTATTGAGTCTTTCAAAGAAAACGGCAGAGGGGTGAGTGGTAGCAGGATTAACTATTATTCTGATGACCCAAATTACCGTACACTTTCTACAGGTGCCGCAGGTATCCAAAATGGTAGCTATGCGTACAAAGCAACACTTTTTTCTCAATTTGCAAGGGTGGATTATGGATTTGATGACAAGTATTTATTGAGTGCCACAGTAAGGAGAGATGGTTCTTCTAAATTTGGTCAGAACAATGCTTATGGTATTTTCCCTTCTGTAACGGCGGCATGGAGAGTTTCTCAAGAATCATTTATGAAAAGCCTCACTTGGGTCAATGACTTAAAAATTAGAGGTGGATATGGCACGATGGGTAGTCAGTTAAATATTGGTGCTGATAACAAATTTAGCTTGTTTGGTGGTGGTCCTGGCGATGCTTATTATGCTATCCAAGGACAGGTTTCCGCAGCAAATCAAGGTTTCAGACAAGTAAAAATAGGCAATCCTGATGCCAAGTGGGAAACCAATACATCCAGTAATATTGGGCTTGATGCTTCTCTTTTTGATGGTAGCTGGGATATCACCTTGGATTTTTATCAGAGAAAGACCACAGGTATCTTACGCAATAATCCATTACCCGCCTTGGCAGGTAACGCAACCCCTCCTACTGTAAACGTAGCAAGTATGCAAAATATAGGCTTGGATATGTCTATTACCAAGCGTGGCAAAATTGCCTCTGATTGGAAATATGATGCTACCCTGACCTTCACTACATACAAAAATAAGGTTACTTTTTTACAAGAAGGTACTGATTATTTCACCTCTGGAGGCTCAAGATTTGGTGATTTGGCTCGTAACCAAGTAGGTCAGCCATTATCTTCTTTCTTTGGGTACAAAGTAGTGGGCTTATTCCAGAGTGTAGAAGATGTAAGAACCTCTCCCACCCAAGACGGCGCAGGTCCAGGCAGGTTTAAATACCAAGACATAGATGGTGATGGCAGAATTACGGATAATGACAGAACATTTATTGGTAATCCAAACCCTAAATTTACGTATGGTTTTAACCTCAATGTATCCTACAAAAACTTTGATTTGTCTATGTTTTGGTATGGGGTAGCTGGCAAAGATGTCTATAATTATACCAGATGGTGGACGGATTTTTATCCTTCTTTTCAAGGCGCAAAAAGCAGAGATGCCTTGTATAACTCTTGGAGTCCTACGAATACTGGGGCAACAACACCTATCGCTGAAAACGTGTCAAACTTCAGTACCAATAATACCTCAAACTCTTATTACATAGAGAAAGGTTCCTATTTGAGGGCAAAAAATATCCAGTTGGGTTATAACTTGCCTTCTGATTTGTTGAAAAAGTATGGTATTGATAGGTTCAGAGTCTATTTACAAGGTGCGAATCTCTTTACTATCACCAAATATACAGGCTTAGACCCTGAGTTGGCGGGTGATGATACCAGCTATAGTATTGACTATGGTAACTATCCTAACGTGAAGCAGTACATTGTAGGGGTAAACTTGACTTTCTAAAAGTTAAGCGTCTGTGGTAAACCCACACCCTAAAAATAATCATTACTTTAACCCCTCGCTTTGGCGAGGGAAACTTTGAAAAAGGCAATAAAGTAATTTAAAAAATTTAAAACAATTTCTTTTCACAAATTGTCAAAAGAAAAATCTCATATTCAAACAAATAAAAAGGACGAAAATGAAGAAAAATTATTTAAAAATAATGAGTGGTGCATTGGTAGGCTTGTGCTTGCTTACTTATGCTTGTAAGGAATCTTTTTTGGACGTACAGCCCATCGGGGCTTTGAGCCAAAGCGTACTTGCTGATAGAAAAGGAGCAGAGGCATTATTGATTGGTGCTTATTCTCTTTTGGACGGTATTGGTGGTGGTGGTGGCTGGGCTGCCTCTGGTACAAACTGGGTGTATGGTAGCGTAGCAGGGGGAGATGCACACAAGGGGTCTGATGCAGGCGACCAACCTGATATTAATCCAATCGCACGCTACGAGCCTACACCTACCAATGGTTTCTTTAATGAAAAATGGGTAACTGTTTATGAAGGCATCTCTCGTGCCAATGGTGTTTTGAGAACTATCACCCAAGCAAAAGACGGTTCTGCAGCTGATAAAACAAGAATCACCGCTGAAGCGAGATTTTTGAGAGGGCATTATCATTTTGAGGCAAAAAAAATGTGGAACATGGTGCCTTTTGTAGATGAAAATAATACAGACTACAAATTGCCAAATGACAAAGATGTTTGGACTAATATAGAAGCAGATTTAAAATTTGCGTATGACAACTTGCCAGGAAGTGGCTTAGATGCTGGTAGAGCAAATAAATGGGCGGCAGGTGCGATGTATGCTAAATGCCTATTATTTCAGAAAAAATTTACTGAAGCAAAAAGTGTATTAGATGCAGTCATAGCCAATGGTACTACGCCAAGAGGTGTAAAATATGCCCTCAATGCCAAGTTTAGTGATGCTTTCACTGCTGACAATAGAAATAGTGCTGAGGCTGTCTTTTCAGTACAGTATTCTATTAATGATGGTAGTGGTGCGGCTAATGCGGCGGCTGGCGAAGTATTAAACTTCCCTTACAAAAGTGGTGCTTCTCCTGGTGGCTGCTGCGGATTCTTCCAGCCTACACAAGAGTTAGTAAACTCATACAGAGTGGATGCCAATGGCTTACCTTTATTAGCTGGAACGTATAATACACCTGCTTTGGCAGTAAAAAGTGACCAAAACTTAAAGCCTTCTGACCCTTTCACGCCTGATACGGGTACGCTTGACCCAAGATTAGACTGGACAGTAGGACGCAGAGGAATTCCTTACCGCGATTGGGGGCTTTATACTGGTTCTGATTGGGTACGCGACCAAAATTATGGTGGTCCCTACTCTCCTATTAAAAACACGTATGACAAAGCACAAGAAGGCAAGTTTACTGACGGTACTTCATGGACAAGTGGTTACACAGCTAATAATTACAGCATGATTCGTTTTGCTGATGTATTGCTTTGGGCGGCAGAGTGCGAAGTAGAAGTAGGTAGCCTGGAAACAGCAAGGGCACTTGTAAATCGTGTGAGGGCGCGTGCAGCTAATCGTGATGGTTTTGTAAAAACTGCCTCTGGTGCAAATGCTGCTAACTATGTAATAAACCTTTATAATGCACCATGGACAGACAAAGCTACAGCACAAACTGCCGTTCGTTTTGAAAGAAAATTGGAATTGGCAATGGAAGGACATCGTTTCTTTGATTTGGTACGCTGGGGTATTGCGACTCCTGTCATCAATGAGTATTTGAGGTATGAAAGCTCAATAGGGCGTACCTTCTTGATAGGCGCAAGTTTCAGAGCAGGGAAAAGTGAATATTTCCCTATTCCACAAAGACAAGTTGATTTGCAGTCTGCAGGCGGAACTTCTACTTTGAAGCAAAATCCTGGATACTAATACTTTATCTTGATTGAGTTTTAAAATACAAAACATTGGTGGGGTTTATCAAATCCTGCCAATGTTTTTTTATTGACATTGCTTTTTAATTACAAAATTCGTAAATTGCAATCCTAAAATTTATTAGCAAATGGTACTTACACGCACACATACCTTAGAAGATTATGCCCTATTCTGCGAAAGAATGAATGATTTTGCCCTATTCGAGTACGTCAGTGGGCAGATTATTCCTGTGCAAAGCATGAAAGCAGTAGAGGAAAGCCTTATAGATTATGTACTTAGCCCTGATTTTGATGAAAAAGAAATCACTACCCAATTTGAGATGCCTACACAAAAACATGACCGCATAGTTACCAATCTATATGGCAGCTTCTATATGCTTAGAAAGCAAACTGGATTAATCGTCTATGCTCAGGCAACAACTGTAGTGATTCCTCAGATAGAGAGAGGACGCAATCCTGACCTCATTTTAGTAAATGAAGAAAGTGAAAAACGCAATAAACTGCATCAAATTGTAAATCCATTGGCGGTTTTTGAGGTACTTTCCAAATCTACACAAGCAAAAGATAAATCAGAGAAACTTACTGAATATCAGCAAATTGACAACTTACAAGCCTATATCATTATTTCTCAATTTGAAACACAAGTAACTGTTTTTCAGCGTATTGCAAAGAACAAGTGGGAACAAGAAATACTCAATAGCTTAGAAGACTCTTTTTTCTTAAAATGTACTGAAACAGAAATCCATTTGAAAGACATCTATGAAGGCATCACGCCCAATTAATTTTTATAAATTTGAAATCTAAATATGAGAAAACCAATACCTTATTTCTTACTGATACTCCTTGTTTTTTCCACCTTTTCTTGCCAAAAAAAATCTGAAACTCTTTTTGAACTCCTCTCCCCTGACCATACAGGCATCACGTTTATCAATAAAATTACAGAAACAGATTCTCTCAATATTTTGCAAAGAGAATACATTTATAATGGTGGCGGCGTTGCCATTGGCGATTTTAACCAAGATGGCTTGCAGGATATTTTTTTCTCAGGCAATATGGCAGAAAGTAGCCTTTACCTAAACAAAGGTAGCCTCGAATTTGAAAATACTACGAAGGTTTCAGGAATAAATACAGATAAAAAATGGTCGCAAGGTGTTAGCGTGGTGGATATTAACAATGATGGAAGGTTAGATATTTATGTCTGCGCTACTTTCAAAAATGAAGCAAAAGACCGCCAAAATATGCTTTTTGTCAATCAAGCTAATGATAAAAATGGTGTACCTATTTTCAAAAACTTGGCAGAAGAATATGGAGTGGCTGATAATGGACATTCTGCCAATGCCGCTTTTTTTGACTACGACAATGACGGTGATTTGGATTTGTATGTATTAACTAACGAAATGAATGAGCTAAGTAGTGCCAGTAGGTATCGCAAAAAAATTATAGATGGAAGCTCACCCACTACTGACAGACTCTACCGCAATGATTGGAATGAAAATCTGAAACACCCTGTTTTTACCAATGTTTCTCGTGAAGCAAAGATTCTCATAGAAGGTTTTGGACATGGCGTGGCGATTGTTGATATAAACCAAGACGGCTGGAAAGACATTTACGTTACGAATGATTATGTGAAAAATGATTTGTTTTACATTAATAATCAGGACGGTACGTTCACCAATCGCATTTCTGAAATGATAAAACACCAGTCTTTTTCTGCCATGGGCAATGACATTGCGGACATCAACAATGACGGGCAGGTGGACATCATTGCGCTCGATATGCTCCCTGCGAGTAACGAGCGCAAAAAACAGATGATAGGCGCAAATCGCTATGTGGATTATATTTTAAATAATGATTATGGGTATGACCACCAATATGTTAGAAATACCTTACAACTAAATCAGGGCATCAATCCTGAAACAGGCTTACCCGTATTTTCTGAAATCGGAATGTTGGCAGGTATCTTTGATACGGACTGGTCTTGGTCATCACTTTTCATAGATTTTGACAATGATGGACTACGGGACTTGCTCATTACCAATGGTTTCCCCAAAGATGTAACCGACCATGACTTTGGTTCTTTTCGAGCAAGCGCAAACCGTATGTTTGCCACCACAGAAGAACTATTGGCATTAGTTCCCTCTGTAAAAATTCCAAACTATATCTTTAAAAATAATGGAAATCTCACCTTCTCAGACCAATCCAAAGCATGGGGAATGAATCACGCTTCCTTCACCAACGGAACTGCGGTGGCGGACTTGGACAATGACGGCGACTTGGACATTGTTACCAATAACATCAATGACGTTGCCTTTGTAATGAGAAATAATTTATACGACAGCAAAGAGAGCGAAAAAGAGCAAAATAATTGGTTGAGAATCAAGCTACAAGGCAGCGAAAAAAATAAATTAGGCTTAGGTGCAAAAATTTGGATTTATACCAAAGATAGAATGCAGTTTTACGAACATTCCTTTTACAGAGGTTTCTTATCGAGTTCTGAAAACTTTGCCCACTTTGGCGTAGGAAAAAATACACTCATAGATTCCATTAGGATTGTTTGGAATGATAAAAATGAGGAGTTACTTAAAAATATCAAGGTAAATGAAGTTTTAACTCTAAACTATAAACAGTCAACAATCGCAACGGCGAACCGCAACAATCAAGAATCAACAATCAACAACATTAAACTACAAACCATAAACAAGGAACTGAATATTGATTTCACCCATTTCGAACTTGACTTCGTAGATTTTAATATTCAGCGAACCTTACCTCACAAGTTCTCGCAAGCGGGACCCGCCCTTGCTGTTGCAGATGTAAATGGTGATGGACTGGACGACTTTTTTGTAGGGGGTGGCTTCAAATACCATGGTACGTTATTCACTCAAAATCAAAATGGTACATTTTCTTCACAGATTTTTAATCCTGAAAAACTAAAAATCCAAAGTAGTACGCCCACGTCTTACAATCCCAAAGATATTCCATTCAAACCCATAGAAAATATAAATAAACTTCAAGAAGACGCAGGAGCATTGTTTTTTGATGCTGATGGAGATGGCGATAATGATTTGTATGTAGCAAGTGGCTCGTATGAGTTTGCAGAAAATGCGCCTAATCAGCAAGATAGATTATACATTAACGATGGCAAAGGCAATTTCAAAATAGATACTTTGGCATTGCCCAAAATGTTAGAGGCGAAGTCATGCGTAAAGGCAGCGGACTTTGATGATGATGGTGATTTAGACCTGTTTGTAGGCGGGCGAGTTGTACCTGCTAAGTATCCAATGCCTACGAGGAGCTATATTTTGAGGAATGATACGAAAAATACAGCCTCCCGTAGCGACGGTCGCCCCCTTCCCCCCTCCAAAGGGGGAGAAAATACCAGAAGGTTGTTTTCCCCTGCCCAGAAGGGGAAGGGGTTAGGGGAAGGGGCAAAAAAGGCTATATTCACTGACATCACCGCCGAAGTCGCCCCTGAATTGCTAAAAATCGGCATGGTTACAGACGCGCTTTGGACAGACTTCGACAACGACCGCCAGCCCGATTTAATGATAGTAGGCGAGTTCATGCCTATCACTTTCCTCAAAAATCAAAATAATAAACTCATAACTCATAACTCAGCACTCATAACTCATAAAGGTTGGTGGAACAGTTTGGTTTCAGGCGACTTTGACAATGACGGAGATACAGACTATGTAGCGGGAAACTTAGGGCTAAACTCCATGTATAAAGCTACTGAAAATGAGCCTACTACAATTTTCGCCAAAGACTTTGATGGAAATGGAAGCTATGACCCTGTGCTGAACTGTTTTATGAATGACAGTTTGGGAAATCGCGCTTCGTACCCCATGCACTCGCGCGATGATATGATTAAACAAATGTTATTCATGCGCCGCAAGTTCCCGCGCTACGCCAATTACGGTAAGGCAACGAGCAGCGATATTTTTTCCAAAGATACCTTGCAAGGCGCACAGATTTTGCAGGCAACTCATTTTCAGTCTTCCTACATTGAAAATCAGGGAAATGGGAAATTCGCTATCAAAAATCTACCTGTCGAGGCACAGTTTGCACCCGTTTTTGGCATGAAAGCAGAAGACATCAACCAAGACGGGAATTTGGACTTGCTCATGGTGGGCAATGACTATGGAAATGAAGTATTTATGGGAAGAATGGACGCTTTTTATGGGCTTTATATGCAAGGTGATGGCAAAGGCAATTTTAAGCCTGTGCCTCTGCCCCAAAGTGGTTTCATTGTTCCCAAAGATGGCAAGGCATTGGTGAGTTTATTTGATAAAAATGGTAATCAAATCTTTATTGCTTCGCAAAATAAGGATAAATTGAGGGCGTTTATTGTAACGAAACACCTGTCAGGTTTTGAAAACCTGACAGGTGTGGATAGCAAAAAACAGCTTTCAGACTTTGAAAATATGACAAGTATAAGTCTCAAAATTAACGACACGTATGCAGAAATCACCTTCAAAAATGGCAAAAAATGCAAAGTAGAGTTTTACTATGGCGACACTTACTTTTCACAATCGTCAAGAAGACTAAAAATAAATGCAAACATGAGTAAGATTTTGATTTTTAATGGGAAAGGAGAAAGTAGAGAGATAAAAGAAGTTTTTTATTTGAAATAAATACGATTACTTTATTTTGATTGAACTTTAAAATACACTTCATCGTGCTTATGCTTGATTAATAGATAACACTTGAACTCACAGTAGGTGCAAGGAACTCAGACTTGCACCAGTGAGCTTATTTTTTATTTATCTTTGATTTCCCTTAGTTGTTTCCCTGCCAGCATCTGGTTCAGACTTGCCAAGCCTGTTTGAAGGGTAGCATTGAGTTTTATCAAGTGTCCGTCCAGTTCCTTGGAGAGTTCCTCAAAAACCTTGTAAACCCCTGCGGTGGGCTTTGCGTCCCCCGTTTCTAAGCTGCGACGAATAGCAGAAATGCGGTTGCCTAACTTGATAGGGAAGTTAAGCGGGTCTTGCCCACTGCGGTTTTTGGTTTGGTAAAGGTCTTCTTCTATCGTCGTAATTTTCGCAAGAAGGTCTTTGGTGGCAGTCGTAAAGTTTGCTTCGTTTATTTCCTTTTCTCTTTCCTCTATCTGCTTGCGAATGTGGCGAATACGAATTACGGCTTCGTTGTTCGCAGTTTCCTTGTCCCTGATTTTCATTGCCACCTCAAAGGTTTCTTTCAAATCTGCTTCATTTACGCCTTTCAGGTTTGGGTTCATTTTTATTTGGAAAGGATACGTTTGTGTGTAGTTTCCTACTTTTATCCTGACTTGGTACTTGCCAATGGGTGCTTTGGGACCACTTTTGGCGTTATTTGGAAAGGATACGTTTGTGTGTAGTTTCCTACTTTGATTCTGACTTGGTACTTGCCAATCGGTGCTTTGGGACCGTTTTTGGCATTTGCGCCCCATAAAATCATGCCCTCAAAGACAATAGCCCCAGGGTAGCGCAAGTCCCAAGTGAAGGTATTTAGTCCTGCGGCGGCGGTAGGCTTGGCAGGTTCTCTTTCCCAGCGTGGAATGTTTGGGTCTATTTTGTACTCTGCTTGGTTGCCCACAAAGCTCCTGACTATCTGACCATTAGCATCTAAAATATCCACTTTTACAGTATCTGCTTTGTCTTTCAAATAATATTGGAAAACCGCATTGTAAACGCCTCTGATTGCATCACTTGGCTGGAAAAGAACAGCGTTTTGTTTCATCAGTTCGGGTGTAAGCTGGCGCAAAGGCTGAATATCGTCCAAAATCCAAAAACCTCGCCCATGCGTACCCAAAACCACGTCATTGTCTTTGACCACCAAATCACGAATAGGTGTATTGGGTAGATTCAGTTGTAAGGACTGCCAAGCATCGCCAGCGTTAAAAGACGCATACACACCATGTTCCGTTCCCAAGAAAAGCAAATCTTTTTTTACGTGGTCTTCACGCACCGACCTTGCAAAATGTCCATCTTTGATTCCTGTTACTATTTTTGTCCACGTCTTTCCGTAATCTCTTGTGCGGAAAACGTAAGGCTGGCGGTCATCTACTTGGTAGCGAAAAGCGGCAACGTAGGCTGTTCCTGCTTGGTGTCTTGACTCGTCAATGATTGCCACTACGGAGTTTTTAGGCAAGTCTTTGGGCGTGATATTTTCCCAATTTTTACCACCGTCTTTGGTAATATGAATTTTTCCATCGTCAGAACCTGCCCAAATCGTGTTTACATCATGGAAGGAGGGCGCAAGCGCAAAAACAGTCGCATAAATTTCGGGACCATTCATGTCCTTCGTGATTTCACCACCTGTGGGACCCAGCGTTTCAGGGTCAGCGTAGGTCAAATCAGGACTAATTTTTTCCCAGCTTTGCCCATCATTGGTTGTTTTCCAAACGTGTTGAGAGCAAGTATAGAGGATTTTTGAATCTTTGGGCGAAAAAACGATAGGGTACGTCCATTGCCACCTTTCAGGCAGAGAACTTGCAGGTTCGCCAGAAAAAAAGCGTGGATATACTTGAATATCACGTATTTGCCCGTTCGTTCGGTCGTAGCGTGTGAGTAACGCACCTTGGCTACCTGCGTAGTAAATATCAGGATTATCGGGGTGAGAAGTGATGTAACCGCTTTCGCCACCACCCACATCATAGCCCCACTGCCCTAACTCATTGGCAAACTCCCAGCCATCGCTCGGAATCGCCAAAGTGGAATTGTCTTGCTGTGCGCCTGCTACGTGGTAAGGTACATGGTTTGTGGTAGTTACGTGGTAAAACTGTGTCGTGCAAAAATCCTCCTCTGTCCAAGATTTGCCTCCATTTACGGAAACGCAACCGCCGCCATCATTTGCTTGCACCATACGCATAGGGTTGTTTGGGTCTATCCACAAGTCGTGGTTGTCGCCATGTGGTACGGTAATTTCTTGGTCAAATTTTACGCCTCCATCTGTGGATTTGAAAAAATCTACGTTCAGGCAATAGACCGTTTCCCTATCAAATGGGTCGGCGTAAATCCTTGAATAATAGAAGGCACGCTGACGCAATTTGCGCTCCTCATTGGTCTTTTTCCATGTTGCACCCGCATCGTCCGAACGATAAACGCCACCGTCATTTGCCTCTACAATCGCCCATAACCGCTTAGAATCCGCAGGGGAAACTGTAATGCCTATTTTGCCAAGCATTCCCTCGGGCATACCTGGGTTGCGACTTAACTCTGTCCAAGTTTCGCCTCCATTTTCCGATTTCCAAAGTTTGCAATGTTCGCCACTTAACTCTGTCCAAGTTTCGCCTCCATTTTCCGATTTCCAAAGTTTGCAATGTTCGCCACCGCCCCACATTTTCCAAGTTCGGCGATAGACCTGCCAAGTAGTTGCATAGATGACTTTGGGATTGTTGCGGTCTATAATCAAGTCTGCAACCCCTGCCTTGGGGCTGACGTAAAGCACTTTTTTCCAAGTATTTCCGCCATCAATAGATTTAAAAACACCACGTTCTTCGTTGTCGCCATAGGGGTGTCCGAGTGCGCCCACATACACAATGTCAGGATTGGTAGGGTGAATCCTGATTCTGGAAATCGCTTGCGTTTCTTTCAAACCCAAGTGTCGCCAAGTTTTGCCGCCATCAGTGGTTTTGTACACGCCATCGCCCTGCGTGATGCTTCCCCGAAGCTGAGTTTCGCCACCGCCAATATAAACCACATCAGGATTGGTTTCTGCGACTGCCACTGCGCCAATGGACGAACAGGAAATCTTGCCATCAGTAACGGGAAACCACTCCTGCCCGCCGTCTGTGGTTTTCCAAAGTCCGCCACCTGTTGCCCCGAAGTAATACTCGAAGGGTCGCCCAGGGCTACCCGCACAACCCAAGGAACGCCCGCCACGCTGAGGTCCGATATTTCGCCATTTCATTTTGTCGAAATACTTGGCATCATAAGTCTGTGAAAATGCCACCTGCGCTATGATAAAAGCGCAAAAGAATAAGAGAAAGTAAGGTTTTTTCATCATCTTCCTAATTTTTATGTTTGTAGTCAAATGTAGGAAAGATTTTTGAAAGGAAGGGAAACCCAAAAGTATTTGAAAGGCAAATTTTGTTATTTTGCTGGGAGTTAATCTGTTTTTTATTACACTTATTTTGCAACTTTCTGATTATCAAAGCTAAAAAAAGATACGAAAGACAGTTTTTCATAGCAAAGAGTTGTTTGTGGGGACACAAACAACAGCATAGTTTTCACAAATATACAAAAAAAACGGAAAAACCTTTTCAAAAAGGCTTTCCGTTTTTATATTTGATTCTTTTTCAGCACTTAAAAGCACATTTTACCCCAAACTCACCGCTTTCTCCACCACCTTTTTCAGTCCACTTACGTCTTTTCCGCCTGCCGTAGCGAAGATGGGCTGACCGCCGCCACCACCTTGGATTTCTTTGGCGAGTTCTCTGAAGATTTTGGAGGCATCTATGCCGTTGTTTTATAAAAATCAATCACCCACTGCAAAGTCCCTAAAAGCAAGGGTAAATTGTCCAAATACAAAATTTCCAAATCTGTATAGAGAATATCGTCTTCTAATTTTAGAAAACGCCAAGTTTTACCGTCTGTTACAGCCCCATAAACTATTTTTAAAGGTTTGCCTTCTTTTTCATTGAAAAGACGAACTCCGTACATTTGGGCGGCAGCTTGTGGGATACCTCTATCAATCAAGCCGATTTTTGCCTCTGTTATACACAAAATAGGGGCTTGAATACTCAAAGAATCTATACCTTTCGTAAAAAGAAAATCAATTTCTCCATTCAGATTAAGGGTTTTATCTACATTTACTTGCTCGCCTGAGTATAAATCTATACTGTTCTCATTCAATATTTTTATTTCCGTAAGAATCGGCGAAACTAAAGCCTCACAAACTGCCTTTTCTGTAGTCAGGTTTAGTTTTTTAGCAATTTGAAGTGTATTTTTTAGCCAATCACTTGCTTGAACCAGATTGATGCTACTTTCCTTGAAAAGTCCAATTTTTTGTCTGCGAAGATGTAGTAATTCCCGTAATTTCTGGTCTGTATATTTTTTATATGCCATAATTATTTTCTCAGTTTTCACAAATATACAAAAAAAACGGAAAAACCTTTTCAAAAAGGCTTTCCGTTTTTATATTTCATCAACAATATACACACGATTGATGTACTTTAACGTTTCTTTATCTAATATTGAGTACAACCTATTAACAATCAAATCAATAGCTTCATAGCAAGAAGAGTAAGTATTTAACCAATTGGCTTTTATATTTAAAATAAATGAAGTTTCAGAACCATGTATAGGTTCTAAACAGACAAAATCAAAAGTTCTGTCTTCTACTTTAAAAGTTGCTACAACTTTCTGTATCTCAGTTACCAATAATTTTTTATCCATGTTAAGAAAACATTTACAGCATTTAATAATTTTTCTGCCTCTATTTGACTTTTGCTTCCTATTTCATGATACCTGAATTCCTCAGACCACTTCAAAGTTTGAGTGATATAAGACCAAGCGTTCATAAGATGAATGTCGGCAGCTTTATCATTCAGAAATCTGGTTTCAAGCCCTGAGTAAATCATTAAGATATCTAAATCATGTGTTTTGAAAGGCTTTAAAATTTCAGTCCTCCTCACGAATAGGTTATCAATATCTAATGTCTTAGAAATCATAACTTTTAAAGATAATTCAACACTATAACCAGCCAAATAACAAGTACCATCATAAAACCCATTATGAAAAAGAATATTTGCTTCTTCCAGTCTTTTTTCAGCAATCTGCTTTATTATTATACGATTTTGCATATATAATAGTTCATTTTACGATTCCTTACCCCAAACTGCCCGCCTTCTCCACCACTTTTTTCAGTCCACTTACATCTTTCCCACCTGCCGTAGCGAAGAATGGCTGACCACCGCCGCCGCCTTGAATTTTATTGTGGCTTCAAACTTTCGTCCAAAATCCATTGCAAAACTGCCAAAACCCGATGTGGCTCAGTAAAAGTCAAAGGCACATAATTAGGGTCAATGTAGAGATTCTTTTGTTCCAATTTCAAAAAACACCATGAAAAAGCATTTGTTACACATCCAAAAATTTGTTTTTTAGGGTTTCCTTCTCTTTCATTAAAAATTTGGGCGGCATACATTTCTGCGCCGCATTGAGCATAACCTTTTTCTATTTTATCATCTTTTGCTTCCACAATACAAAAAACAGGGGCAGTGATTTCGATAGATTCAGCATCTAAAGAAAGAATAAAATCGCAATAACCATTCAAATTTTTATTGCCATCTATGTCAAATTGATAACCTGAAAAGGATTTGAAATGGGTAGAGTTTTGCTTTCGTAACTCCCTCAAAATAGGGGTAATCACATATTCGGATTTTGCCTTTTCTGACCCTAAAGCCTCTTGAGATGCTGCCATCAAATTTTCCATCAAATTTTGACTGATAGGCACAATATTAAAGGCGTGAGGCAACCATTTTTTTTGAATATCTTTGATACCTAAATCTTTACGCAATTTTTCTAATTTTTTAAATTGATTGTATCCCATAGTTTTGCAAATTTTATTTCACAAATATACAAAAAAGCCCAAAAAAGAATGAACTTTCTGGGCTTTTCTATTTATTCACTATTGCCAAAACTGATACTGAATCAATGTAGAAGTGTAGTATTCCCTACACCAAACTGCCCGCCTTCTCCACCACTTTTTTCAGTCCACTTACATCTTTCCCACCTGCCGTAGCGAAGAATGGCTGACCACCGCCGCCGCCTTGGATTTCTTTGGCGAGTTCTCTGATGATTTTGGAGGCATCTAAGCCTTTGTCTTTCACCAAGTTCTCTGCAATCATCACAGAAATTTGTGGTTTGCCATCAATATTTGCCGCAAGGACTAAGAATAGGTTACTCACCTGATTTTTCAACTCAAAGGAAATCTGTCGCAAACTTTCTGCATTGGGAACGCTTACCTCTTGGGCAAGGAAAGAAATATCGCCTTTTTGCTGAATATTTTTGAGTAGCTCATTTTTAACTACTTGAATTTCTTTTTGTTGATAAGCCTCTATTTGTTTTTGCAAATCTGCCTTTTCTTCTATCAAAGTTTCTACAGCTTTTACCACATCTTTTGGATTTTTGAGCAACTCTTTGACTTGGGCATTAATTGCCAACTGCTCGTTAAAATACTGTTCCGCTTTTTCTGCCGTAATCGCCTCTATGCGCCTCACGCCTGCGGAAGACGAACTTTCTGCAATAATTTTGAAAGTACCTATTTTACCAGTGGAAGGAACGTGCGTACCGCCACAAAGCTCCACAGAATAGTTTTTATCAAAGACTATCATGCGGACAAAATCGCCATATTTTTCACCAAAAAGAGCCATTGCACCCATAGATTTTGCATCTTCGATAGGCACGTTGCGTCTTTCTTCTAAGGAAATATTTTCTCTAATCTTCTGATTAACAATACTTTCTACTTCTGCGATTTCCTGCTCACTCATCTTCGCAAAGTGCGAAAAGTCAAAGCGCAAGATTTCATCATTCACCAAAGAACCTTTCTGCGCTACGTGCGTGCCTAAAACCTTCCTCAAAGCAGCGTGCATCAGGTGCGTAGCAGAGTGATTATTTTCGGTTAATGAACGTCTTGTTTTGTTTACAACAGCCTTGATTGTTAGATTGTTAAATTGTTGGATTGTTGGATTGTTTAACAACTCTTCGAAATTGTCTTCTGTGAAGTGAACGATTAAGTCATTTTCCTTCTTTGTATCAACAATTTGTATTTTAAACTTTGAACCGTTGCGACGGTCGCCTGAAACTTCAAACTCTAAACTTCCTGTATCTCCCGCTTGTCCACCACTTTCTGCGTAAAAAGGTGTGCTTTCTAACACCAATTGATACGAAGTTTTCTTTTTATCAGTGAGTTTTCTATAACGCAAGATTTTGGTTTCCGATTCCAAAAATTCGTA
>JAAFJS010000099.1 GCA_013298985.1 Cytophagales bacterium
AAAATGAAGGTTTGAAGTCAAAAGAACTTAAAAAAGCAGAGGAAATAATCACTAAGTACAGGGAAGAAATTTTAAATCGCTGGCGTGAATATTTTGGTTAATTTTTTTGTTATTCTATTATGCAAGCAAATATTTCCATAGAAAATCCCAAAGTTGAAAACGTTTGGTTTAACCAAAGCAAAATCTTTTTTGATTTGGCGCAAGGACTTACCGTAGGCGCACCTTTGCATTGGTTTCCTCGTTTGGCAAAAGCCACTGACGAGCAGCGAAGCAAGTGGCGTTTGATAGCCAATGGTCTTGGTGTACATTGGGAAGAGATAGACGAAGACCTTTCCGCAGAGGGAATGTTTACCTTCCAAAAGGACTAAAACGAAAATCCGAAGCAGTGTTTCGGATTTCTTATTATCCATTTCTTTCCAAGAAAGGCAAAAAAATCCGCAAGCTACTGCCCAATTGTGAGGTGAGATTTTAGGGGGGAACGATAGGCGGGAAAACGATATTGACTACGTTTTAACCTTGTCAATGGCTTAGGCAGCCCCGTCGAGACCTTGTCAATGGTTAAAAATATGACGGTGAGGTTATTTAAGTAAGTTGTGCGTGAAGACACGGACAGTGGCGCGGCATATTATCCATTTCTTTCCAAGAAAGGCAAAAAAATCCGCAAGCTACTGCCAAATTGTGAGGTGAGATTTTAGGTAGCTAAGAGAGAAACGATAGTCAAGGTTGCTACGCTGACCCTTGACTACGTTTTAACCTTGTCAATGGCTTAGGTAGCCCCGTCAATACCTTGACAATGGTTAAAAATAGACGGAACAAGAAAAAATCCGCAAGCTACTGCCAAATTGTGAGGTGAGATTTTAGGGGGAACGATAGGCGGGAAACGATATTGACTACGTTTTAACCTTGTTAATGGCTTAGGCAGCCCCGTCGAGACCTTGTCAATGGTTAAAAATATGACGGTGAGGTTATTTAAGTAAGTTGTGCGTGAAGACACGGATAGTGGCGCGGCATATCTTTTATCTATAATTTTTTACCTAACTTTTCAGGATTTTGTCGTGTATCAAAAACTACATGAATAATCACAATTTCCTCATCGTCAATACTATATATAATTTTATAGTATGTTTCCAATAAATAGCGATACTCTGTTTTTCTACTAAACAAGGCAGGTTCTTTTTGCCCAATCCTCAACTGTCCAGAGAGCAGGATATTGGGTTTTTGATAAATCTTATCAATCATTTTTTCAGCATATTCTGCTGATATTGTGCCTATTAAGAAATCATAAATTTCTTTTAAATCGAGCAGTACGCTTTCTGTCCAGCGAATGGTTATTGGGTTTTCCATGAATCAATCAATGTTTTTACATCTAAATGCTCATAAACCTTTCCATTCGCAAGGTCATCTTCTGACTTGTTTATTTTATTGTTTACAAAATTAATGTATTCATTTGATAAGGGCAGTTCTTCTGTTAAGATAGGCTCTATCCTTGCTCCTTTTAATCCTTTGAGCATATCAAAAAGTATTTGTGCAAGCAAATTATCCTGTACGGTGATTTTAAATGTATATTCCATAAAACATCTTATTTTTACAAACTTACGAAAAAAAAACAAAATAAAAAAAATCCGCAAGCTATTGCCACATGGTGAGGTGGTGTTTTAGGGGAAACGGTAGGCGGCAAACGATAGTCAAGGTTTTCGCCTCTGTTGATGTTTTTCTCTCGGTGCGAAGTACCAACAGAAAAGCAATGAAAAGCTGCCTTCGCTTACAAAGCTACACTTCCGTTTTGAAAACTTAATGTTTGCTTTTTAATGACCTGCTGGCTACTTCCAAAATTGTTGTTGGTCAAAAAGACCAACAATGGCGAAAAAGACCAATAAAGGCGCAAAGCTACCTTTGCTTCTTTTTTTCAAGCTCCTTAAAAATAATTTACAGGGTTTGTATTGACCTCTGAGATATTGATTTTCAGGGTTTTAAAATCTTTTTCCAAATATTCGGCAAGCAAATTTTTGGTGAATTGCTCGCTTTCGTAATGCCCTATATCCGCAATGACGATTTGCCTGTCTGCGTCAAAAAACTCATGGTATTTGTAATCGGAGGTGATGAAAAAATCTGCCCCCGCGGAAATGGCATGGCGAAGCAAAAAGCCACCTGCTCCTCCACAAACGGCTACTTTCTTGACATTTTTCCCAAGAAAAGAGGTGTGCCTAATACAACTGACCTCCATGTTAGCCTTGATATGTGCCAAAAAATCAATTTCAGGCATTGACGCAGGCAAGTTTCCGACCATACCACTGCCCACTTCCTGATTTTCGTTCTCTAACAGGTGAATGTAATGCGCTACTTCCTCGTAAGGGTGTGCTTTTTTCATGGCACTGATTACGCTGCCTTCTAAGTGGGCTGGGAAAATTACCTCCACTCGCATTTCTTGTACTTTTTCAAGATTTTCTGATGCGCCTATGTAAGGATTTGCTTTCCTATTTGGCTGGAACGTACCCTCGCCCATGATGCTAAAACTACAATTAGAATAGTTACCGATATTTCCTGCACCAGCCTTCATCATTGCGTCTAAGACTTTTTCCGAATCAGGTAAAGGGACAAAAGTAGTGAGTTTTTTGAGTTGATTACGCTTTGGAAGTAGTATTTTAGTGTTTTCTAAGCCAATTTTTGTAGCAATTTTTGCATTTACCCCATTAAAAACATTGTCGAGGTTAGTATGAATAGCATAAATAGCAATGTCGTTTTTGATAGCTTTGATGACCGTTCTCTCGACATAATTTCTGCCTGTGAGTTTTTTTAGCCCACCAAAAATAATAGGGTGATGGGCTATTATCAAATTGCACTTTTTTGAGATTGCCTCTGCGATGACAGCCTCTATACAATCCAGTGCAAGCAATACGCCCGTAACCTCGTCTTGTGGATTTCCAGTGAGCAAGCCCGCATTGTCATAGCTTTCCTGATAGGACAAAGGCGCAATATTTTCGAGGTATTGGGTAATTTCTCTGATTTTCATGGAGTAAACTGAAATTTATTTTTCTGCCAAACATTTGAAAACCTCCCTATAAAATTCGGGGTGCGACTGCCAAGTTTGGGCAGTTACTATGTTTTTGTCGCGCACCGCCTCCGTAGTGGCATACGTGCCGCCGTTACGCTCGACTTCTGAGCGCACGTGTTCGTAGCAAGTGAGGCAGTTTCCTTCGGCAAGTCCCGCATTAATAAGCACTTGGATACCATGACAGATAGCAAAAACCCACTTTTTTTTCTGGTGAAATTGCTGTACGAGGCGGAGTAATACTTGGTGGTGGCGCAGGTACTCAGGTGCGCGTCCGCCAAGAATCAAAATCGCCTCAAAATCGCTTTCTTGGGCTTCGTCAATGGTCATTTGTGCGTCCATTCCGTAGCCCTGGCGTTCTACGTAAGTATCCCAGCCTTGCTCGAAATCGTGCATGACCAAGTGCATTCGGCGTTTAGAGGGCGCAGCAACCACAGGTCTATCGCCCGCTTCCAAAAAACGGTGATAGGCATACCAAGCCTCATAGCTCTCGCCGCCGTCCCCTGTGATGATTAAAATGTTATTTGCCATATTTTTAGCTACGTATGATTTTTAACAAAGCACTGATATTGATTACACAATACTAAAAATTTAATATGGAGTTTTTTAAATAAATCGCTATTTTTTGATTAATTTTGTGTTAAATCTAAATAAACAAAAACTTTTTTGACCGTTATTTCTTTGGTATTTCTTTTTGAGTCAAAATAAACCTAAAAAAATGCCTTTAATTGATATGGATACGCCTATCAGTATCTCCCAACGTTCCCTTTTCTTAGAACACCTTGCCCAAACGAGTGATTCGCCACTGATGCTTGAAATCAAATCGGCAGAAGGGATTTATTTGCATGGAAAAGATGGCAGAAAATATGTGGACTTGATTTCGGGCATTGGCGTAAGCAATGTGGGGCATTGTCACCCTTACGTGATAAAAGCGATTCGCAGGCAACTCAAGCGATACCTACACGTGATGGTGTATGGGGAGTATATCCAATCTCCACAAGTTAATCTGGCAAGGCAGCTCGCAAGCACACTGCCGCCAAGTTTGGACAATGTGTATTTGGTAAATTCTGGTTCTGAGGCTATTGAGGGCGCGCTCAAGCTGGCAAAACGCTATACGGGGCGCACTGAAATTATTTCGTATCACAACGCTTACCATGGCTCTACGCATGGCGCGCTAAGTGTGGGCGGGAGTGAGCAATTCAAAAATGCCTACCGACCGCTCTTACCCGATATTAGACAAATTCGCTTTAATGAAACCTCTGATTTAGCGCAAATTACAGAAAAAACGGCTTGTGTTCTCATCGAAACTGTACAGGGCGAGGCGGGCATCAGAATCCCCAGCAAAAGCTATTTACAGGCACTTCGCGAGCAGTGTACCCGCACAGGCACATTGCTTATCTTAGACGAAATCCAAGCGGGCTTTGGTAGAACAGGCAAATTTTGGGCATTTGAGCATTTTGACATCATACCAGATATTTTGGTCTGTGCCAAAGGAATGGGCGGCGGTATGCCCATTGGCGCATTTATCGCCTCCAAAGAAATGATGTCCGTTTTTACCAATCACCCTGTGTTGGGGCATATCACTACTTTTGGCGGACACCCTGTGAGTTGTGTGGCTTCTTTGGCAACTATGCGTATTATTTTGAAAAACAAACTACACGAAAGGGTAGCAGAAAAAGAACGCCTTTTCCGCGAAATGTTAGTTCACCCGCGTATCAGGGAAGTCAGAAGTTTGGGCTTGATGATGGCAGTACAGTTTGACAGTTTCAAAGACGTAAAACTCATCATTGACAGAGCAATCAGCTATGGAGTCATTACAGATTGGTTTCTTTACTGCGACAATGCGCTGAGAATAGCACCACCCTTAACCATCAACAAAAATCAAATCCGCGAAGTTTGTGGCATACTCTTAAAAGCCATGAGCAAGAGTTAAAATTTCTGTCTTAGCCCTATGCCAAAGCCAATCCACTGTGGGCGAGATTGGAGATGCGGCGAATCATAAACCGAAGTGAGCGAACGACGATAGTTTACTTCTATCAAAGCACTAAATCGTGGTGCGATATTGTAAAGCAAACCTGCGCTACCTAATGCGCTTATATTCAAAGTTTTATATGTGCCAAAATCATAAACAGCAGGTGAATACGTATTGGTCAAAGAATTGTTTAACAAAATATCTGTTGAAAAACCGCCTGACACAAAATAGTTCAAACCTTTTCCGTTAGACTGATAACCAAACTGGACAGGAATATGCAGAGAGGCAGTCATATTTTCAACAGTATTTGGCGTAAGTATCACAGAGGCAAGGGCTACATTTGCACTTTTATCCACCACCGTAGAATTAATGGAGTAGCGCACACTGCTAAAATTGATACCAGACCTTATAAATAGGTTCTTTGCTATCAATTTCCCAAAATCTATGTTTACGGAAAGTGCAGGATTGATAGTAATGCTATCTCTCATAGATTTTGCTACATTCATATTTTGAGGAAACCTACTTACATCATTTATACTTCTCACAAAAGGGCTTGGCAGGTCGGGTGCATTGAATTGGAAATTGGGCTTGTAGGCATTGTAAAATCCACCAAAGCCTACCCAATAAGGGTTTTCTATTTTTACTTTTTCAGGCGCAACTTCTACCTTGCTCACGACTACTAATTGTATGGTTGGTGGCTGGAGAAGTGCCTGTGGGAAGGCAATTTCTGGCGTAAGTACAAAAATTTCTTGTACTTCGAAAACAATCTTTTCAGCCGCTTTTTCTTCTGTATTTGAAGCAATGATGGCTGGGTTTTTATCTTTTTGTGTAGAGATTTCTTTTTCTGCTATTTTCTTTTCTGCTGGAACTGCCTCATTATTCACCACATTTTCTTTGGCGTTTTCCTGAGATTTACTTACCTTTTTAAGAGATGTAGCAAGATTCTCATTTTTCTCAATGAGTTTGCTTTCCGTATTTTGAGGGAGATTATCTTTTGCGGTACTTAGCTGATTTTCAATTTGTTCAGAAGATTTCTGCTTTTCTGCTGGATTTGGAATGGCACTGATGACCTCGTTTTTCTTGTCCTTTTTTATATTTTCAGTGTTCTTTTGTGTATTTTCGACAATAGCAGGTTTTCCTGTTTCGTCTGTGTAGCTAATTGGAGTTGGTTTGTCATTCAAAAAATAAAAAACGCCCAAAAGCAAGGCAATAGAAGCCGCAATACCACTTACCCTAAACCAAGCCATTTTGTAAATAGGTATGGGCGGTTTTGGGATAGCATTAGCAATCATTCCCCACATTTTTTCTTTGTGGGGTGGTTCTAAGGAAGCATCTTCGAATGCCGACCTAAAAAGGTCTTCCATGTTATTTTGCTCAGGTTTCATTGTTTAAAGCAAAGCTAAGTTTGCCCTCCGTTTACGCGTTTACTTTTTGTTCTTCTTTTTCCAACATTTTCTGTATCAGCACTTTGGCTCTGGCATATTGTGATTTGGAAGTTCCTTCACTGATGCCCAGCATGGTGGCGATTTCACTATGTTTGTAGCCCTCGATGGCATACAGGTTAAAAACCATTTGATAGCCAGTAGAGAGTTGTTGTATCATTTTGAGTAACTCTTGAAAATTGTAATCTGAAAACGTAAAATCTTCTGTTGGTTCGTTAAATATTTCAGTTACATCGTCCATATTCATTTTTTCCAACTTTTTGCGATTTTGTTTCAGGGCAGTATTGACTACGATTCGTTTTATCCAATAGTCAAGCGAGGAATCAAAACTAAAATCTTTGATATGGTTAAATATCTTGATGAAAGATTCCTGTAAAATATCTTCTGCCTCGAAAGTCGTTTTCGCATAGCGCAAAGCAACTACATACATTTTCCTGTAATAACGTTCGTACAAAGCACGTTGCGCTTTGCCGTTACCTTTGGAGCAGTCTGCGATGAGCTGTTTTTCTTCATTATCGTGTCCGATATTCTGCATTAAAAATTTGGTCAGGTTGCTTTATAATGAAGAAAACCGTTTACCTGCACACCACCATGAAGACCCACTAAATCTCTAAATGGTTGCATGAGAGGCAAAAGATTTTCGAAAGATGAACACTAAGTTAAAAAATATGACTTACTTTCTAAAACGCAAAATTAACAAAAATGCGCTGACAAATGCAAAGTTTTTTTCTTTGTTTGTCTAATCTTGTGGAGATTGAATGGCGAAAATACAAGGTTTTAAATAAGAAAATATGAAATTTTTGCAGTATAAAGCATTATCACACAGAATCACAAGCATCCTATTCACCAAAATATTGCTCAAAAGTTTGTTGCATATCTTCAGTTACGCCCCACCCAAACTTGTGGGTTTGTTCGATTAACTCTTCGCAATTGGCTTTGTATTTTTCTTGTAAATGGTGCTTTGCTATGAGTTTGCAGCCTTCTTCATAGCTGCGGCAAAGGGTATCATAAAAAGGCATATCAATATCGCCGTATTCATTGGTAAACCTAAGCATTATTTCTGCTCTATACAACACCAAGTTGATGACATCTTCTGCATTTTTGGCTACTTTTTTGAACTCACTTACTACCTTGCGCGCTTCGCTACTTCGCGCTTTGCCGTTGCCGCGCTTAGGGAAATATTCCTTTTCTATTTTTGCTTTGTATTCTGTCAAAACTTCAGAGGAGTCAGTGAGGGCAATTTCATAGTAGTTTTTCACTTCTTCGAATCTGCTAAAAAGCATCAATATCTCTTTGTAAACTCCTGCGGGTCCGATAGATTGAAGATGTTTTTCGAGCTGGGCTTTCGTCAATTTTGTAGGCATGGTTCTATTGAATGTAAGTTATGTGTATAATTTTGGAAAAATAGCAATTTACATATTTCTTTACGATTTTTGCAAGGGAAACAGGATTATTTAAAATTTGCTACCCAACCAATTACTCTATTTGCTTGTGTAGGTTTTATCTAAGAAAAATTTATTATCTTTGGGCGAAGCATGGAGGTGAAGGCGTATAGACTTCTATTCTGTGGCTAATTTCTGATGAATCTATATCTGAATGAAACTAAAATTATGAAAAAATTAGTATTTTATTTTCCTTTATTGGTATTGCTTTTTGTCGCTTGTGGCAAAAAAACACTGATAAACAAGCAGTTAGGAGATAGCTTTAAGGTGCAGGAAACCAAGTTTGTCTATCTGACCTCGCGCGCCAAAATCCTTTACAAGGACAGCCACCAAGAACTGAGTTCGGCGGTAGATATTCGCATGAAAAAGGACAGCATTGTTTGGCTTTCTATAAAGCCGATGCTGGGCATAGAGGCGATGCGCGTGGTGATTACCAAAGATTCGGTACTCATTTTAGACCGAATGAACAAAAGTATGACACTACTGAGCATGAAAGGCTTAGGTGAAAAAATTAGTTTTCCGTTGGACTTCAAGATGGTAGAATCTCTCATTATTGGCAATTTGCCTGTCGAGGTGAAGGAGCGCGGGAAAATAGCCATAGAGAAAGAACATTTCAAACTGGTACAAGACGAGGGCAACTTTGACTTGATAAGCCTCATCAGTCGCGAACACTACAAGTTACAAAGAATGAATGTGAAACAGCGCGACACCAAAAATGAATTGGTGCTTCGCTATGAAGATTTCAAAATTATAGGTGAGCAGTTGATTCCGTTTACCAGTACGGCGATATTGGACTATAAATCAGATAAAAACACTAAAATAAGCCCTCAGATAGAGCTAAATATGCACCATAACAAGATAGACTTCCCCCAAGAGCCTATTCCTTTTCCGTTCCAACGTTTTTCATCTGAAAAATAAGGAAACTTTGTTTTTTTATCTTAGGTAGTTTGCGCCAGTTTGTCTTTTCTTTTTGTGCCACTATAAAGTTCGTAGCGCATAAATCTACATTCGAGCGAGCCGTTGAACAGCTTGATTTTGGGGTTTGGATTCAGGCGAATGTGCTTTGCGGCTTCCATATTGGAGGTGATAATCCAAGCGTCGTATCCTGCCCACTTCTTTTTCAGCGTATCGCCAATGGATTTATAGAGCGCGTTGATGTCCTCGTCTTTGTCCATTCTTTCGCCGTAGGGTGGGTTAATGACCAAAATTCCCCTGCCTTCGGGTGCGTCCAAGTCTTCGAAAGCGCAAGTTTCGATACGAATATTGTTTTTTAGATTTGCCTCATTGACATTGACGATTGCTTTTCGCACCACGTTTTTTGAAACTTCACCGCCTAAAATTGTTGGTTTATCTTTATTGACTTCGTTCATGGCATCATCAAAAATCACGTCCCAAAGCACTTGGTCAAAGTTTTTCCATTTTTCAAACCCAAAAAATTCCTTGTAACAGCCTGGGGGAATATTGGCTGCAATCAATGCCGCTTCAATCAAAATCGTGCCTGAGCCACACATAGGGTCTATAAAATTGCTCTTTTTGTCCCAGCCTGTCAGCAAAACCAAGCCCGCCGCCAGCACTTCGTTGATGGGTGCAAGGTTAGTTTGGTCGCGGTAGCCGCGCTTGTGCAAAGATTCCCCCGAACTGTCTAAGGAAACAATGCACTTTTCTTGGTTTATAAACAAATTAATGCGGAGGGAAGGGCGAAGCGTATCCACCGAAGGTCGTCGCCCAAACAGTTCACGAAAGCGGTCAACAATGGCATCTTTGGTTTTTTGTTCCAAATACTGGGAATGTCTGAAAAGCGTGGAGTTCAGCGAGCAATTAATCGCCAGCGTATCATCTACGTCCATGCAGTCTTCCCATTTCATCTCCTTGATTCTGTCGTACAAATCTTGCTCACTTTGCACCTCGAAGTGATGAATAGGCACTAAGATACGCAAGGCAGTCCGCAAACAAAGGTTTGCCTTATACATCACACTCAAATTTCCTGAGAATCCAACTGCGCGATTGTGCTTTTCGATACCCTCTGCCCCAAGTTCTTGCAGTTCATTTATCAATATATCTTCCAAGCCAAACATCGTTTGCGCTATCATTTTGAAAGTTCCACTGGGTGTCATTCTTTATTTTTTTGAGTAAAAATGAGCTATTTTGAAGTTGATGAGTTATTTATAGTAATTCAACTTTTTAAGCATTTCTAAACTCCATTAGGAGTTTTATGTTGGTAGAAATGGTAATTATGATTCGCAAAAAACTCCGTTAGGAGTTTAATATTCACGTTTTTATACGACTCCCCAATGAAATTGTCTAACCTCATTTACTTTCAGTTATCAGCCAAATCGTATCTTCGGCTGTGCCTTGCTCTTTCCACTCTACGTGTACGCGCTGCGACTGAATGGTATTTACCGTTCGCCCCACGTAGTCGGGCTGAATGGGCAAGTCGCGACTGTATTTTCTATCCACCAATACCAAAAGCTCTATCTGTTTTGCCCTGCCAAACTCATTGAGCGCGGAAAGGGCAGCGCGCACCGTTCTGCCCGTAAACAGCACATCATCAATCAAAATCACCTCTTTTTTTTCTACCAAAAAAGGAATTTTATTTTCACTGGGTATCAGCAACTGCTCGCGACGGCGAAAATCATCGCGATAAAAAGTAGTGTCCAAATAACCGATGGGGATATTTCTGCCTGTGAGTTCGTCTAATTTTCGTTTGATTCTATCTGCAAAAAAACGTCCACGCGGTTGCATACCTATCAAAACCGAATCTGCGAAATCAGCATGATTTTCCATCAGTTGCTGGCAGAGGCGATTGATGGTAATGTCTAATAGTTTTCCATTAAAAAGCAATATTTTTTCCATGACGCTATCTTTAAGCAATAAAGAATTAAAAAAAAATTGACCACCCGTTTTAACTTCCCTTTGCGCCTCTGACCATCTTCTCAGCAACGTCCCACATTTCGGGGGTGAGTATATCCAAATGGCTAAACTCGCCCGCACCTTTGAGCCACTCGCCACCGTCAATGGTCATTACCTCTCCATTTACATACGAACTGAAATCTGAAACCAAGTACGCCGCCAAATTTGCTAATTCCTGATGCTCACCCACGCGCCCCAGTGGTACTTTCTTTTCCACCTTCATCATTTCGCGCAGTGGTTCAGGAAATAACCTGTCCCAAGCACCTTTGGTAGGAAATGGACCTGGTGCAATGGCGTTAGAACGAATCCCATACTTTGCCCATTCTACTGCCAATGAACGAGTGAGCGCAAGTACACCCGCCTTTGCACAGGCAGAAGGCACTACATAAGGCGAACCAGTCCACGCATAAGTCGTAACAATATTGAGTATCGTACCGCGCTGTTTTTGCTCAATCCAATGCTTGCCCACCGCCAGCGTAAAGTTATACGTTCCCTGCAAAACAATCCCAATCACCACGTCAAATGCCTTGGGTGAGAGCCTTTCGGTAGGGCTAATAAAGTTCCCTGCGGCATTATTGAGCAATACATCTAATTTCCCAAACTTTTCAATAATAGCTTGTAAGGTTTTTTCTACCTCTAAATAGTTGCGAACATCACACTCCAGCGCAAGCACAGTGCCACCTGTTTCTTCTTCTAATTCCTTGGCTGTCTGCTCCAGCACAGGCAGTTTGCGGCTGGCAATGACCACTTTTGCGCCAAGTTGCAAAAAATATTTGCTCATTGACCTTCCTAAGCCTGTTCCGCCACCAGTAACTAATATTACTTTGTCTTTCAGGGCGTTGTCTTTTAACATTGGTTCGTTATACATACATTATTGAATGGTTAAATAGTGAAATTTTTACAATTTTAAAATAAAAAATTAAGTAAACAGCACATTAAACACAAGATTTATTACTTTTAACCTAATAAATATTAAAACACAATCTCCATGAACGCCATTGCTGTCAATCAATACATCAGAGAACTCAAAATTTCGCTTCGAAGCATCTGCACGTCCCTGCTCGAAATTGCCAATCGATTTGGTGCAAATCAGGAAACCATCGAGATTCTCAAAGCGCAAACTGAGCATATCCAAGAAAATTTTATGTTTGTGATTGTAGGTGAGGTCAATGCAGGCAAAAGTAGCTTTGTGAACGCACTCTTGGGGGCAAATATTTGCAGTACCAGCCACGAAATCTGCACGATGGAAGTTCAGAAAATAGTCTATGGAATCACAGAAAATCTCACCAGAGATTACCACAAACGCCTTGCTCAAAAAGAATATCCTGCCGAGATTTTGAAAGAAATCACCATTGTAGATACGCCAGGAACGAACAGCCGAGAGATAGAGCATCAGGTAATCACAGAAAAATTTATTCCACATTGCAATCTGGTCGTTTTTGTGTTCCAAATGGACAATATTCACGTCCAGTCCGCTTGGGAGCTTTTTCGAAAAATCAAAGGAAAATGGAGTAAAAAAATCATTTTTATCCTCACCAAATCAGACCGTTATAGCAAGGAAGAGGCACAGGCATACAAAACCTCCCTTGCGCGCTACGCACACGACGAGGGCGTGGACTCGCCACTGATTTTTATCACTTCTTCACAGATGGAAAATCAGGAAAAAAAGCAAGAAAGTGGCTTTGGCGAGTTACGAGAATACATCAATACACATATTTTGGTCAATGCCGCCAAAGACAAAATCCAAGACGATACCAAAACGCTTAGTTTGCTCAAAGAATCCATAGAACAGGAGTTTAACCACCGCAAAAGCAGGTACAATGCTGACCTGACAGTGCGAACCAAAATCAAAAATGTGATGCAAGCAAAGGAAGATTTGGCAAATGCCAATATCCAAACCTTGCTCAATAAATGCCTTCAAACTTACAATGCCAACAGCGAATCGACGCTGGCTACGCTAAAAGAGGGCGTTGGCTTTTTTAACCTCACTTTTAAGTCTATCAAGTCCATTTTTGGAGGGGAAACTACAAAAGATTGGCTGGAAAAACTAAAAAATGAACACGTAGCCAAGCTGAACAAAGACATTAATGAGATTCTGGAAACAGGCGTGGATAGCATCAAAAGCGACATTCAGTACATGGTGATTGGCGTAAAAAACGAACTCGATAACCTCAAAGAAATACCCAAAAGTGCCAAAGAAATGTTTGGGGAAATAGACACTAAGCGCAACGAAATGGTCTATCGCCTGCGCTACAATCTGACAGATTTTATAGACAAATCCCCTATTTTCAAAGGTGAAAATATCATCAAAAACAAAATAGATTATTCAGGTGTAAACATAGCAGGAGGCATGGCGGCAATAGGGACGGCAGTGGTGGCAATCTCTACGGCAGCAGTCGCAGACATTACAGGAGGCATACTGACCGCCCTTAGCTTGCTTGCGGCGGGTGGTATTGCCCAAACCCAAAAAGGAAAGTTTATTAAGCAGGCTTCCGAAGCCTTAGACAGCAATCGTGAAAAACTGAGCAAGGAATTAGACCAAAACCTCAAAAGCTATATTGGTGATATTCGCAAGCACATCAACGAGCAGTTTGCCGAGCTTGACCATCACTTAGCTTCCGAAGCTATCCAAATAGAAGAATATTCGGTATTAAGCACCAAAATCTATCAGGAAATCAACCAAATGTATAGTAAGATTTGATTTTTTTTTCTATCTTTGCCTAAACCCCTTTTTACAATGAAAAAACTATTTCTACTACTCATCATCTCCCTTTGGGGCGGTGGCTTATACTCAATATACGCCCAAAAAAACAAGCAAGACCTTGAAGGTGAGCGCAAATCCCAACAACGAAAAATTGATGAGGCTGACCATATTTTGCAAAAAACACAGCACTTCAAACAAGAAAAACTGGGAAAACTTAACCAAATCAACAGCCAAATCGAGCAGAGAAGCCTGCTAATGAATACCATTTTACAGGAAATTCCACTCATAGACCAAGAAATAGCACAGACAGATTCGTCCATGAAAGTAAATCAAACCCAACTGCAAAAACTCAAAGATGAGTATGCCGAGATGCTCTACCTTTCCTCAAAAACAAAAAATAGTATGGAGAAACTTTCTTTTATGTTTTCCTCTGCCTCTTTTAACCAGCTCATGTCCCGCCTTCACTACCTCAAACAATATGATGAAGAAAGAAAAAAACAAATAAAACGGATTCAGAAACACCAAAAAGAGCTTGCTCACCAAAAAAAACTGTTGGAAAATCAGAAAATAGAACGCGCAGATTTGCTCTCTTTGCACCAAAACCAGCAGAAAAAATTAAATGAACTTCGCACCGAACAACTGATGATAGTTGGCTCATTTAAAAATAGAGAAAAAGAATTATTGATAGAAATAGAAAATCGCCGCAGGGCAATCCAACAGTTAGAAAAAGCTGTTAGCGATGCAGTAAGTAGGGCAAGCAAACTGGAAAGTAGCACTCAACTTGGAGAAAAAGCGACTAATCGCACACCAGAAACGATTAGCCTCGCTTCCAAATCTTTCGCAGAGGCAAAAGGAAAGCTGGCGTGGCCTGTTCAGGAAGGCAAAGTAGTAGGAAAGTTTGGCAAGCAAGAACACCCCGTATTGGCAAATATCATCATCGATAACTTAGGTGTCGATATCAGCACCAATCAAGGCGAAAGTGTCAGAACCATTTATGATGGCGTAGTAACCGCAGTGAGCAAGGTCATGGGCAATTATTACATGGTATTGGTGCAACATGGGGAATACTTCACCGTTTATGCCCAGCTACAAAGCGTAAAAATCAAAACTGGGGAAAAAGTAAAAGCAAAAACCTTGATAGGCGCAGTAGGAGTCAATAATGAAGGCGTGGCTTTATTGCAGTTCCAAGTTTGGCAACATAAAAAAAGGTTAAATCCAGAAGAATGGCTTACCAAAGCCCGATAACCTCGTCTTATCTTTTGACCAAAAACTTTTTAGTAATCACGCTTTTATTGTTGATAGAAAGTGTGTAAAAATACAAACCTGCGGTGTATTCATTGACCTGAATCTCTATCTGCTTGGCTTGGGGCGACAGTTCTTCTTCTGCCACTACACTTCCAAGTACATTTCTGATAGTGATTTTAGCCCTCACGTCTGCCTGCATGAATGAATAATTGATATTTACGACATCAGTTGCGGGATTAGGATAGATATTGCTAACGTCTATTTGGTCGTTGGCAAAAAGTTTATCATCAGAAAAGAAGCTATTGTCCATAGCCAGAGTTTTGGCTACAGCCTTTGACGGTTCGTTCTTTGCGGGTAGCTTGTCGCTAAAAGAAAGCGCGAAAGACGAAGAAATCATAGTCAAAGATAGTGCAAATAAAAGTATTCGTTTTGTCATTTTCGTATGCGAAATCAATGGTGTTTGGTAATAAGAATAATACGTTCTTTTTTAACAAATAGTTGCTGTCATGTAATAAAATAAGGCACTCTTTTTACGTCTTTAACAAAAAAAAACATATAGTGTAAATTTTACACAAAAACAACCTATTTGTTCTTGGAAAAATACTATTTCATAGCAGTTGAGGTCAAAACTTTCTGTTAAGTAGTATGTCATATTTGCCTATCAAAATTAGGAAAAAAATTAACATTTCCAAATAAAATCGCATTAGATATTGATTAAAAATGAAGGACAAGTAAATAACGAAGCTACACTATACCTTCCCTAAGTTATTTTTGTGTTGAAACCTTATTTTTTGAGCTAATTACAGCAAAAAAAATCTTTTTTGAATTGCTGTTGATTAAAAAAACGGTAGTCCTCAGCAAGTAATGCTAAAATGCCGTTGCAGTGAGTTTTCACCTGCAACGCAGTATTACATCTTTAACACTACCAAAAAAACAACTCAGTCGCCATTAGTCAAAAATAAATATATTTTCATTTGGATTTTTAAAAACTTAATACGTAATTGCTTACGTATTAAAAAACATATATGAAAACATTTGAAAAATTAGCGGAATTGGCACTGGGAAGCAGGCTGATGCGCCTCAGCGATATGATGATGAAAGACGTTTCCCAAATCTATCAGGAGTTTGGGTTTAAGTTTGAGTCCAAGTGGTTTACGGTTTTTTACCTGCTCAGTGAAAAAGACGCGCTGAGTATCATGGAAATAGCAGAGGACTTGGAGATTAGCCACCCTGCGGTAATTCAGATAGCCAAAGAGCTTGAAAAAGAAGGACTTATCCAATCAAAAAAATCTGAGCATGACCACAGGAAACGCTTTTTGTCCTTGACACAAAAAGGGAAAGACCTGCGCCCACACCTGCACGAACTCTGGACGGCATTTTCGCAAACTAATCTGCAACTGCTTCATAGCCAACGAAATCATTTGCTTTTTGCGATAGAAGAAATGGAAAAATTATTAACTGAAAAAAGTTTTTATAATAGAATCATGGAAACAATCAAAAAACAACAAGCTGAGGCAGTCCTGCTGGTGGACTATAACCCCTCTATGAAAGAGAATTTCAAAGCACTCAATGTGGCATGGATTACCAAATATTTTGCCTTAGAAACCCACGATTTGGAGCAATTAGAGCAACCCGAAAAATACATTTTGGAAGACGGCGGCAAAATATTTTTTGCAAAAATCCAAGATACAGTCGTTGGGACTTGTGCTTTAATCAAGGTAAATGATGACTTATTTGAGCTGGCAAAAATGGCGGTCAGTGAGGAATATCAGGGCAGACAGATTGGCAAAAAACTTTGTCAGTATGCCGTAGAGCAGGCTCGCGCAATGGGAGCAAAGCAAATTTTCTTGGAAAGTAATACAAAGCTCATACCTGCGATTAGCCTGTATCAGAAAATTGGATTTTTCAAAGTGGAGCTTTCTACTTCGCCTTTCCAAAGAGCAAATATTAAAATGATGCTGAATTTGATTTAAACATAACTTTCTGTTTACTTTGTGGTTTTACAAGAAAACAAAATATTTCACACATAAACAACGAAAGACATGATAGTTGGTGTTCCAAAAGAAATCAAAAATAATGAAAATCGTGTAGCCCTCACTCCCGCGGGCGCAGACGAACTGGTCGACAAAGGGCATACTGTTTATATTCAAGCAAGTGCAGGAGAAAATAGCGGTTTCTCTGATGATGAATACAAGGAAGTGGGTGCAAAAATCTTAGGCACAGCCAAAGAAGTTTTTGACATTGCGGAGATGGTCGTAAAGGTGAAAGAGCCAGTAGCACAGGAATATGATTTAATCAAACCTAATCAGTTGGTTTTCACGTATTTCCACTTTGCTTCTTCCGAAGAACTCACACACGCTATGATTAAAAGTAACGCCGTTTGCTTGGCTTATGAAACTGTAGAACGCCCTGACCGCAGTCTGCCTTTGCTGATTCCGATGTCAGAGGTGGCAGGTAGAATGTCTGTGCAGCAGGGTGCAAAATACTTGGAAAAACCAATTAAGGGTCGTGGCATTTTGCTTGGCGGCGTACCTGGTGTAAAAGCGGCGAATGTGCTGGTGCTTGGTGGCGGTATCGTAGGGACACAGGCGGCAAAAATGGCGGCAGGCTTAGGCGCAAATGTAACCATTATGGACGTGAGCCTTCCGCGTATGCGCGTGCTGGACGACATTATGCCCGCTAACGTAACTACTGTCATGTCAAGTAGATACAATATTATTCAAGAGATAAAACTTTCTGATTTGATTATTGGGGCTATCTTGATTCCTGGTGCAAAAGCTCCCAAATTAATCACGCGCGAGATGCTCAAATATATGCGTGCAGGAACGGTGCTGGTAGATGTGGCGATTGACCAAGGTGGCTGCTTCGAAACAAGCCGCGCAACTACGCACGAAAATCCTACCTATATCATAGACGACATTGTGCATTATTGCGTGGCAAATATGCCTGGCGCGGTGCCTTATACCTCTACGGTTGCGCTGACCAATGCCACCTTGCCCTACATACTACAGTTGGCAAACAATGGCTGGCAAAAAGCCTGCAAAACGAACAAAGACCTCTTGCTTGGCTTGAATGTAGTCAATGGCAAAGTTGTTTACCAAGGTGTAGCGGACGCTTGGAACTTGTCCTATACAGAGGTAAATGAAGTATTAAACTAAAAAACAACCTTGTTTTTTAACTATAAAACCCAAAGAATACAAATTGTATGTGTTCTTTGGGTTTTTGTTTTGTCAAGAATCGTAAGGAATTTTATTTACAAATAAATTTCCTGCCCATCATAGCCAAGTACCACATTAGCAGGGAGTTCCTTGCTGACCTCTCTGTGTAGCCCCATGTTGTGGCTCAGGTGTATCAAAAAGGCTTTTTTAGGATTTATTTTTTCAATAATTGCTAACGCCTCTGCCAAATTAAAATGTGAGATGTGTTCCTCTTTCCTTAATGCGTTGATAACTAATATTTTAGTGCCTTTTACTTTTTCTATTTCGCTATCAGCTATCGTTTTGGCATCAGTGATGTAGGTAAAATCACCAATCCTAAAACCAAAAACAGGCAACTCGTGGTGCATCACTTCAATAGGGATAATTTCAATATTTCCAATACTAAAATTTTGATTTTCAATGAGTTGTATTTCTACTTGTGGGATTCCTGGATATTTAGTTTCTGCAAAAATATAATCGTACTCTTTGCGAATCTTGTCCGCGACTTGCTTGCGCGCGTAGACAGGCATATCTTTCTGGTACTTAAAATTGAAGGCGCGCACATCATCAAGCCCCGCGATGTGGTCTTTGTGTTCGTGCGTAAATAGCACAGCATCAAGCTGATGAATGTTTGCCCTGAGCATCTGCTGGCGAAAATCGGGACCCGTATCTATGACCAAGTGCTGACCAGCTACCTCGATATATGCGGATACGCGCAGTCGTTTGTCCCTGTAATCCAATGACTTACAAACTTTGCACTCGCAGGCGATAACGGGAACGCCTTGTGATGTGCCTGTTCCCAAAAGTATTACTTTCATTTTTACAAATTCACCTTAAAATTTTTGTTTTCTCGGTCAAAAGTAAGATTATTTTTGGCAAAAATACTTTCAATTTTACCTTCTTGAATGATTTTTTCTGGTGTGCCTACAATTAGCTCATGTTGGTCTATCAGCCAAATGTCATGCGCTATTTGCAGCAGTTCGGTTAAGTCGTGCGAAGCAATCAGGACTGCCTTTTGTTGGTTTTCAGCAATTCTGCGAAGTAAAAGCATGATTTCCAATCGGTTAATGATGTCCAAGTGCGCCGTAGGTTCGTCCAGAAACAGCAAGGGAGTATCCTGCGCCAAGGCTCTGGCAATCCACACTTTTTGTTGCTGACCGTCGCTGAGTTGGCTCAGTTTTTCAGTTGCCCAGTGGGTAATTTGCGTAATTTCCATTGCTTTTTCAATGCACTCAATATCGGTTTTGTTCAATTTTCCCAGCCAATTTGTATATGGATAACGCCCAAAAGAAACCAATTCCCTGACTGACATCAAGCCTGTTTCTATTTTTTCAGTTAGCACGAGGCTGATTTGTTTGGAAATTTGATGGTTGGAATAATAAAAAAGTGGTTTGTTTTCTAAAATAACTGAGCCATGCAAAGGTTTTTGTAAGCCCGCCAACGTCCGTAATAAGGTAGATTTGCCTGCGCCATTTATGCCAATCAGTGCGGTAAGTCTGCCTTTTTCCAGCCCCAAATTGAGGTCAGAAAGTAAAATTTTACTTGTTTTGGGCTTCAAAAAATAGCCAACGGAGAGTTTTTTGGTATATAAGGCGTTCATTGCTTGCTTACTTGCGGATTGACAAAGCCCACTAATTTATCTCCTTTCAGCCCTTTGATGATATTTTGCGCCGCAATAAAAGCCATATTGGCGCGGGTGTCAATCGTAGCGGAGGCTATGTGTGGCGTAACGATTACATTTGGCATGGTAAGTAGCTGACTATCAGACGACATCGGCTCAGGATTGGTAACGTCCAGCCCTGCGCCCCAAATGATACCTGTAGATAGTGCCTCTATCAAATCGGTTTCATTGTGAATCTCTCCACGCGAAGTATTGATAAAAATAGCACTTTTTTTCATGGTTTGGAAAGCCTTTTTCTCAAAAATGCCTCGTGTACCGTCATTGAGGCTTGTATGCACTGAAATCACATCAGACTGGAATAAAAGCTCTCCGAAACTGACTTTTTTTGCACCCACTTCCTTGTCAATTTCGGGCTTGACGGTATTAGAAAAGTACAAAACTTTCATATCAAAAGCATTCGCGCAAAGGCGCGCCATTTCCTGTCCTATTCTACCCATACCCACAATGCCAAGCGTTCTGCCGCGAAGGTCTTGCCCCAAAAATCCCATCGGCTCCCAGTTTTTCCATTTGCCTTCGCCAATGCTACGATTGCTGTCCAATATCTTACGCGCAACGGC